>CAZYTR010000193.1:0-10544 GCA_964650365.1 uncultured Alcaligenaceae bacterium | reverse complement strand
ACCGTCGTTTGACGAGCGGATTGCTTGGCTTTCTTTGGCATTGCCCGTTTCACGCCACGCGCCTCCATTGAGACGAGCCTCTTTTGAGGGCGCTATGGTGTCGTTTCGCCTCACGCCTCACGCCTCTCGCCTCTCGCCTCTCGCCTCACCCCTCACCCCTCACCCCTCACGCCTCACCCCTTGACAAGGATCGCCTCGATCTCCACCAGCGCACCGCGCGGCAATTGGGAAACGCCGACCACGGAGCGGGCCGGAAACGGTTGCCTGAAGTACTGCGCCATGATCTCGTTCAGGCGCGCGAAATTCCCAAGATCGGTAAGGAACACCGTGACTTTCACCACGTCGTCCAGGCTCGCGCCGGATGCGGCGGCCACCGCCCGCAGATTGCCGAACACGCGATGGATCTGCGCGTCAATGCCTTCGACCACTTGCATGGTCGCCGGATCGAGCCCAATCTGGCCGGAAAGGTAAATCGTGCCGCCCGCCTGCACGGCCTGGGAATAGGTTCCGATCGCCTGGGGGGCGTCCTTGGTGCTGATTGCCTGTTTGGTCACGGCCCGCTCCGCGGTATAGAATGTTGCGCCACAACAAGGCCCGGCCCTTCGCGGCCAGCGTTGAAAAGCGTTTGGCGATGATAACCGATGGCCCCCAGCCTCTCGGCCCCCGGCGGAGGAAAAAAAAACGAAACCATGATGAGATCCGCTTCCGCAAACGACCGGAAACCCGACGTATTTACTCTGGCGGTCGCGGCCATCGGGGTGGTCTTTGGCGACATCGGCACCAGCCCCTTATACACAATGAAGGAGGCTTTCAGCGGCACTCACCCTGTGGCCGCCAGCTATGGCAACGTGCTCGGCGTGTTGTCGCTGGTGTTCTGGGCGCTCGTCATCGTCGTTACGCTCAAATACGTAATGTTCATGATGCGCGCCGACAACCGCGGCGAAGGCGGGATCATGGCCCTGCTGGCCCTGGTTCTGCGCGCCACAGCCAGCGGTACCAGCGGTCGCTGGCTCCTGATGACGCTCGGACTTTTCGGAGCCGCGCTGTTCTACGGGGATGGCATTATCACACCGGCCATTTCGGTGCTGTCGGCGGTGGAAGGGCTGGAAGTTGCCACGCCCGCGCTGCAACCTTTCGTCATCCCGATCACGATCGTAATTTTGATCGGACTGTTTCTGTTTCAGCAGAAAGGCACGGAGATGGTCGGAGCGTTGTTTGGTCCGATCACGGTCGTCTGGTTTGCGGTGCTGGCCCTGCTCGGCATCATCAACATCATGGAGTACCCGGGTGTGCTCGTTGCGGTTTCGCCCGGCTACGCGGTGAGGTTCTTTGCCGAGAATGCCTGGGGCGGCTTCCTGGTACTCGGCGCAGTCGTACTGGCGATCACCGGCACTGAAGCGTTGTATGCGGACATGGGCCATTTCGGCAAGAAGCCGATCCGTCTCGCCTGGGGCGCCTACGTCATGCCGGCGCTGTTGCTCAATTACTTCGGCCAGGGCGCATTGATCCTTCATGACCCTGCCGCCCTCGCACACCCGTTCTACCACATGGCTCCGGAATGGGCGCTTTACCCGATGGTAATACTGGCGACCATGGCAACCGTAATCGCGTCACAGGCGGTCATATCGGGCACGTACTCGCTGACACGCCAGGCAATCCAGCTCGGCTACTGCCCGCGCCTGGAAGTCACTCACACGTCAGAAAGCGAAATCGGTCAGATATATATGCCCTGGATCAACTGGGCCCTGCTGGCGGCAGTGATCGGCTTGGTGCTCGGCTTCGGCTCATCGAGTAATCTCGCGGGGGCGTACGGTATAGCAGTGACCGGCACGATGGCAATCGACACCATCCTCGCCTTTGTCCTGGTACGTAAATTGTGGAAGTGGCCGCTATGGATTGCACTTCCGCTCCTGTTGATCTTTCTTGCCATCGATTTGTCATTCTTCAGCGCCAACGCGATCAAACTCTTTCATGGCGGCTGGTTTCCGATCGTCGTTGCAATCCTGTTGTTCGCGGTGCTGTCCACCTGGAAGCGTGGTCGCCAACTGCTGATGGAGCGCCTGGCTCCGGGAGCGATACCGATCGAACCGTTCATCCAGAGCGTCACTGCACATCCGCCCACCCGGGTTCCCGGCACGTCGGTGTTTCTGACTGCGGCTGCGGAAGGCGTGCCGCATGCGCTGCTGCACAACCTCAACCACAACAAAGTTCTGCACGAGCGCATCGTGCTGCTCACCGTGGATACGCGCGACATCCCTCACGTTCCGGACGCAGAGCGCATCGAGATCATGCCGCTGGGCAGCGATTTCTACCGGGTTATCGCGCACTACGGTTTCAAGGATGAACCGGACGTGCCGCATGCGCTCGAGCTCGCTGCTGCGAAGGGACTGAAGTTCGAGATGATGGAAACTTCATTCTTCCTGAGCCGGCAGACGCTGATCCCGAAAGTCGGGCCCAGCATGGCGTTGTGGCGCGAGAAGCTTTTTGCCCTGATGTCGCGCAATGCCGCAAGCGCCACGACATTTTTCAAGATCCCCGCCAATCGCGTGGTTGAGCTCGGTACCCGTGTCGAACTGTAGTTACAGTTTCCCAATGGACTCGGCGTCCTGCGCGAAGTCCCCCGGACTTCGCTGGTCGAACTCGAGGGAGTTCTCACCGACTCGATCCCACAAAACAAAAAGGGCCACCGAATCGTGGCCCTTTTGTGTTTTGGTGGAGACGAGGAGGATCGAACTCCCGACCTTCGCATTGCGAACGCGACGCTCTCCCAGCTGAGCTACGTCCCCATCATTACCTGAGCGAAACTCGATGCGCCCGAATCAGGGCGCTATTATACTGGAATCAAATTCCGGCAAAACGACGCCCCACCCCATGAAAATCGAGCCGCCGCTGGGCTACGAGCAGATCACCCCGCTGCGAAAGAACCACAAGGTGGTCCTGCCGCACATGGTGGAAGAGACGCCTGCGGTGTTCCACCGCCTGCACGCAATGCCGATCAGTCTGGCCGAATTCGGACCGGCCAGCCGCGACTATCCAATCGTCTTCGTCAGCGCGGATGAAGGCAAGAGTTTCAACGCAGTTGCCGTACTCGGCATGCAGTCCATGCAGAATCTTTTCATTCTCACCGACGGCACCTGGGACCGCCGGGTCTATCTGCCCGCTTACGTGCGACGCTACCCTTTTTGCATGGCCAGGGTGACGCTTGACGGCGAAACGCAGAAGGAACGCATCGTGTGCGTGGAAGCGAGCGCCGTTCAGGACGGCGGCGAGCCGCTATACGATGAAGAAGGCAACACGCTGCCGCAATGGAGCGCGCTGGAGAAGCTGATCTACGACTACGAGAGCGACCTCGTGCGCGCGGAGGAGTTATGCAAACTGCTGGGGGGGCTTGAATTGCTGGAGCCGTTCGCGATGAAGGCTGAGGTGGAAGGCTTCACCATGCAACTGGACGGCATGCACCGCGTTGCAAGAAATGCGCTCGAATCGCTTGACGACGACAAGCTGCACCAGCTGCTCGTCGCCGGCGTGCTGGAAAAGATCTATTCGCACTTGCTGTCACTGGACAACTTCCGGCGCCTGATCAACCGCCGCAGTTTCTTTGCGGCGAGCCCGCCGACCAAACCGCGCGACCTTAACTAGTCCGCAAATAGTCCTCAACCAGCCCTCGTTGACTTGCGCCGGTTGGACCACGCAAGCAGCGCGATGCCGCCTAACACCATCGGCAGGCTCAACCACTGGCCCATCGACAAACCCAGCGCAAGCAGTCCCAGGAAACCGTCCGGCTCGCGGGTGAATTCGACGAGGAATCTCAGAGTCCCGTATCCGATCAGGAACAGCCCGGATACCGCGCCGAGGGGCCGCCAGCGCCTGGAGAACCACCACAGCAGCGCGAACAACACCAGGCCCTCGAGAATGAATTCGTAGAGCTGCGAGGGGTGGCGCGACAGGTTGTCCACGCTCGGAAAAACCATCGCCCACGGGACATTGGCGGGTCGTCCCCACAGTTCCGCATTGATGAAGTTGCCGATCCTGCCGGCGCCCAGCCCGAGCGGAATCAGCGGCGCGATGAAGTCAGTCACCGCCAGCCAGCTCTTGTGACGCGAGCGCGCGAACCACAGCATCGCGACCAGCACGCCAAGAAAGCCACCGTGGAAGGACATGCCACCTTCCCACAGGAAGAGGATTCGCACCGGATCGTACAGATACTCGGAGAACTTGTAGAACAACACGTAGCCGAGCCGCCCACCCAGTACCGCGCCGAGCACGCCGAGGAACAGGATGTCGTCGAGATCGCGTTTGGTCCAGCCCAGCCACGGCTGGGTCCTGATGCGGTAACGTCCGAGCACCAGCACGATGACGAAGGCCAGCAGGTACATCAGTCCGTACCAGCGCACCGCGAACGGGCCGAGATGGAGCGCTACGAGATCGAACTGCGGATGGATGAGCATGACGGCGCCGGAGAAGTTGGCGAATTATACGTTAGCGTCATTGCGGACTTGTCCTCAGCTTCGCTACGGGACCTCCACGTAATTCATGCGCCCCAGAATGATGGCGGCGCGCTGCTCCAGCAGCGGGGTGTAGCGCACCCGGTCATAGTAGCGCGGCTTCGGCACCATTGCGGCAAGCCGCGCCGCCTGCTCGGCATCGAGATAGGCCGCACTGGTGTCGAAGTAGTGACGTGCCGCGGCCTCGGCGCCGAACACGCCGTTTCCCCATTCGATGATGTTGAGGTAGATCTCGAAAATGCGCCGCTTCGTCATGACGTTCTCGATCATGACGGTGATCAGCGCTTCCTGTGCCTTGCGCCACGGCGTGCGCTTGCCGGACAGAAACAGGTTCTTGGCCAATTGCTGGCTGATGGTCGAACCGCCGGCAACGATCTTTCCCTTGGTGATGTTCTTCTCGTAGGCTTTCTGGATCGCCTCCCAGTCGAAGCCATCGTGGTCGAGAAACTTGGCGTCCTCGGCCGCGATCAGTGCGCGCTTGAGATTTATCGAGATGCGCTCATAGGGAACCCATTTGTGGCGCAGCGCCGCCTTGGGGTTGTCCTCCTGCAGGACTTCCAGCCGTCGTTCCATGAATGCGCTGGCGGAAGGATTGAACCAGACCCACCAGACCACGTTGCCGAATATCCAGAACTGATAGACGACGATCGCGGCGAGCACGAGGGCGACGCTCCGCCAGGCCCAGCGCAGCAGTCGCTTCATTGGCTTCGCAGCAGTTCGATGACTGGACGGGTTTCCGGGCGCACGCCGCGCCAAAGGAAGAACGATTCGGCGGCCTGCTCGACCAGCATGCCGAGTCCGTCGGCAAGGCGCGCCGCGCCCTGCGCTTGCGCAAACGCAAGAAAAGGCGTGAGTCCCTTGCCGTACATCATGTCGTAGGCAAGCGAGCCCTCGGCGAACACTCCCGCCGGCAACGGTGGCAATTCGCCCTGCAGGCTGCTGGAGGTCGCGTTGATCACCACATCGAAGTGATGTCCCGGCAGTTCGTCGTAGCGCAAACCCGACAATACCGAGGAGGCCGCCGACGGATGGTGGCGAAATGTCTCGGCAAGCTTAAGTGCTTTATCGACAGTGCGATTTGCAATGGCAAGTATTGCCGGCTGCTGCGCCAGCAGCGGCTGCAGCGCACCCCGCGCCGCGCCTCCCGCGCCCATCAGCAGCATCCGCCGGCCGGACATGCTGAAGCCGAGATTACCGACGATGTCGCGGGTGAGGCCGGCACCGTCGGTATTGTCGGCGAGGATGCGCCCGCTCTCGAAGTTCAGGAAATTCGCCGCCTGCGCATCCTTGGCGCGCAGCGATACCTCATCGGCCAGTTCGAAGGCCTCCAGTTTGAAAGGCACGGTCACGTTTGCGCCCTTGCCGCCCGCGGCGCGAAAGTCTTCCACCGCGCCGCGAAAGCCGCCGGGTGGCGCCAACAGGCGCGTGTATTCGATATCCTGGCCGGTCTGCCGCGCAAACGCCGCGTGGATTTGCGGCGACTTGCTGTGGGCAATCGGGTTGCCGATTACCGCGTAGCGGTCCTTCATGGGGAAGCGACGAGTTCAAGGTCGCTGCGGGTAAACATCCAGGTGCGAGAAATGCTCAGTATGTCCCAGTCCTTGCGCACCACTGCAGGGAAGGGCGTGAACGGGCCGGCAAGTTCGACCACGCGCCTGGCGGCTGCATCGAGCAAACGATGTCCCGATGAGCGGTCGATCTCGACTTTCTCCACGCTGCCATCCGCCTTGATGTGTACGGTCATCAACAGCGATCCATAGATCCTGCGCTGCTTCGCTTCCTCCGGGTAGTTGCTGGTGCCGACCTGCTCGATGCGCCGGCGCCACTTGTCCACGTATTCGGCGTAAACGACACCCTCGGTGCGCGACCCGATGGCTTTGCGGCGCGGCATCTCCTGGTATTCCTTCATCTCTTTTTCGATCCGCGCCTCGAGTTGCGCAATCAACAGGCGCCGCTGCTGCAAGGCCGGGTCTTCCAGGCGCTCGTGCTGGGCGGCTGTGGGTTCAGGCTCGGTGTCAGTCGCGGTCGGGAGGCTACCTTGAGCCAGACGCAGCAGCCGCTGCGCTTCCTCCTCGAGTCGCTGAACCTTTTTCGCCGCCAGCTGCACTTCCTGGGATGGCTCGAGGTTACTCACTTTCGGCAGATTGGCGCTCGCCCTGGCTTTTGCCGAGGTATTGCCGCCCCCATCCAGACTGGCCTGTGCCAGCGCATCGGCCTTGAGCGGCTTCGCGGATGCCTTCGAGTTGACCAGCACCACCTCCAGCTGGGGAACAAAATTCCTTCCGGCAAAATTCGGTGGCGCGAATGTGATCAGCAGCAAAACGGCGTGGAAAACGATGGAAAACGCCAGCGTGACCGGCAGGATGTCGCCGGTGGGCGGCGGCGGAGAGACCGACAGGCTGGCGGCGAGGCTGCCTCGGGTGTCGAACGCGCTGATCGAGATATCCGGCAAATCCGCTTGGCGAAGTAGGAGAAGGGACGCTGCGCCAATTCTAAATAACTGCGAGGCAGCTGTCAGCGCGCAATTTCATCCGTCAGCCGTTTGAACTCGCAATGCAGTGTCAGTTCAATCAGGTCAATGTCGGAAATTGCCAGTTCCACCCGCCTCCCCGGAGCAAGCGGTGGCAATGAGGGCACCCGGACGGCCAGCGGGAGGTGACCGATTCTTGCAAGTTCCTCCCTGAGCACCTCCGCTTCCACGGTTGCGACGCCTTCCTGGATCAGCCAGCGCAGGCACCAGTAGCGCTCCATGTTGCGCTGAAACTCCGCATAAGCCTCGTAAGCCAGCTCGAAGTCCCGCAGGATCACCAGCAGTCGCTCGTGCTTCGGCGGGTAGGGCGGTGCCTCATGGCGATACAGCGCCAGTAACTGCCGCTGGTTCACCAGGTCCGCGTAACGGCGCAACGGGGAACTCGCCCAGATGTACTGGGAGACACCCAGCCCCTGATGCGGCGCCGGCAGCGTCGACATCTTCACTTTGCCGTTTCCCTGCGCCCGGTACAGCGCCGGGATTTCATTGAGTGCAAGCTGCCGGCCCCACTCGGTATTGACCAGGATCATCAGTTCGGAGACAACCTTGTCGATGGGCGATCCGCGCTTGCGCTCGACGATGCTGACCCGTTCATTATCGACATGGAAGTTGTAATCCGCGCGCGCGAGTCCCGGCTCTTCCTTTCCGCGGTGTTGCTCCAGCCGCGTCGCAAACCGCCACAGCAGCAGCAGTTCGGCGCCGAATCGACAGTCCACTTGACCTGCCGTCACCCTGTCCTGGTTGAACTGCTCCTCGAGACTGTCGTGGCGCAGGTTCGCGGCGATCCCGACCCGTTCGACCGCGCTGCGGTTGCCGACGATTTCCAGTTCGGGCGTCACTTCCACGTACATCGACAGCGCCGGACGATCGTGGCCCTCCGAAAGGGTGTACTGGTCAATCACGGATTCCGGCAGCATAGTGATCTTGTTTCCCGGGAAGTAGACGGTGGACAGCCGCTTTGCTGCTTCGATATCCAGCGGCGATCCGACCGTAAGCCCAAGCGCCGGTGCGGCGATGTGCACACCGATCTGCCAGTTGCCGTTTGCAAGCCGGGTGACCGAGAACGCGTCGTCGATCTCAGTGGTGGTTGCGTCGTCGATGCTGAACGCCGCCACTTTCGCAGTTTCCAGCGCACCGGGATCGGCTGCCGTGAGCGCCGCATCGAAGCCGGTGCCCCCGGGAAAGTATTCGAACAGGAAGCGCCCGTAGTGATAGTCGTGGCTGGACGGCAGCGCACCGCATTTTTCCAGCAACTTCGGAATCGTCAGCCGCGCCTGGACCGCGGCCTGGTCCAGCGCCTTGAACTCGATTGTGTTCCTGTCGGGCCGGTAAAGCAGTTCTTGGAGCATCGGCTGCAGTTCCTCCGGCAACTCGAACCGACCAAGCTGCTCGAGGTAGCGGGCCTGCTGCACCGCCCGCTTTTGCTTGCGCTCGATGCTGGCGAGCGCCGACTTCAGCGCATCCGGGGGTGCGGCCTTGTAATGGCCTTTGCGCTTCTTGTAGAAATGCGTCGGGGTAGCGTGCAGCCGCATCAGCAGGCCGGCGCTTTCCTGCGCCCCGGGTTCGCGCCCGAAGTACTCGCGCCCCAGTTGCTCGAATGAGAACTCGGCCTCGCCGCAGCATTCCCACAGAAACGTCGGATCGATTTCTTCGGAGATCTTTTTCGCCTCCGCAATGAACTGAGACAGCGCCGGGTGCTCGAAGTGGATAAGCACCGCCGCGGCCTTTACCTTGCTACGTTTGCCGTGCAGGGTTTCGACCTGGAGCGAAGTGTTGTTATCAGCGAGCACGGTGCCGACCTTGAAGCCGCCGTCCTCTTCGAAGAAAACGTTCATGTGCTGCGCTGCTGAGGCGTGAGGGGTGAGGGGAAAAGCGAGCGCGCGATTATACGGGAAGCGCATTCCTCATTTGGCGAATTCGAGAACGATCTCCAGATAGTCGCCGAACTCCTTGAACCCGTGATCGCTGCCCTGCACGATGACCTGCCGGCAGCCGTGGTAATGGTCGACCGCGACGCGCCAGTCGAGCAATTCGTCTCCGGTGGTGTGCATCAGCAGATAGCGGTCCGGCCTCGCCGGTTTCGGCGCGTTCAATTCGGCGAGTTGTGCGAGGTGTTCCTCGGTGAGCACGTACTCTTCGCCCGAGTAAAGATTCTTCTGCGGGCCGAGGTAGGCGCGCAGACCCACCTGCGGCGTGATCGCAGGATTCACCAGCACGGAGCGCACTCCGGTCTTCTCGGTGAGAGCCGTGGCGTAGAAACCGCCGAGAGAACTGCCGACGAGCGTAACGTCCTCTCGCGGCACGTGCGCGACTTCGCGCTCCAGCAGCGCCATCGCCTGCTTAGGCCAGTGCGGCAACGCAGGGCAGACGAATTCCGCGCCCCGACCGAGCGCGGCAAGGCAATCGCGCAGTTGATTGGACTTGTGTGATCCCGGGGAACTGTTGAACCCGTGGATATAGACGATCATGACGTTGGCGTTGTTTTTCGGGGTCCGCAATAACCAGCTAACGCTTGAGCGCTTCCAGAAGCATGCTGTGAATGCCGCCGAAATCACCGTTGCTCATCACCAGCACGTGGTCGCCAGGCCGGCTGGCGGCGGCGATTGCTTCCGTCAGCTTTACTAGATCGTCGAAGCAGGCCGATTTCGCACCGAGCGGCGCGAGCACCGGCCTGGCATCCCAGCCCAGCCCGTTGGTGTAGCAGAACACCAGGTCGGCCCCGGCGAGACACCCCGCCAGTGCATCCTTCATCACGCCCATCTTCATGGTGTTCGAGCGCGGTTCCAGGACGGCAAAGATGCGCGCACCATTGACCTTGCTACGCAGACCCGCGATGGTGGTCTCGATGGCGGTGGGATGGTGCGCGAAGTCGTCGTATATCGTGATGTCGTTGACGGTGCCACGCACTTCCAGGCGCCGTTTCACGTTCCTGAACTCCGCAAGCGCGTCGATGCCTTTGGTGACCGGAACGCCCGCATGTCGGGCGGCCGCAAGCGCTGCGAGCGCGTTGTTGCGATTGTGCTCGCCCAGCAGACCCCACTTCACCGTGCCGCGCGGACCGCCCTCGAAGAACACATCGAAGGCATGCTCATCGCGCGCCTTGGCAATCCAGCCCTTGTCCACGCCGAGCAGCTCCACCTTGCTCCAGACCCCGCGTGCCAGGACGCGTTTCATGCTCTGCTCGCGGCCGCTGGCGATGATCAGGCCGTTGCCCGGGATGGTGCGCACCAGATGGTGGAACTGGGTTTCGATCGCCGCCACGTCGGGAAAGATATCGGCGTGATCGAACTCGAGATTGTTCAGGACCGCGGTGCGCGGCATGTAATGGATGAACTTGGAGCGCTTGTCGAAGAATGCGGTGTCGTATTCATCCGCTTCGATGACAAAAAATGCCGATTCTGTGGCGCGCGCGGAAATCTCGAAATTGATCGGCACCCCGCCAATCAGAAATCCCGGGTTGAGCCCGGCGTGCTCCAGGATCCACGCCAGCATCGACGTAGTGGTGGTCT
>CAZYTR010000192.1:0-22154 GCA_964650365.1 uncultured Alcaligenaceae bacterium | reverse complement strand
CTAACTCCTGCGCAATCATGTTTCCTCCATCACGCATTGAAGCGGATGCTGATGCTGCCTCGAAAAAGCGATGACCAGCTCGACCTTGGTGGCGGCCACATCCTTAGGATACACCCCGCACACGCCCATGCCCTCCTTGTGTACTTTGAGCATGATCTGGGTCGCCTGTTCTCGCGTCATCGAAAAAAACGTCTGGAGAACGGAGACCACGAAGTCCATGGGTGTGTAGTCGTCGTTCAACAGCAGGACTTTGAACAGGGGCGGGGGCTTGACCTTGCTTTTCTCGGCCTCCAAAAGCGTGCTGTCGCGAGTTCCCGTCGCCATAACCTGCTATCTCGCTTCCACTGCCTTCACCAATACCTAATTTTGCTGATAACCGGGGAAATTACAAGCGCAGAATCCAGCCCCGGCCAGAGAATTGGCAGATTCCCTAAAACCGCATTGCAACAAACGCTTGCGAAGGTTTTAGCATACTTGACTTCCCAAAATAAATAACCTAAAAAGTGCATGGGTGTTTGGCTTCAAGGATACTGCAGTACCGGTTTTGCCGATAACGCGGACTTGAAACTCAAACAATCGGTGGGTTTCCTGCCCGCGTTTTACATCAGGGGAAGGGGAGTATGGCAACTGGTACTGTAAAGTGGTTCAACGATGCGAAGGGCTATGGTTTCATCACGCCCGACGACGGCAGCGAAGATTTGTTTGCCCATTTTTCGGCAATTCAGATGAACGGCTTCAAAACGCTCAAAGAGGGCCAGAAGGTGAGTTTCGAAGTCACCCAGGGACCAAAGGGGAAACAGGCCTCCAACATCCAGGCCGCCTAAAGGCTGCCGGGCGGCGCAATCGACTGCGCCGGCAAGTTCAGAACATTCGAAGCCCGCGACACCGTCGCGGGCTTTTGTTTTTGCGGGTAGCTCAATGCTTCATGCGCTCGATCATGGCGTTGCCGAACCCGGAGCAGGAGACCTGCGTGGCCCCGGTCATCAGACGGGCAAAGTCATAGGTCACGACTTTGTCGCGGATAGCTGCCTCCATGGAACTGACGATGAGCTCGGCCGCTTCCACCCAGCCCATGTGACGCAGCATCATCTCCGCGGAGAGAATCAGCGACCCCGGGTTGACGTAGTCCTTGCCGGCATACTTCGGCGCAGTTCCATGGGTCGCTTCGAACATTGCCACCGAATCACTGGTATTGGCGCCGGGCGCGATGCCGATGCCGCCTACCTGGGCCGCCAGGGCGTCGGAAATGTAGTCGCCGTTCAGGTTGAGCGTCGCGATGACGTCGTATTCGTCCGGACGTAGCAGGATTTGCTGCAGGAAAGCGTCGGCGATGGCATCCTTGATCACCGTCCCGTTAGGCAGTTTCATCCACGGCCCGCCGTCAAGCAGCTCCGCCCCAAACTCGCGCTTGGCGAGCGCGTAACCCCAGTCCCGGAAAGCGCCTTCGGTGAACTTCATGATGTTGCCCTTGTGCACCAGGGTAACCGACCTGCGCTTGTTCGCGATTGCGTACTGGAGCGCCTTGCGCACCAGGCGCTCGGTGCCTTCGCGCGAGACCGGCTTGATGCCGATTCCCGAGGTCTGGGGAAAGCGGATTTTTTTGACCCCCATCTCCTTGATCAGGAAATCGATCACCTTGCGGGAACCTTCGGATTCCGCGGCCCACTCTATGCCCGCGTAAATGTCCTCGGAATTCTCGCGAAAAATCACCATGTCGGTCTTTTCGGGCTGTTTCAGCGGGCTCGGCACGCCCCTGAAGTAGCGCACCGGGCGCAGACACACGTACAGATCCAGTTCCTGGCGCAACGCCACGTTGATCGAACGGATGCCGCCACCCACCGGCGTGGTGAGCGGACCCTTGATCGAGACCACGAACTCCTTGCTGGCCTGCAGCGTTTCTTCCGGCAACCAGACGTTTTCGCCGTAGACCTTGCACGATTTCTCGCCGGCATACATCTCCATCCACACGATCATGCGCTTGCCCCCATAGGCCACCTGGACCGCTGAATCCACGACCCTGCGCATCACCGGCGTGATGTCTACACCGGTGCCGTCACCCTCGATGAAGGGAACGATCGGATTGGCGGGAACATTCAGCGTGTAGTTTTTGTTTACGGTGATCTTCTGTCCCGTGGAAGGAACCTTGATGTGCTGGTACATGAAAACGGCCTCGATTCGACGTGTGAATGGATGTGATTGAATTGCAACCGGTAATGCGAAGCACTCGAAGGGGCCAATTGTAAAGCAATGACCGCGCGCGGCCCAGCGGCACGCTTGCGATCGAGTACACGCTCGCCCACCATGGAACCGATAAATTGTGGCAGCTGCCCACGCAGGAGCCGCTCGTCAACGCCCTTGGCGCACTCACCGCCAACCAGGCCTTGCGGGCCGCTCCGCATATGCTTCGCATGCGCGACCGAGGCGCTTCGCCGGGCGCCACACGGCCGCGGTGTGGCAAGCTGTGCTTGCCACCGCGGCCGTTCACTTTTATCATTTTGCGCAATTATTTTTCACAAAGTAAAAATTCGAACCAACCGGAAGCCCCACATGACTCAGCTGAACATCCCCGCCGGCATGCAAGTGCAAGGACGCATCACCCCCGAATTCGCGCACATTCTCACGGGCGACGCGCTCGCCTTTCTCGCCAAGTTGCATCGGAACTTCAACGCCCGCCGCTTAGAACTACTTGCCCGGCGCGCGCAGCGCCAGAAGGAACTCGACGCCGGCAAGCTGCCCGATTTCCTGCCCGAAACAAGGCACGTGCGCGAGGCCGACTGGCAGGTCGCACCGGTACCGCAGGATCTGCAGGATCGGCGCGTCGAGATTACCGGGCCGGCCGACCGCAAGATGGTGATCAACGCGCTCAATTCCGGTGCGAACGTGTTCATGGCCGACTTCGAGGATTCATCGACCCCGACCTGGGACAGCCAGTTGCAGGGCCAGATAAACATGTGCGACGCGGTCAATCGGAGCGTTTCCTTTACCAGTCCCGAAGGCAAGCAATACCGGCTCGCCGAGAAGACCGGCACTTTGCTGGTGCGCCCGCGCGGTTGGCATCTCAGCGAGAAGCATGTGGTCGTCGACGGTCAGCCGATGTCCGGATCCCTGTTCGACTTCGGCCTGTACTTCTTCCACAACGCCAAGGCCCGGATCAAGCAGGGTTCGGGCGTGTATCTTTACCTGCCGAAAATGGAATCGCACCTGGAGGCGAGGCTGTGGAACGATGCCTTCGTCTTCGCGCAGAACGGACTCGGCGTTCCGCAAGGTACAGTCAAGGCCACGGTGTTGATCGAAACCATTCTCGCGACTTTTGAGATGGAAGAGATCCTGTACGAGTTGCGCGAGCACTCGGCGGGACTGAACTGCGGCCGCTGGGACTACATCTTCAGCTGCATCAAGAAATTCCGGAACCAGAAGGACTTCATCCTCGCCGACCGGCATCTGGTGACCATGGTGAGCCCCTTCATGCGCTCCTATTCCCTGCTGCTGATCAAGACCTGCCACAAGCGCGGTGCCTTCGCGATGGGCGGCATGGCTGCGCAAATTCCGATCAAGAACGATCCCGCCGCAAACGAGGCGGCGCTGGCGAAAGTACGCGCCGACAAGGATCGCGAGGCCAATGACGGCCACGACGGAACCTGGGTTGCGCACCCCGGGCTGGTAGCGATCGCCAGGGAAGCCTTCGACAAGGCCATGAAGACCCCGAACCAGATTCACAAGAAGCGTGGCGACGTGAACGTCAGCGCCAAAGATCTGCTCAATTTCCAGCCCAAGGGGCCGGTCACCGAAGCCGGGTTGCGCACCAACATCAATATCGGCATCCAGTACCTGGGCGCCTGGCTTGCCGGCACCGGCTGTGTGCCGATATTCAACCTGATGGAAGACGCCGCGACCGCGGAAATTTCGCGGGCGCAGATCTGGCACTGGATCCGCAGTCCCCTCGGAATCCTGGACGATGGCCGTAAGGTCACCAAGGAATTATTCTGCGAACTGGTGCCGCAGGAACTCGAAAAAGTGCGGCAATTGCTCGGCGACAAGGGTTACGCAGCCGGGAAATATCCGGAGGGTGCAAAGATGTTCGAGGAGCTGACGCTCGCCGAAGATTTTGTCGAGTTCCTCACTTTGCCCGCGTACGACTACCTCATCGCGCACGAGCAACGCTGAATCCCGCCGGACCAGCTTCGAGCCCATTCCATGCCTAGGGAAGCTCTGCATATGTCCGACGACGCGCGTTGCGCCAGGTGCGGATGACTGCTAGGGACGCCGGAGCGCGGAACAGGGGCCCCTCTGGGGATGTGACCGCGTAGGCGTCCCATCGAGCGCACATGAGCGGCGTGCAATGCGAGCGTCTCCGGGTCGCATCCATCGGCCAAGGCCGACGAAACCTGCTCCGCCCTGAGCGGGCGCTCTGCGTCGGCTCCTCCTTATGTACGCTCCGGACTCGACGGGCGTAGCCTCGGGGCGGGCAGGAGCGCATGGAGGCTGTGTCAGTCATGGTAAACGGAGCGCTTATACGGCTGCTCCCGCAAACGGGCGTACCGCTAACGAGTCACAGCCGTCCGGCTACACGGCGTCCTCGCCGTCTTGCCCTCGACCCGAATCGCCTCGGTCGCGCATGCGGGACTTATGCAGAGCTTCCCTAGTTGGCCACCTGTTTTTCTCTCAGCTCGTCAAGGGTCTTGCAGTCGATGCAGAGGGTGGCGGTGGGTCTTGCTTCCAGGCGCTTCAGGCCGATCTCGATGCCGCAGCTTTCGCAGTAACCATATTCGCGGGCGTCGATCTTGGCGATCGTTTCATCGATTTTCTTGATCAGCTTGCGCTCGCGATCGCGATTGCGCAGTTCCAGCGCCATATCCGACTCCTGGCTGGCGCGATCATTCGGATCGGCGAACACGGTTGCTTCGTCCTGCATCGTGTGCACGGTGCGGTCGATGTCCTGCGAGAGCTCGGTCTTCAGTTGATTGAGTATCTTCCTGAAGTGATCGAGCTGCTTCGGACTCATGTAAGCCTCGCCCTTCTTCGGCACATAAGGCTTGAAATTGGTGTGAAATTCAGTCGCCATTTGCCAGATCGGTCCGAAAAAAATCGCTTTAATAGCAGAAATAGCAGGGGGGTGCAAGCTTAGTTTCGGCGCCGCGAAAAACGCAATGCCTCCACGACCTTCAAATTGACCTTTAACCCCCTGATCGGTATAGTTGCGACCCTCCGGGGTGTAACGCAGCCTGGTAGCGTGCCTGCTTTGGGAGCAGGATGTCGGGAGTTCGAATCTCTCCACCCCGACCAGATAGCGGGGGTCGTGCCCGGTTCAGAGTCGTGCCCGTAGCTCAACCGGATAGAGCACCAGCCTTCTAAGCTGGTGGTTACAGGTTCGATTCCTGTCGGGCACGCCAGGTTTGCCCATCCGGGCAGTGCTGAGTATTGAGTGTTGAGTTTTGAGCGGGACGTTCTTTGGTGCTCGCGGTCACTCAAAACTCAAAACTCAATACTCAACACTTGGTTTTGCCTTCTCGGACGGTGGCTGTAGCTCAGTTGGTAGAGTCCCGGATTGTGATTCCGGTTGTCGTGGGTTCGAGTCCCATCAGCCACCCCACCTGCGTTTCCTCCCGCTTTATCCGTTGACCCGCGAGCCATGATCGTACTGCGCGACCTGAAACTTCGCCGCGGCATCAAGATGCTGTTCGAAGGCGCGAGTCTAACCTTCAATCGCGGCCAGAAGATCGGCGTCACCGGGGCCAACGGCAGTGGCAAGTCCAGCCTGTTCGCGCTGCTCCTCGACGAAATTCACCAGGACGCGGGCGAGTTCGAGATTCAGCCCGGGCTGGTTATCGCCCAAGTTGCGCAGGAAACCGCCGCCACCGATCAGGCCGCGATCGAGCATGTGCTCGACGGCGACGCGGAACTGAGGAAACTCGAACGCGAACTGCTGGCAGCGGAACAGGCGCACAACGGTACGCGCATCGCTGAACTTCATGAAGACATGCTGCGCATCGGCGCATATTCTGCGCGCGCCCGCGCAGCGCAGCTGATGCATGGCCTGGGCTTCGCGTACTCCGAAATTGACAGGCCGGTCGCGCAGTTCTCGGGCGGCTGGCGCGTGCGGCTGAACCTGGCGCGCGCGCTGATGTGCCGTTCCGACATTCTGCTGCTCGATGAGCCGACCAATCACCTCGACCTCGACGCCATCGTCTGGCTCGAGCAGTGGCTTTCCAGCTATCCGGGGACGCTGCTGCTGATCTCGCACGACCGCGATTTTCTCGACGCGATAGCCGATGCCATCTGCCACATCGAAGGCCAGCGCTTGCGACTGTATTCGGGAAACTATTCCGCCTTCGAGATACAACGCGCCGCGCAACTGGCGCAACAACAGGCCACTTTCGTCAAGCAGCAGCGCGAAATCGCCCACTTGCAGTCCTTCATCGAGCGTTTCAAGGCCAAGGCCACCAAGGCGCGCCAGGCGCAGAGCCGCATGAAGGCGCTCGCCCGCATGGAGAGAATCGCCGCCGCGCACGTGGATGCGCCGTTCGAGTTCGCGTTCCGCCAGCCCGCGGTACAGCCCGACCCCGTGCTGACGCTGGACGGCGTCGAAGCCGGCTACGGCGATGTGAGGGTCCTGCGTGAAATCCGGCTAACGCTGCGGGCCGGCAGCCGGCTGGGCCTGCTGGGCCGCAATGGCGCCGGCAAGTCGACGATGATGAAGTTGCTGGCGGGCGCGCTGGCACCGCTCTCCGGACAGCGGGTCGAAGGCAAAGGCCTGCAGGTCGGTTATTTCGCGCAGCACCAGCTGGAGCAGTTGCGTCCCGAGGAGAGCCCGCTGTGGCATCTGATGCGGCTGTCGCCGAGGACGCGCGAGCAGGAGTTGCGCAATTTTCTCGGTGGTTTCGATTTCCATGGCGATCAGGTGACCGAGCCGGTGGCGCCGATGTCGGGAGGCGAAAAATCGCGGCTTGCCCTGGCGCTGATCGTCTGGCAACGGCCGAACCTGCTGCTGTTGGACGAGCCCACCAATCATCTTGACCTGGAAATGCGATTTGCGCTGACCCTTGGGCTGCAGGATTACGAAGGCGCGTTGGTGCTGGTGTCGCACGACCGCAGCCTGCTGCGCGCGACCGCCGATGAACTGTGGCTGGTGGAGGGCGGAACGGTGGAGCCCTTCGACGGCGACCTGGAGGATTACGCCAGACGGCTGCGCGCGAAGGAACAGGCCGAAAGCGCCGCTGCAGCACCAGTGGTCGGCCGCAGGGAGCAGAAACGGCTGGAAGCCGAGGAACGCAACCGGCGCTTTGCCCGGCGTAAACCGCTGGAGACCCGGCTCAAATCGGCGGAGCGGGAAATCGAGGCACTGGGGATCGAAAGGACACGCCTTGAAAAGCTGATCGCCTCCCCCGATATGTACGCAGACGGCCGCAAGGAGGACCTGAAGCGCTGCCTGATGGAGCAAGCACAGGTAAGGGCAAAGCTGCTCGAGGCGGAGGAGCGCTGGCTGGCGCTGTCCGCGGAACTCGAGAAACTGACCGTCGCGGGATAAGGCGCCGTCGTGCGGAACTGGGAGTTTCGGTCTTGATCTAAGGTATCGATTCAATTTTTGAAAGGGTCACTCGTGATCAAACGCGTCGTTCTGTTTCTGATTACCAACCTGGCGGTCGTCTTCATCCTGAGCATCACCATGAGGCTGCTCGGGGTGGACCGCATCCTCGCCGAATCCGGCGGCGGACTCGATTTGAACGCACTGCTGGTGTTCGCCGCGGTGATCGGCTTCGGCGGCGCGCTGGTCTCCCTCGCCATGTCCAAGTGGTCGGCGAAGATGATGACCGGCGCCAAGGTTATCGACAGCCCGCGCAGCGAAGCCGAACAGTGGCTGGTGCAGACGGTGCAGCGCCATGCCCGCCAGGCCGGCATCGGCATGCCAGAGGTGGCGATCTACAACGCGCCCGAGGTCAACGCGTTTGCCACCGGCATGAACAAGAACAATGCACTGGTCGCGATCAGCACCGGGCTGCTCGACAAGATGACCCGCGACGAGGCTGAAGCCGTGCTTGGCCATGAAGTCACCCACATCGCCAACGGCGACATGGTGACGCTGGCGCTGATCCAGGGCGTGGTGAACACATTTGTGATTTTTCTGTCGCGCATCATCGGCAACATCGTCGACAAGACCGTTTTCAAGACCGAGCGCGGCCATGGCCCGGCTTTCTGGATCACCGCGATCATCGCCGAGCTGGTGCTCGGCATCCTGGCCAGCATCATCGTGATGTGGTTCAGCCGCCGGCGCGAGTTCCGCGCCGATGCCGGCGGCGCCGCGCTTGCGGGCCGCGAGAGGATGATTGCTGCCCTGCAGCGGCTGAAGCAGGCGCACATGCCTTCGCAACTGCCGGACCAGATCAAGGCATTCGGCATCAGCGGCGGCGACGGTTGGGGCATCAAGAGATTGTTCATGTCGCATCCGCCGCTTGACGAACGCATAGAGGCATTGCGCGCTCAAAGCTGAGCGCTACCTCCTGACGAGATCAAAACGCCCGCTTGCGCGGGCGTTTTCCTTTTCTTCGGTCGCGCGGCTCAGGAGGGCGTGACAGACAGGCCGAGCGTGTTGCCCGCGGTACTCTCGATCAACACTTCTGTTACGCCGGAGCCGTGCCCGCCGGCGAGCGCAGCCAGCAGCGGAAGGCTGCGCGCAGCCGAGTTGTCGCGACGCAGTTGCTCGAGGTTGGCGTCCTTCATCCGCGACGGCGCACTTGCCTCGCCGTTGCCGATCTCGCATGTGGCGGCTGAACGGGCGGTACGCCGGCGCGTGATCAGCAGGGCGCTCGCGAACGGATAGCGAATCGGGCGCGCGCTCCGCAGCGGTTCGGGATAGGGCAGGTCGTAGGCAATCAGCAGCACGCATTCGTGATCGATGTTGACCTGCGTTGCCGCTTCGATCAGGCCCGCGGCAAAGCTCCAGTCGAAGGCGCACAGACTCGTGGACGGCGCGCGCGAGCCGGTGGCGATCCCCCAGTAACCCGAGGGGGCGTTGTGCACGGAATTGTGGAATCGCGTCGGCGAGATCAGGCGGTCGCTGCTTGCAAGCATCGTGCAGATCTCGTTGATGACGTCGCCGTCGCCCCCAGAAGACGTGAAAACAGTCGGCACCGCGTCGCCCGGTCTTCCAGCCCGCTCGAGCGCCTGCAGCCCCACCAATATCGAAAGCTTCACCACCAGCCCTACACGCCGGCGCTCCGCCGCCGGCAGCGCCTCGAAGCGCGGCAGGACCAGATCGGCCGGGACGTAAGGTGCCGAGCCTGCCAGTACAGGCCGGGCCGCTTCCCAGCCGGCAAGTCCGGGGCCGAGGACTGCGGCGGCCTCGACGAAGAACTTAAGTGTCATGCGCGTCCCAGCACCAGGCAGCAATTGGTTCCGCCAAAGCCGAACGCGTTGCTCATCACCCGGTCGGCCGTAGCGGTCTCGTTCTCGAGCAAATAGCGCAGGCCCATCGCGGGATCGACGTTGCGCGTGTTCACGCTTCCCGGCAGGAAGCCATTTTCGATCGCCAAGGTCGAGATGATCGCCTCGATCGCTCCGCATGCCCCCAGGGTGTGCCCGGTCCAGCCTTTGGTGGAACTGCAGCGGGTTTGCCTGCCAAAAAGATCGACCACCGCCTTGCCCTCGGTGGCGTCGTTGGCCGGCGTACCGGTGCCGTGCAGGTTGATGTAATCGATCGCTTGCGGCGCGATGCCCGCGTCCTTGAGTGCGCGTTCCATTGCCAGCCGCGCGCCCAGTCCTTCCGGATGGGGCGAGGACATGTGGTAGGCATCGCTGCTCTCGCCGACGCCAAGCAGCGCCACGGCGTCCGCCGCGGAACTCGCCGCGGGCTTCTCGAGCAAGATGAATCCGGCACCTTCGCCGATCGATATGCCATCTCGCCCGCTGTCGAAAGGCCGGCAATATCCGGCCGAAAGCAGCTCAAGCGAACCGAAGCCGTAAAGCGCGGTAAGGCACAGGCTGTCCACGCCCCCGACTACCGC
Organism: uncultured Alcaligenaceae bacterium; assembly: GCA_964650365.1. Classification (GTDB taxonomy): domain Bacteria; phylum Pseudomonadota; class Gammaproteobacteria; order Burkholderiales; family JACQAP01; genus JACQAP01. The sequence goes on along the minus strand of CAZYTR010000192.1, from coordinate 12,156 downwards.
CGCGTCGCACAGGCCTGCTGCAATCATGCGCGCCGCCGTGCCGAATGCTTTGGCGCTCGAAGAGCATGCTGTCGAAACTACCAGGGACGGCCCACGCAGACCGAGATAGGACTGCACGAACCAGGCGACGGAGTACGTATTGTGCGTGCTACCGTAGTGAAAATCCGCGGGGAGCGCGCCGCTGCCTGCGTCGCGGCGGCGATAGGCCAGCTCGGTGGAATGAATCCCCGAAGTGCTGGTGCCGAGGAACACGCCGATGCGGCCGGCGCCGTGCCTTTCCCGTGCCTCCAGCACGGCTTCCTCGAATCGGTCCTGCCTGAGCCCAAGCTGCGCCAGGCGGTTGTTGCGGCAATCGAATTCCGCCAGGTCCGCACGCACCGGCAGGAGCTCGGCATCCGCTATCTGACCGACGCAGGTTTCGAGCTGCACCGATTCGAAAGCGCACGGTGCCAGTCCGGTGCGGCGCGCGCGCAGTGCGTTGACGGTCGCGTCAATGCCGATCGCGGCGCTGCTGGCGATGGCGATGCGGCTGAATACCAGCGGATGCAATTCGAGGGTTCCTGTTCGGCCCGTCCGGTGCGCGATCCGATTGCGCGCCGGTACGGATTACGCACGAGGTTACGTGCCGGGACAGGGTGCGTCAACGCCGGGATCGGGTATGTTCTGCCGGTTTCACGGCGGCGCCTGCGTTTATAATCACGGCTTACGCAGCCACTGGAATGAGACCGGAGCAAAATCAAAGCATGGAAGCCCCGAAGAGCATGAATGAGCATGAGCGCGAACTGGCCGAATTGATCGTGGTGGCGCTGAACCTCGAGATTGCCGCCGCGGAGATCGATCCGGAGGCGGCGCTTTACCGGGAAGGGCTGGGCCTGGATTCGATCGACATCCTGGAAATCGCCCTGGCGGTTTCGAAGAAGTACGGGTTCCAGATGCGCTCCGACGACAACGACAACATCATGATCTTCAGTTCCCTGCGCAACCTCAGCGAACATGTCCAGCGTCATCGAACCGGTTGAGCGCTCGCGAACTGCGGAGTGGCGCAAGGCCCTGATACTGCTCGCTGCCCTGGTCGGCTACCAGATCCTGCTGCACTGGGCCGTCTCCAGCGATTCCGGCAGCGGCCTTGGCGGGTTCCTCACCATCGCGCCGCTTGCGGCGGCGCTGGTCTGGTTCATGGGTCGCTCGTGGCGAGGGTGGCTTGGCCTCACGGCACTCACCCTGTTAGCCGTCGGCGGCTGGCTTGCGTGGCGGGCTACCGGCGCGAATCCGACCCTGGTCTATTTGCTGCCCCATATCGGCGCCTACCTGTTCATGCTGTGGTTTTTCGGGCACACGCTGATGCCCGGCCGGGAGGCGTTGATCACGCGGCTGGCGCGCCATGTCCACGGCACACTGCCCGCGGAGATCGAGCGCTATACGCTTCACGTGACCATGGCCTGGTGCCTGTTTTTCGCCGGTATGGCGCTCGCCTCTTTGCTGTTGTACTTGCTTGCGCCGCTTGTCATATGGTCGGTCTTCGCGAATCTGCTCAATCTTCCGCTGGTGCTCGCCATGTTCCTGGCTGAATATCTCTATCGCATCCTGCGCTACCCGAATTTTTCGCACGCCTCGATCCGCTCCACCGTCCGGGCGTTCCAGAAGTACGATGGATCGGGCCCGGCGCCCGGACGTTGAGGTCATTGCGTTTACCGGCGTGCCGGCGTCTTCCATGGCAGCCGTTCCTTTTCTGAGCCATCGCCGTCCCGATGAAGTGGTCGCCTTTCGCGGCCGGCGCACTGTGCGGGTGTCCGAATTCCTTTCCGACGTTCGGCGGGTGGCGGCGAGCCTGCCAGCGCGCTCCCATCTGGTCAATTTCTGCAATGACCGCTATCGATTCGCGGTCGGGCTGGGCGCGGCGCTCGTTCGCGGACAGGTGAGCCTGTTGCCGCCGACGCAGACCCCGGAGATGCTCGCGCAGTTGCAGCAGGTCTACCCCGGGCTGTACGCGCTCACCGATGCGCCGCAGGCAGCGCACGGCATCGAGCAGGTTCTCTATTCCGATTCGGACGGAACCGCCGAGGCGCCCGGCGCGGTTCCCGAATTGGCACCTGAGCAGGTCGCCGTCATTGCGTTCACCTCCGGTTCCACCGGGCGCCCGACGCCACATCCGAAGACCTGGGGCGCGATCGCTCGCGGCGCGGCCGGCGAGGCGCTGCGGCTGGGCTTGTGCGGATCGAACCGGTCGCGGGGCATCGCCGGGAAATCGGGCACGGTTCTGGTCGGGACCGTTCCGCCGCAACACATGTACGGACTGGAATCCACCGTGCTGATGGCGTTGCGCAACGGTCTGGCGCTGCACGCGGCGCGGCCGTTCTACCCGGCCGACGTGCGCGCCGCACTGGAGGATATTCCGGGCGGGCGCGCGCTGGTAACCACACCGGTGCATCTGCGCGCGCTGCTTGCCGATGCCGTCGAACTGCCCGCGCTCGAGTTGATCGTCTGCGCCACCGCGCCGTTGTCGCCTGAAATGGCGGCGCTGGCGGAGGCGCGCTTCGGCGCGCCGCTTCACGAGGTGTTTGGATTTACCGAGGCCGGAATGGTCGCGACCCGGCGCACGATCGACGGACCGCAGTGGCACACGCTGCCCGGGGTCAGACTGCGGGAGCAGGGCGACACGGTGCGAGTGCACGGTGGGCACGTGCAGAACGAGGTAGCGTTCACGGACCTCGTCGAAGTGCGTGATGCCGAGACTTTCGTGCTGCGCGGGCGCAACGCCGATCTGGTCAACGTCGCCGGAAAACGCACCTCGCTTGCCTACCTGAACCACCACCTGAACAGCATTGAAGGCGTCAAAGACGGCGTGTTCTTCGTGCCCGACGAAACCGAAGCGAGCGTAACCCGGCTTACCGCGTTCGTGGTCGCACCCGGGCTTTCGCGCCAGGCGCTGATCGAGGCGCTGCGGCTGCGCATCGATCCGGTCTATCTGCCGCGGCCGCTGTACTGCGTCGAGTCGCTGCCGCGCAACGCCACCGGAAAACTGCCGCGCGAGGTCCTGCTGCGCTTCGCGGCGGACTGCGCGCGGCGCAAGGCCCCGGGCGGCCGGTCCGGGGACCCGGCTTGAGCCAGGACTGGCTCAGGCAGCGTGAGCGTGCCAATGCCGCAAGCCTGCGCCTTCTGGTCCGCTTCGCGCTGCTGCTGGGAAGGCCTGCCGGGCGGATGCTGCTCTTCCCGGTGTGTCTTTACTTCCTGATTTTCTCGGTGCGCGCAAAGGCGGCCTCCAGGCAGTATCTGCGCAAGGTGCTCGGACGTCCGCCGGGATTGGCCGATCTGTTCCGCCACTACTACAGTTTTGCCACCGTCGCGCTGGATCGCATGCATTTGCTGCACAGCCGTTTCGAGCAGTTCGTGATCCGGGTGCGCGGCGAAGACGTGCTGGCAGAAGCGCAGGCGCGCGGCGAATGCTGTTTCCTGCTCGGGGCACACCTCGGCAGCTTCGAGGCGCTGCACGCCTATGGCGAGGAGAACGGCATCAGGACGACGATGATGATGTTCGAACACGGCAGCCGCAACATGAACGCCTTGGCCAGGGCGATCAATCCCGGTTTGGAACGGACGGTGGTCGGCATGGGTACGTTCGATTCGATGATGAAGCTCCACGACCGGCTCGAGTCCGGAGAGTGGGTCGGCATGCTCGGGGACCGCGGCCTGTTCGACGGCAGTCACGTCCTGGTGCCTTTCTTCGGCGCACCGGCGGCATTCCCGACTGCGCCGTTCCGGATCGCCGCCATGTTCGGCCGGCCGGTGGTGTTGATGGTTGCGCTCTACCGCGGCGGCAATCACTACGATCTGCATTTCGAGCGCCTGCTGGACGCGCCGAAACTGGAACGCGCAACGCGCGATGCCACCGTGCGCCAGTGGGCTGAACTCTACGCCAGCCGCATCGAGCATTACTGCAGGCTGGCGCCCTACAACTGGTTCAACTTCTATGACTTCTGGGCCAATGAGACTTCGTCGCGCTGAAGCTGCTGCGGCCGCGCTGTTCTTCATCGCGGGATTGCTGGATGGCGCCTGTTCATGGGCGCAGGAACCGGCTGCAGGCTGGAGCCTGGAGACGCTGATGCGCGACCTGGGCCAGGTACGCAGTTCGAAAGCGCGCTTCGTCGAGCGCAAGTACCTGAAGGTTCTGACCGCGCCACTGGAACTGCGTGGAACGCTTACCTATGTGGCGCCTGGCAAATTGGAAAAACGCACCCTCAGCCCGAAAGCGGAAACACTCACGGTCGAAGGCGATCGGCTCACCATTGAAAGCACTGCCCGCAACGAGCATCGCACCCTGCGGCTGCAGGATTACCCGGTGTTATGGGCCTTCGTGGAGAGCATACGCTCGACCTTGAGCGGCGACATCCAGGCGCTCGAGCGCTTCTATCGCATCGAACTCGAGGGTGGGCAGGAGCAGTGGCGGCTGTACCTGGTGCCGCGCGACAAGGAGGTGCGTACGGTGATCAGCTTGGTGCGCATCGGCGGAAGCCGCGACCGCGTGGATCGGATCGAGGTCAACGAAGCCAACGGCGATCGCTCGGTGATGAAAGTTTACGAGGAACACCGGTGAGGCCTCCGGGACGGCTGGCCATCGGTGTGTGGCTCGCGTTTGTGGCCGCCTGCATTTTCGTCATCGCGCGCACGCAGTTCAGCACCGATCTCGCGGCCTTTCTGCCGCGCTCCCCCACTCCGGCACAGCAGATCCTGGTGGACGAACTGCGCGACGGCGTGGTGTCGCGGCTGATCCTGATCGGCATTGAAGGCGCACCGCAGGACCGGCTCGCCGCCGTAAGCGGGGACCTGGCTGACCGGCTGCACCACGATGAGCGCTTTGCCTACGCGGCCAACGGTGCGCAGGACCGGCTGCGCGCCGACGGTGAATTCCTGCTGCGCAATCGCTATCTGCTTAGTAGCGCGGTGGCGCCGGAACGCTTCAGCCGCGCCGGCCTGCGCGCGGCGCTGGAGCGCCAGCTCGACCTGCTCGGTTCGCCGGCGAGCGTGCTGGTTGGGCCGCTATTGCCGCGCGATCCGACCGGGGAGTTCCTGTATCTGCTCGAGCAGCTGCGCGAGGAAGGCGGGCCCGACAAGCGTGGCGACGTGTGGTTCTCGCGCGAGGGCAGCCGCGCGTTGCTGCTTGCGCAGACCCGCGCCCCGGGTTTCGACTTGGATGCACAGGAGCAGGCCCATGCCGCTATCCGCGCGGCGTTCGGGCAAGCGACGGGTGAACACGGTGCCACCGGAGCGCGTTTGCTGTTCAGCGGCCCGGGCGTCTTTGCGGTGAGTTCCCGCGCCGGCATCAAGCAGGATGCGGCGCAGTTTTCACTGATTGCAACAGTCCTGGTGTCCGCGCTGCTGTTGATCGCGTATCGCTCGGTGCGGGTGCTGGGCCTGACGCTGGTGCCGGCGGCGAGCGGAGTGCTTGCCGGCATCGCCGCGGTAAGCCTGGGTTTCGGTTCGGTGCACGGAGTGACCCTCGGCTTCGGCGCCACGCTGATCGGCGAGGCGGTTGACTACGCGATATACCTGTTCACCAACACGGCGCCGGGCGGCGCCCCGCAGGCCGCGCTCAAGCGTATCTGGCCGACGCTGCGGCTGGGTGTGCTCACCTCGGTGTTGGGCTGCGCCGCGATGCTGCTCTCCGGGTTCCCGGGGCTCGCGCAGCTCGGGCTGTTCTCGATCGCCGGACTGGTGACGGCGGCGGCAATGACGCGCTGGGTATTGCCGGAACTGGTGCCGCGTGGCTATAGCGTCAGGGCGGTGGATTCGCTGGCACCAGGCCTTCTGCGCCTGATCGCGTACGGCCGCGCGTGGCGCGTGCCCTTGATAGCGACTGTCCTCGTGCTGGCCGTATGGCTGGCGTCGCGGGGAGGGACGCCCTGGAACGACGAGCTGTCGGGACTGAGCCCGGTATCGGTGTCCGATCAACGCATGGACGAGGCATTGCGCAACGATCTTGGGGCGCCGGACGTGCGCCAGCTGGTCGTGGTGACGGATGATTCCGAGCAGGCGGTGTTGGAAACGGTCGAGCGTGTCGGCGCCGTGCTTGCCGGACTCCAGTCGAGCGGCGTGCTGGCCGGCTACGATTCTCCGGCGCGTTACCTGCCGAGCGTGGCCGCGCAGCATGCCCGCCAGCGGGCGATACCGGACGCCGAAAAACTGCGGCGCGACCTCGCCGAAGCGGCCAAGGGTCTGCCGTTTCGTGCTGGAGTATTCGCGCCGTTCGTTGAAGATATGCAAACGGCGAAGAAACAGCCTGCGCTGTTGCGTGCGGACCTGCAAGGCACCGCGCTGGCGGTGAAGCTGGAAGCGCTGCTGGCGCAGCGGCGCGCACAATGGTCTGCAATGTTGCCGCTGCGCGGGGTGGCCGATGCTGGCGCGCTGGAGCGCGAAATCGGGCGCCTCGCTCCGCAAGGGGTGGTGTTGCTGGACATCAAGCGCGAATCCGATTCGCTGTATCAGGGATATCGGACGAGGGTGCTGAAGTTCGCGCTGCTCGGCGCGGCTGCGATTGCTCTGCTGCTGGTGGCGGCGCTGCGATCCCTGCGGCGTGCCTGGGAGGTGCTTGCGCCGCTCGCCGCCGCCGTCATCGTCACCGTCGCAATCCTGATTGCCAGTGGCGAGCGCCTCAATATCTTCCATGTAGTCGCGCTGCTGCTCGTGATCGGCGTGGGGTCCAACTACACCCTGTTCTTCGAGCGTCGCAACATGGCCGAGGCCAGCCCGGAGCGTACCGTGACGTCGCTGTTTTTGTGCAATCTGTCCACTGTCATCGGCTTCGGCGTCATCGGTTTCGCCAGCACGCCGGTGCTCTCCGCCATCGGCTCCACGGTCGCGATCGGTGCTTTCCTCAGCCTCGTGTTCGCCGCCATTCTTACTGCCCCGCTGCCGCCCAGAGGGCGGCATGAACAGCGTTGACGCAGAGGACGCAGAGGGAAATACAGAGAGAACGCAGAGTAAAGACGATAAGAGTTCAACTTCCCACGTTGTTTTTCGTGTTCCTCCGTGTCCTCTCTTGCCTTTCCTCTGCGTCCTCTGCGTCAACGCTTTTGACTTTGACGTAAGCAGCGCCGACTAGGCGGCGAGGAAAGTGCCGATAGTGCCGCGCGCGAGAGACAATCCCTCGAGAGAGACTTCGAAACGGTAATGCGTGAGCGGAGGCGAGGCGGCTTCGAGGTGTACCGAGACGAGCAGTGACTGCTCGGCAGGGATGCGCTCGGTGAAGAAGACCACGTCGCGCATGGCGACCAGGTAACCGAGGCGCGGCGCGGACTCGCCCTGCCGGCGCCAGCGCTGCAGCGCTTCCCAGGCCGCCGCAGCCTGGGCGCCGGCCTCGATCGCGGCAACGGCGGGCGCACTGCCGCCGGAGACGAGCGCACACTGGTCCGGGATACGGGCGTTGCAGACCAGAGCGTCGGCGCTCTGGTGCAGGATCGAATCGACGAACCGCATCGGCGGGCGATGCAATAACAGCGCTTCCGGTGCAGGGTCGTTGCTGCCGGGGGCGGTCCGGATCCCGCGGTCAGCTGCCGCATCGGGTTGCCACAGCGGTGTGCCGACGATGAATTCGCCGTTGGCCACCAGTACCCCGTCACGCTTCAGGTCGAAGCGCAACCGCGCCGTTTCGCCCACCGGGCTGGCGCTCTCGCGCCCCGACAGTTCGAGCCTGTCTCCCGGCAGCACGGGATGACGCAGGCGCGCGAAGGCGATGCCCTGCAGTGGCAGCGGCTTCCCGGTTTCCTGCCTGAGCATGGCGATGGCGAACGCCAGTTCCGCCACGCCGGGAAGTATCGGCCGCCCGGGAAAATGACCTTCGAACCACGGGCCGTCGGCGGGAACCGCGATCGTCGCTTTCAAATCTGCCGTGTTCACGAACGCTGTGCTCACGACCGCCGGGCCACGATCGCCCCTATCACGCAGCTCGGGTAGGCGTCGCGAATTGCGGCGATATCGGGATAGATCCGCACGTCCTGAAAGCCGTTGGCTTGCAGCGCCGCGGTCCATTGCTCCGGGGTGAGAAAGCCGCCGTTCGGGCGCCAGTCCGGCACCAGCACTGCATCGCGGAACGAGCCCAGAAGGTTGAATATCAGTTCCAGGTGCAGCGGCACGTGCGCAAACGGACGGATGCACTCGGCCATGACCAGCAAGCCGCGATCGCGCAACGCGCTGCGCAGTTGCGCCAGGGTTTTGCCCAGATCCCGCGCGACATGCAATACGTTTACGCCGTAGACCATGGAAACGCTGCCTGGCGCGATTCCGGCCCCGGCGAACGGGTGGTCGATGTCGAGCGCCGCGAACCGCATTGCGCAGCGTGGGTTGCGCGCGACCAGATTGCGCTGCGCGCGTTTCAGGAACAGCGGCGAGATCTCGGTCAGGCTGTAGGAGCCAATCTGCGCCGTGCGGCCGATATTCTCGAAATGGTCAAGCAGCGCAATCGCGCCGCTGCCGAGCCCGCCGCCGATTTCCAGGATCGTTTCGGTGTCCGCTGCGCTCGCCTGTGCCGCTGCGATCGCCCCGACCGTGTTGCTGATGGCATACACCGGGTTGTCGTTGGAGAAGTATTTTACCCACGGGATGATGCCCGCCCCTCCGAACAGAGCCTGTTCACCGTTGATCCGCCCGCCGAGGACGTCCGGGTAATGCGCGGCTGCGAGTGCAGCGATGTCGTAAGCGGGAAGGCAGCGCGCATCGTGCACCTGCTGGGCCGCGCGCAATTCCTCCGGATCCAGAAGCGGCAGCGTCTGTCCGAGGCGGTAGCGGATCTCGCCGTCCGCGCCGGCCTCGCGGATGATCCAGTCCCGGGAAGCGAGCAACGCAAGGATCCATGACACAGGCAAGCGCGCCACTTCCGGCAACAGCCCGGCGCGGACGACCGCCTCGGATACGCTGGCCGGGCTGCGGCAGGCCGCTTCGAGCCCGCAGGCACGGAAGAGCGCCAGCGCCTGCCGCCATACGTACTCCTCGAACAGGTCGAAGGAAGCGATCAGTGCGTCGTCGAAATGCGCCAGCAGTTCCGGCGGAAACAGCGCCGCGCGCTCATCCTGTCCGTTGCGTTTTGATAGAGTCGGCATTGAATCCCGGGTCGTCTCAGTATTCCTCGCGCCTGCGCCGCGCCAGCTTCCGGCTTCGCGCCAGCAGCAGCGGCAGGCGCATAAGAAAACCGAAAAGCAGGCGCAAGTGCATCCAGCTCAGAAGCGCGTTGTCGCGCAGATAGTTGAAATGCGACACCCCGCCTTCCTCGGGGCGGAAGTAGCGGACCGGCGCAGAAAGGTTTACCGGGGGGGCCCCGCCCCATACCAGCCTCACCGCGGCTTCGACGTCGAAGTCGAAACGCCGCATCCATCGCTGCGAGTCCATCACCCGGAGCAGCGCCGCTGCAGGATAGACGCGCATGCCGAACAGCGAATCGCCGATGCCCGCCCAAAGCGTCTCGAGGTTGGCCCACCAGTTGGAAATGCGCCGGCCCACCACCCTCAGTCTGGGGGCGCTGGCGTCGAACATCGGTTTGCCCAGCACCACTGCCTCGGGCTGCTGCGCCGAAATCTGCATGAATGCAGGAATGCGATCGGCGGCGTGCTGGCCATCGGCGTCCATCGTCAGCACGTGGGTGTATCCGTGCTCGACTGCCGAGCGCAAGCCGTGCAGGACCGCGGCGCCTTTGCCCTGGTTGCGAGGGAGCACGAACACCCGTAGCCCTGAATCGGCCCGGGCGAGGGCCTGCAGCCGTTGCGCGGTGCCGTCGGTACTCCCGTCAACCACGACCCACACCGGTTCCCAGAACCGCCGCGCGTCGCGGACCGTTTCCAGAACCTTGTCGCCGGTGTCGTAACTGGGGATCAGGACCAGATGCGTCTGCGAGCGATCGGGCATGGCGGATTGTTTTTTTCTTGGAATCGTGTGATGGCGTCATGCCGAAGTCGCAGGGACGCCATTGCTAGATCGCAATGACTGCTAGACCGACCTCGGCGTGCGGGCGCGGCGCGATTCGCGAGCGGCGGGTGGCTCGACCGGCACCGGCGTCGAGAGTTCCTGGCGATAGTAATCTTCCAGTTTCGACACGAAGGCATTTACGTCGCTTACGGCAGTAAACTGCATGCCCAGGCGCGCGCGGTAGAACAGCGGGAAGTCCGGTTTTTTAAGCAGCGGCCAGCCCTTGCCCAGAAACGCGCTGTTGGTTTCGATAAATACGGTTTGCACCGCCGCGCCGGATTTCTTCGCCATCAGCGCGAATCCGCCCTTGAAGGCATTCACCGGCGCCGCGCGCGTGCGCGTGCCTTCCGGGAACACCAGCAACTGGTTTCCAGCGCGCAGTTCCCGGGTGGACAGCCGCACGAGATTGATCGGCGCGTCGTTGCGGATGTGGCCGGAAAGACGCGCGCCGCCGCCGAGGAACAGGTTGTCCCAGATCGCCGCTTTCATGATGCAGGCGGCCTGCGGCAGCCGCGAGAGAACGAAAACGGCGTCGAGCAGGCAGGGATGGTTGGGCGCGATGATGATCGAATGTTCTCCCGTAAGCTTATCAAGCGCAGCCAGGTCGAGATGTGCCAGACCGCTGGCCCTGAGCAATGCCAGGAAGCCGCGAAAATGCACGCCCGCCATCCATCGGCCGAGCGGCACGCCGAAGCGGGCAGGAAGGAGCGGGTGCAACACCGTGCTGATCAGCGAAACCACTACACAGCCGATGCCGAAGTACAGGTATCCGAAATAGAAAACGAAGTACTCGTAAGCCAGGCGCAGCGGGCGGGCCGGGAACCACAGTGGTGCCCGCTCGGGGTCGCGGTCCTGAGTCCATTGCGGCATCGTCACTTCTTGCTCTGCCGCGCCCGGCTGCTGCCGGCGTTCCTGTGCAGATCTATTCATTGTCCGGCGCAAACGCATTCATTCATCGGCCTCGACCATCGTCTGCGATCTTCCTAGTATCCACGCGATTGCAAAGCCTGCGGCAAACGATTCATTTTGCCGGACCAGAGGGCTGGCGTCGAACGTTGCGCCCGCGAGCGTATCCAGCCGAAGGAAGCCGCCCACCCAGTAGGAACGAAAGCGCTTGCTGGCGGCGCCGAGAATCTGGCTGCCGGCGTAGCCGCCTTCGGCGTTGAAGGCGGGACGTTGCGGCGTGGCGAAAGCCGGATCCACGCCGTAGAAATAATTGTGATAACGCTTGTCGCCGTACAGTGGTCCTGCGGCGAGGCCGAGGTTCCAGCCTTCTCCCGGCCAGATACCGTGAAAGTCTACATTGAGTTGCGGCTGGAACACCCAGCCGATGTTTTTCGTGTGCGAGAAGTCGGACGCGATCACGGTGCGCGCTGGAAGTCGCAGCGTCACTTCGATCCCGCGGTCGGGTTTGCGCAGAAGCATGAGATCGAGTCGCGGCCCGATTTCCAGCGTCGGATCGAGGTCCGGCATGCCCTGCCGCGCGGCGTTGTCGGAACTGTCCACGGGGATCGAGCCGTTCACACTCAGGTGCAGATCCACCCGGTCGTTCCTGAAGAAATGCCCGCGCAGCCCGTCGCGGTCGGCCTGCACCAACTCGCCGCGATAGACGACATAGGGGAAGGGGAGCGCAAGCACACGGCGCTCGTCGGCTCCGCGGTAGTCGGGAAAGTCGATCACTGCCACGCCGGCCCCGACTTCCCAGAGTGGCAGTTCGGCCGCACCTGCGAGCGGGGTTACAACCATCATGGCAAGTATCAGTCCACCGCATGGGAGGGTTTTCCATCGCAGTAGCGGAATCCGGCCCCGTCGCCGCAGCTTCACGCGCGTGCCGGCGACTCGTCCTGCCGGTCGCGTATCGCTTCTTCCTTGCGCACGTGATCCCCTCGCCGAGTGTTGCGGTGATCCGCACATCGTCGCCGGCCGGAAATTCGACGTTCGTGACCCGGCACGTTTCGATACTTGATCAAGCCGATGCGCTCCACTTGCTCCCGGACTCCGAGCCTGTCCAGCAACGGCAGGTTCATCGGCAGCAGCGACTCGCCGATGTGGAAGCGTGGATGGCGCTCCTTGTCCGCGATCACCACGTTCCAGCCGCGTTCGGCAAGCAGGGTGGCGACGGTCGAGCCGGCCGGGCCTCCGCCGAGTACGAATACGTCGCAGCGTGAAGCCGCGGATTGCGTCGCGGAAGCCGGCGCACTCACGCCG
>CAZYTR010000191.1:0-1527 GCA_964650365.1 uncultured Alcaligenaceae bacterium | reverse complement strand
AGCGCCCCGCGCGCTGGTTGGCCGAGGCCTGCGAGATTTTCTCGACCTGCAGCAGTTCCACTTTGTTGCGATAACTGTAGCGGTTGATCCGGGCGAGCCCCGAGTCGATCACGAAGCGGATGCCAGGGACGGTGAGCGAGGTCTCCGCCACATTGGTGGCAAGCACGATGCGGCGCGTGCCGCCCCCGGGCGCGAAGATGCGCTCCTGCTCCTGTGCGGACAGCCGCGCGAACAACGGCAGGATCTCCGCGCCCTGTGGATGATGCTTGCGCAGCGCCTCGGCGGCTTCGCGGATTTCCCGCTCCCCCGGCAAGAACGCCAGCACATCGCCGCTGCTAGTACGCGCAGTCACCTCGTCAACGGCATTGACGATCGCCTCCGGCAGGTCGATTTCGTGCTCGTCCTCGTCGTCCTCGTCGAACGGGCGGTACCACACGTCCACCGGGTACAGCCGTCCCGAGACCTCGATCACCGGCGCGTTGTCGAAATGCGCGGAAAAGCGCTCCGCATCGATGGTGGCCGAAGTGATGACCAGCTTGAGCTCCGGCCGCTTCGGCAGCAGTTGCTTGACGTAACCGAGCAGGAAATCGATGTTAAGGCTGCGTTCGTGCGCCTCGTCGATGATGAGTGTGTCGTACTGTGACAGCCAACCCTCACCCTGGGTTTCCGCGAGCAGGATGCCGTCGGTCATCACTTTCACGAAATTGTCGCTGCTGCTCTTGTCGGTGAAGCGCACCTGGTAGCCGACCACGTCACCGAGTGTGGTCCGCAACTCGGCCGCGATCCGGGAGGCCACCGAGCGCGCGGCGATCCGGCGCGGCTGGGTGTGGCCGATCATGCCCTGCACGCCGCGCCCGAGCTCGAGACAGATCTTCGGCAGCTGCGTGGTCTTGCCGGAACCGGTCTCGCCGCAGACGATCACCACCTGGTGCGCGCGAATCGCCTCGGCGATGTCGCCGCGCTTCGCGCTGATCGGTAGTTCTTCCGGGAACGTGACCTGCGGCAGCCTTGCCCGCCGCTGCGCCGCCAGTTCGATCGAGCGCTGCGCGTCAGCGGTGAGCTTGTTACTCTCGGCGGACACGTCCCTGCCGCCGCGAGCCGACGCCTCGAGCTGCTTCAGACGCGCGTGGAGAGGGCCGCGCGCGCGCAGCATGCCGCGATCGATGGCTTCGCGCAGCTCGCGCCACGTGGCGGTCGCAATCACGGATTTCGGGACGGCGGGAACGGAACCCATCGGAACAACTCGGCGGCAGTGGAGAGGACGGCTGAGGCCGCAATTCTAAAGGCGAAGCATCTCGCCGCAAAGGACGCCAAGGATTCCTTTCTATACCCCCTTGAGGGGTACGCGAAGCAACACGAAGGAATGCGAGATTGGAAATGGGAGGAGGCCGGGTATCGCCTGTTGTCTCGTTTTGTTCGGCATCGAGACTGATGTGAGTTTCCAAAGCGATTGACAGTAGTATCCTATGGGATACACTGTGGACATGCGTGTGCAGATGACCGAGGTCTATCGAGACTGGATCAATG
>CAZYTR010000190.1:0-2222 GCA_964650365.1 uncultured Alcaligenaceae bacterium | reverse complement strand
ACCCAGTGGATGTTGCCCTTCACCTTGTATTTGTCCGCGCCCGGCGTGCCTGACTTGGAATCCGGGTAGACCTCGCAATGCACCGCGGTAACCTTGCCGCCTGAGTCCTTGTCGGCGCCGATGCACTTGACCACGAAGCCGTAACGCAGCCGCACCTCGTTGCCCGGAAACAGGCGGAAGAAGCCCTTGGACGGCGTGTCCAGGAAGTCTTCGCGCTCGATCCACAGTTCGCGCGAGAACGGCACTGCGCGCTTGCCCCAGTCCGGTTTCTGCGGATGATTGGGCAGCTCGCACATCTCGTCCTTGCCGGCCGGGTAATTGTCTATCACCAGTTTCACCGGATCGAGCACTGCGATCCGACGCGGCGCCGATTCGTTCAACACCTCGCGCATGCAGTCCTCGAGCACGCTCATGTCGATCCACGAGTCAGACTTGGAGACGCCAATGCGCTCGGCAAACAGGCGGAATCCTTCCGGCGTGAAGCCGCGCCGGCGCGCGGCGACCAGGGTGGGCATGCGCGGATCGTCCCAGCTGTCCACGTGCTTTTCGTCGACCAGCTGGATCAGCTTGCGCTTGGACAGCACCACGTAGGTGAGATTGAGCCGGGCGAATTCGTACTGGTGCGGCAGCGGTTTGGCGAGCACGCCGAAGTCAGCGAGTCTTTCCAACGCCCAATCGTAAAGCGGCCGGTGATCCTCGAACTCGAGCGTGCAGATCGAGTGCGTGATGTTTTCCAGCGCGTCCGAGATGCAGTGGGTGTAGTCGTACATCGGGTACACGCACCACTTGTCCCCGGTGCGGTGATGGTGCGCATGGCGGATACGGAAAATCACCGGATCGCGCAAATTGATATTGGGAGAGCTCATGTCGATCTTCAGGCGCAGCACGTGCGTGCCGTCCGGGAACCCGCCTGCCTTCATGCGCCGGAACAAATCGAGATTCTCCGCCACCGGGCGGTCACGGTAAGGGCTGTGCTTGCCCGCTTCGGTGAGCGTGCCGCGGTATTCGCGTATCTCCTCGGCGGACAGCGAGTCCACGTAAGCCAGTCCATGCTCGATGAAGGCCTCTGCAAACCGGTACAGCCAGTCGAAATAGTCGGACGCGTAATAAAGGTGCGGTCCCCAGTCAAATCCCAGCCATTTCACCGAGTCGAGAATGGAATCGACGTACTCGGTATCTTCGGTGACCGGATTGGTGTCGTCGAAGCGCATGTGGCAGCCGCCGCCGTACTGCAGCGCCAGCCCGAAGTTCAGGCAGATGGACTTGGCGTGGCCGAAATGCAGATAGCCGTTGGGCTCGGGCGGAAAGCGGGTGCGGATCCTGGCCGGATCGGGCGGCGCGTTGGCGTGCGTTGATGCGGGACCCGGTTTGCCACCCCAGCTGCGCGAGGCGTAAGTGCCCTTTGCGAGATCGGCCTCGATGATGTTGCGGATGAAGTTGGTGACCTGGGCGGTCGGCGCTGCCGGTTTGTTCACGCTGGATGACGGAATGGAGTGAAGGGCTGTGCAGGCGCAATTTTAATGCCTCGCAGCCTTTCCGTGGGCGTAAACCCGCTAACCCCATTTTGAGCTGGCGGGCGTTTACATGAGCGCAACCCCTTCTCAACAGGAAAGGAACGCTCATGCACCCTTCTCATTTGCGCGTGCCGTTCGCGCTGCTCACCCTCACCGCTGCTCTGGCCGCCTTTGCCGATGACGGCGGCAGTCACGCCCTTACCATATACAGCACCGCCGCGCCTGGCGCGGTGGCGCCGGACATGACGCGCAATGGAGGTGCCGGCTACAGCGTGCCCGGGTATGCCACTGTGCGCCATGAGCGCGAGATCGCGCTCAACGCCGGTCGAAACACCGTGCGCTTCACCGACGTAGCCGGCCTGATCGATCCAACCACGGTTTCGTTCGCCTCGCTCACCGACACGCCCGGCACGCGGGTGATTGAGCAGAACTTCCAGTTCGACCTGGTCAGCCCCGAGAAGCTGCTGCGGCGCTTCATCGACCGCGACATCGCGGTGGAACGCGTGCTCGGCGATCGCATAGAGACGCTGGAGGGCACATTGCTCTCCACCCAAGGCGGAATCGTGATCCGCCAGGCCGATGGTTCGGTGCGCACACTGCCGTACAACGCCGGCGTGAAACTGCCGTCGCTGCCGGGTGGACTGATTACCCGGCCGACACTGGTTTGGGACGTGGCCGCGAAACAGGCTGGAAAACACAAAACCCGGG
>CAZYTR010000189.1:0-2051 GCA_964650365.1 uncultured Alcaligenaceae bacterium | reverse complement strand
GGACCGCCACGCGCGGCATCCATCCCGATGATTTGCAGCTCGAGATTCTCGGCGACAATTACCTCGACATCATCCAAACGTTTTTGAACACCGGCTTTTACTCGCTCAACGGCACGGATACCACGAAGACGCCATTGTACGTGGCAAACTGGGATTGGCGCATGCCGGTTGCGCCCACCGACGGCAGCATCGATGGCGTGATCCATGGCGTTGCCGCCGAGTTTGCCGATAACGCAACTGCAACGCTGTTCAGCTCGGGCGTCGACTATCTTGGTTGGTGGCTGGATAAAGCTGAAGCTGACTGGCTCGCCAAAACAGGGCAGCAACTTCAGTCCGTAGACCTGGTGACCCATAGCACTGGTGGATTGGTCGCGCGCTCCTACATTCAAGGCGACGCCTACGCTTCCGGCGTCAAGGTTGATGACTTGGTGCTAGTCGGCGTGCCCAGTGAAGGCGCGTCATCGGTTTACGCCCTACTGCACGACGATTTCAGCGATATCCCCGCAAGCCGGGTGCTTGGGCGCGTGGTCAACAAGGCCTGGGACCTGATGCGCAGCGGAACCGAAATCGTCGGCCCGGACGCGACGCTTGTTGCCGGCGATTTCGCGGATACCGACCAAGGCCACCGCGATTTTGTCAAAGCTTACATCGGCGCCCTGAGCAGCCTGTTACCTTCCTATGGATTTCTCGACACCAACGAGAACAACGCGGCGAATTATAGCTTGCCGGATGTTGGCGATCCTTACCGCAACACATTCCTGCTCGACTTAAACGGCGCGGCAAACCAGGACGGATTCATCGATCAAACCGGCGAGACCACCGTCGTTTATGCCCAGGAGCTTGAAACGGATATTCGAGTTCAGCAGAAGGAAGGGCCGTCTTTCGACGAGATTTTGCCCTTCAGCGATTACATCGGGCGGGTGCCGGACACCGACGAGATCTATTGGCAGGATGTCAAGGCGGTCCAAGGCGATGATACGGTGCCGGCGTTTTCCGCTCTGCCCGCCTGGTTCGACCAGAGCAACAAGCGGCTCACCGTTCGGGAAGTTACCGAGGACGAGGCCGGTGATCCGGTGCACCACCCGCAGCTGGTGCAAAATATAACGGCGCAATCCAAGGTTCTCGATGCCGTCCATGTCTTTGGCTACACCGATAGCACCTTCTCCACCGACCTGGTGAACAGCCAGGCGGAGTCGATGAGTATATTGATCGACCTGGGTTTGATCGCACCCGCGGGGCTGTTGCTCGATATGATTTCGAGCGGCGCCGATTTCGTCGTGCAGATGCTCGACTGGGGGGTCGATCTCGCGGGTGATCTGGTGAGCCAGGGGCTCGCGGATATCGAGCAGTTGCTGGACCAGTTCAGCAACGTCTGGGTGAGCGACGGTGATACTCAGTTGTTTATCGCGACCGCTGGCAGCGACGATCTCGTTCTGGAGCGGATCTCCCTCACGCAAATTCAGATTCGCGAGGCGAGCGGCAGCGAGTCATGGGTGGTGGACGCCGGTCCGACCGATTCAGCGCGAATTTATAAGGTATACCTGGGACTCGGCGACGACACGCTAACGGTGCGGGACCTCAGTCTTGATGCCGATTTGTCAGTTTACGGCGGCTACGACAGCGATATCCCGATAGTCGACGGGGATGATGAAATTCTATTCTCCAACAATGTCACGCTCACAGGCCACGACTTGACCGCCGCCGCCGACACCATCACGGTGGCGGCCAGCGCTATCGTCTCGACGCGCAAGACCAATGCCGGGGGTAATTCCTCGGGCGATTCGGGCGACATCGATCTCTCGGCGCAAACTATCGATGTCGGCAGCAACGCTCAGTTGCTCGCCCAGGTCGAAAGCGGCAGCGCTTACCACGCCGGCGATATTACACTGGACGCCGACGTGTTTAGCATCGTGCGCTTTACCGACGATGACGCGCCGGCGGCAACCATTACGATCACCGGCGCGACTATCAAGGGCGACGCGCTGGTGATCGAAGCATCGGCTTACGAGCCGTTCGGGATCTTCGGCTTTACCAAGCAAGCCACCGCCGAG
>CAZYTR010000188.1:0-2750 GCA_964650365.1 uncultured Alcaligenaceae bacterium | reverse complement strand
GCCTTGATCTCCCCTTTCCCCCACGTCTCCGCACATACCTTCGTCAACGCAGCCGTCAGCGTCGTCTTCCCATGGTCAACATGACCAATCGTCCCCACATTCAAGTGCGGCTTCGTTCTCTCAAATTTCGCTTTGGACATTGCCCGATCGCCTCCTCATGACTCGTCCCGGTGCTACAGAGCCTTCACTTTCGAATTCAGGAATTTTGGTGCTCACAACCGGATTCGAACCGGTGGCCTCTTCCTTACCAAGGAAGTGCTCTACCGACTGAGCTATGTGAGCAATAGACCTTCCTGCTGTAGGGATTACCGGCCACGAGTCGACCAGTGACTCGGAACGGTTTCCGCTCGATGGAGCGGGTAGCGGGAATCGAACCCGCACCTTCAGCTTGGAAGGCTGAGGTTCTACCATTGGACCATACCCGCCGCAAACTACGTTGAGTTTCAAAGACGTGGAGACAGGCAAGGATCAACGACCCAGATCGACAATCCAATTCGCTACCATTCGAGCCGGTTCCAGACTGCCTGGTGGAGGGGGTAGGATTCGAACCTACGAAGGCTAAGCCGTCAGATTTACAGTCTGATCCCTTTGACCGCTCGGGAACCCCTCCGAGCAAGGACGCGCGATTCTGCCCGCGAGCTTGACCCGTGTCAACGATGCAGAGTCCCTTATCCCTGTAAATGCAAGCACTTACGATCGTCCTCGACACTGAATCACCTTCGCTTGGTGCCGCCACAAGGAGTTGAACCCTGGACCCTCTCATTACAAATGAGTTGCTCTACCAACTGAGCTATGGCGGCCGAAATGGGGGCGACATCCTATAGAATGCGGCGGTTGCGCGCAACGCTCATAGGACTGGTTGCCGATACAAGAACGATTAGCGCGGCGCGACTCGGAGCGATACTTCACCACCGCTATAGTGTCGAACGCCCGATTCTGTCTCCAGCATCAGTTCGCCGTTGACGGTGATGCCACGCGCAATCCCCTCGACTGTTGATGCCGCGCTCGTCAATCGGACACGATCACCTTGGTAAGCATGGAGTCGTTCCCACTCGTCTCTTATTCGTGAGAATCCTGTGGACTCAAAAGCAGTAGTGAGAACGTGGATCGAGTCGATGATGTCGGCGGCAAGCGTGTTTCGAGAGACGCGGCGATTCCGGTCTAGCACGTCCCCAACGGGCGTCCCCAGCCGTGCGCTCACCTCAACACCAGACCCTACATTGATGCCCACACCAATCACCGCAACGACCGGATCTCCGCCACTGGCCAATTCAATCAGGACACCACCAACCTTGGCTCCGTCGAGCAGAACATCGTTCGGCCACTTTAACGATACGCCGGCGATCCCTGATCGGTGCATTGCGCGAGCGACCGCAACTCCGACGACCAAACTAAGGGGCGCAACGTCTGCAATCGCAAGCCGCACTCGCCTCCCCATTGAAAGAGCAATTCCGGTTGCAGCGGGTGTAAGCCAGGTCCTGCCTCGCCGTCCCCTGCCATTCGTCTGGCGCTCTGCGAGACACGCGACGCCGTCGATATCTTGTCGCGGCGCGCGCGACATTAGATGACTGTTGGTTGAATCAATCTCGGGATGCACACGCAGCTCGCGCACCCAAGCCCGCCCATTGCAGGACAGCCGCGCCAGAATCAAACCAGGATTGAGGTCTTCGTAGCGTGACTCCATACAGATACGCGACTCGACGAGCCTCCCAAGGCAACCATATCGAAGTGCGAATCACAACGCACTGATGAGAGCGCCCAAAATCGGGATAGGGGGCGATCATCGCTGATCGCGCCCCTCCCACACCACCCGGCATGCGGGTCCGCACCGGGCGGTTCGTAGAGTTGAGGTCACGTGGCAAGCCGGGGCACGCCCAGGCCGTCAAAGTCGCTGATGGGAAAGGCGACGTTAATGAGGAGCGCCGAGTTGTTCCACCAGCGCCGGCCGTTGACTGCCACCTGCGCGGCTCCAACGCGGGAGAGTCCCCGCCGGCGCAGTTCCCGGTAGATGATGCGCCCCCGCTTCCAGTGCTTGAGGTGGATCGCTCGTAAGCGGTGACGAATCGATTTGTCGAGGTCCGCGAAGATCCGCGGAGTCTGGGCCAGCCGGAAGTATTCCTTCCATCCCCTGAGATAGCTGCGCAGATTCCGGCAAACCTGTTCGATGCTCCGGCCGCCTGTCCGCCTCGTGATGAGGCGGACGCACTCTTTCATCGTCGTCAGGGCTTTGTCGGCTACCCGGCGCTTCACGATTGCCCCGGCTGCATTCCAGCAGGAATAGCCCAGGATCTTTCGTTTGGTCGCCCGGTCCACTGCACTTTTCGTCTCGTTGATTTGGAGCCGGAGATTCGCGTAGAGCCGCCGTAGCAGTTCCATCACTCGCTCGCCTGCACGCCGTGACCGCACGTATACGTTACAGTCATCCGCGTAGCGCACGAACGCGTGTCCGCGCCGTTCCAGTTCCTTGTCCACTTCGTCGAGTAGCACATTGGCCAACAGCGGCGATAAGGGGCCGCCCTGAGGCCTCCCCTCATGCCGCTCCATCGCCAACCCGTTAGCCATCACTCCGGCCCCCAGGTAGCGGCGGATCAGTCCCAGCATGCGACCGTCACCGATGCACTTCGCCAGCCTTCCCATCAGCACGTCGTGGTTCACGCGGTCGAAGAATTGCTCCAGATCCACGTCTACCACCCACTTGCGTCCACCCTGGATGTAACGCTGCGCTCCAACGATAGCGTCATGTGCGCGGC
>CAZYTR010000187.1:0-3835 GCA_964650365.1 uncultured Alcaligenaceae bacterium | reverse complement strand
TACATCGTCATGGAGCTGGTCAACGGCAAGACGCTGCGGCAGCATCTGTTGCAGGGCGACAGCTACGAAATCCGGGAAAGCGGGGAAATCATCCGCCAGTTGCTCGACGGCATCAGCCATGCGCACGGCGAAGGCGTCGTGCACCGCGATATCAAGCCTTCGAACATCTTGATCAACAACGACGGGCGCATCAAGATCAGCGATTTTGGCGTAGCCCGCACCGAAACTTCCGAACTCACGCAGGCCGGCGACGTGCTCGGCACGCTGCACTACATGGCGCCGGAGCAGTTTCTCGGCGCCGAAGTCGATGCGCTGGCGGACCTGTATTCCATCGGCGTAATCGCCTTCGAACTCCTGACTGGAAAGAAGCCGTTCGGCGGCGGCAGGGTCGAAGTCATGCAGCAGGTGCTGAACCAGGTTCCGGAAAATCCTTCCCGGATCAATCCCAGGTTGTCGCCGCTGATCGACCGGGTCCTGCAGACGGCCCTGGCAAAGAAGAAAGAGGCACGCTTTCCGAGTGCGAAGGAGTTTTCAGAGGCGATCCGCGAAGCGATCGATGTATCGCTCAGCCTCGATGCGACGGCGCCGGCGCCGAAAACCCCTGGCGCGTCCGGAGCCGCGCTACTGAACGCGGCGCGGCTGCTCCATAACGCGCCGGCTGCCCGTGGCGGCGCAGTGCCGGCCGTAGACGCGACGCAGCCGGTGGCCGGGGACAGCGCCATCAGCCTCGACGGCAGCGTCAGAAAAGCGCGCCTGCTGCTGGTCGATGACGAGGAACGGATTTTGACCGCGCTCAAGTCCCTGTTCCGCGATCGATACCACGTGTTCGCCACTACCGACGGCAACAAGGCGCTGGATTTCATCCGCAAGCACTTCATGCACGTGATCATCAGTGACCAGCGCATGCCGGCGATGCTGGGGGTCGATCTGCTGCGCAAGTCGCGCGAGATTTCACCGCGCAGCGTGCGCGTGCTGCTCACGGGCTACTCCGACCTGGCGGCCATTGTCGGATCGATCAACGACGGCGAAGTCTATCGCTTCATCAGCAAGCCTTGGGACAACGGTGAACTCCAGACCATCGTGGCCGAGGCGGTGACCATCGCACTCGAACTCGCGGACACCAAGACGTTGGCCGCCGAGTTGCCCCGGCACATGGACGCCGGCGTGCTGGTGCTCGATAAGGACGAGGAGATTTTTCGTGTCGTTCGCGAACTGATCGGCGACCTCTGTCCGGTTACCTATGCCGCCGATGTCGACGCGGCGCTGGCGGTGATGCAAAAGCGGGAAACTGCCGTGGTCGTGACAGACGTCGATTTCGGCCAGAGCCAGCTGACCGCAATGCTGAAACTGCTGAAGCAGGAGAATCCCCAGATACTGTCCATCGTCGTCACCGGCGCTTCCGATTCCGAACTGGTCATCGAACTGATCAATCAGGCCCAGATATTCCGTTTCCTGAACAAACCTGTGAGCGTGAAGATGATGCGCGCCCACGTGCATGCCGCGCTACAGCGTTACCTCGCCTACAAGCAGGCGCCGAAATTGGTGAAGGCGCACAAAGTGGAAGTCGTCGAACAGGTGCGCGAATCCTCGCTCGGGCAGCGCATACTCGACGGCGTCAAACAGTTGCGCGGACGCTGGTTCGGCTGACGTTTACGGTGGGTGGGCGAACCTGTTACCTCGAGCTCAGCTCTTTGGCACTTTGCCGCCTTTTTCCAGGCACTGTTTCTCGGTCATCTTCAGCCATCCCTGACCCTTGCAGGCGTTCTGCCCCATGCATGCGCTCGTGGCGGTCGCGCAGTCGCTTTTGCCCTTGCAGGCATTGACGCCCGCGCATTGCACCATCGCTTCCTTTGCGTCCGCGGCTGCTACACCGGCCGCACCGCTTAGGAATAGCGCCGCAGCCGCTGCGGCGAGCGCCGTGCCGGAGAGCACCCTTATCGCGTTTCTCTTCGTTTCGTCCATTTTCCACTCCTGTCGCATGCTGGTTGATGACCCGCCACTGCTGGAACACACCTCTATCAAGTGAATTGCTCGCGGGGAGGCAAAGCGATTGTCGCGCACTTCAAGTCGCGTGTCGCCGGCCGCGTAACAACATCGGAAGCTGGCGGCTTCTCTTACACCTGGCCGCCATCGTCGAGGCAGAATAAGCCTCAACGTACTCGGCGACGATGAATCAGGTAATACGCCGCCGGCAGTACCAGCATCGACAGCAGTGGCGCGGTGATCATGCCGCCCACCATCGGTGCGGCGATGCGTTGCATGACCTCGGAACCGGTCCCCGTGCCGTACATGATCGGCAGCAGGCCGGCGATGATCACCGCTACAGTCATGGCCTTGGGGCGCACGCGCAGCACCGCGCCTTCACGGATGGCGTCGAGCAGATCGGCCTCACTGATATTGCCCTTGGCGAGACGCGCATCCCAGGCATGCTTCAGGTACAGCAGCATGATCACGCCGAACTCTGCCGCCACACCGGCGAGTGCGATAAAACCGACCGCGCTGGCCACGGAGACGTTGTGGCCAAGTAACCACAGCAGCCAGACGCCGCCCACCAGGGCGAACGGCAATGTGGCCATCATCAGGAAGGCCTCATCGAAGCGCTTGAAGGTCAGGTATAGCAGCACGAAGATAATTACAAGTGTCGCCGGCACGACGATTTTCAGTTTCGCCGTCGCACGTTCCAGGAACTCGAACTGACCGGACCAGGAGATCGAATAGCCGGCCGGTAGCCGCACCTCTTGCGTCACCGCCTGCTGCATGTCCCGTACTGCGGAGCTGAGATCGCGTCCGCGAATATCGATGTACACCCAGCCTGATAATCGGGCGTTCTCGCTTTTCAACATGGGGGGGCCGTCGTTGATCCCGATCGCGGCGACATCGCCGAGCCGGATCTGCGCTCCGCGTTCCGTCAGAATCGACAACTGACGCAGTTTCTCGACCGAATCGCGCACTTCGCGCGGATAGCGCACGTTGATGGGGAAGCGTTGCAGTCCCTCGACCGTCTCCCCGATGTTGTCACCGCCGATAGCCGCGGAGACGATGCTCTGCACGTCGGCGATATTCAGGCCATAGCGTGCCGCGGCGTCGCGATCGATCTTTACATCCACGTAACGGCCGCCGGTAAGTCGTTCAGCGAGCGCGGACGAGACGCCCCGCACTCGCTTTACCACGCGCTCGACCTCGCCAGTGATGCGGTCGATTTCCGCCAGGCTCATGCCTGCCACCTTCACGCCCACGGGGCTTTTGATGCCGGTGGCCAGCATGTCGATTCGATTGCGGATCGGGGGCACCCAGATGTTCGACAGTCCCGGCACCTTGACAATGCGGTCCAGTTCCTCGACCAGCTTGTCTGTCGTCATACCGGGCCGCCACTGATCGCGGGGCTTGAACTGGATGGTGGTTTCGAACATTTCCAGCGGCGCGGGATCGGTCGCCGTCTCCGCGCGGCCTGCCTTGCCGAACACACTTGCCACCTCCGGTACGGTCTTGATCAACCGGTCGGTCTGCTGCAGCAGCTCCGATACCTTGCCCGCAGAAATCCCCGGTAGCGCCGAAGGCATGTAGAGCAGGTCGCCTTCATCCAGGGGCGGCATGAACTCGCCGCCCAGTTTCCCGGCCGGCCAGAGCGTGGCGACGGCCACCAGCTCGGCGGCGGCAACGGTGATTTTCGGGAAACGCAGTACGGCGTCGAGCAGCGGCCGGTAGATCGCGATCAGGAGGCGGTTGAGCGGATTTTTCCGTTCCGCCGGGATGCGCCCGCGGATCAGATAGCCCATCAACACCGGGATCAGCGTCACCGCGAGGCCCGCTGCCGCAGCCATGGCGTAGGTCTTGG
>CAZYTR010000186.1:0-12807 GCA_964650365.1 uncultured Alcaligenaceae bacterium | reverse complement strand
CGAACTTCGATGGTTTCCTTCCAGCGCTCGAACTCATCCGCACTCACCAGTACCGCAGCCGGACGCCCGTTGCGCGTGATCATCACTTGCTCGTCGAGCGAGCGCACCTGCTCGACCAGGCCGCTGAGCTGGCTCTTGGCTTCCGAAAGAGGAAGGGTCTTCATCGGTGTCGGCTCCAATTAGTCAGAATTCAGACCAATCTAACACGATACCCGGGCAGCGTCAAAGCGCACTTCCCGGAAACGCGGCTGCGCCGCAGTTCATCAGAGCAAAACGCTCAATGCAGCGCCTCGAAATCCTCGTCGTGCAACACCGACTCGCCCGGCTCCGCCAGCAGGCGGCCGCCGAGCGAACGCAACTGCTCCCACGGCTTCAAGCCGCCGTGTCCGGCGGACCCTGAAGGATTCAGGCGCACGACCACTTTCCCGCGGCGCGTGATGGCGACCGGCTTGCCGGTCTTTTCCACGCGGCGGATGATCTCAAGGCAGCGGCGTTTGAACTCGGTAACTGAAATGTCCATATTGATATTGTAAATGGCCATTTTTGGCAATCAAGCGTCAACCTCCGGGACGCGCCATGAGATTAAAACACACGGGAAGGCGGCGAATCAGCGCGGAACGTCTCCGGCCAGCGTGATCCGGTGCATGACGCGCCGGTAACCGTGGTAGTCGTTCACCGGATTGTGCTGTGTGCAGCGGTTGTCCCATAACGCGATCGATCCCGGCCGCCAGGCGAAACGACAGGTGAATTCCGGGCGTACCTGGTGACGGAACAGGTAATCGAGCAGCGGCCGGCTCTCCTCTTCGGTCATGCCCGCGAACAGCACCGTGTGGCCGGCATTCACATAGAGCGCGATGCGGCCGGTCTCCGGGTGGGTGCGCGCGACCGGGTGTTCCGCGGTGAATTCCGGCGCTGGTTTGCCGTCTTCCCGAACGCGGTCTTCCCGGGTTTTCGATGCGTCGGCCTTGGTCGAGCAATTCATCGCCTTGAGACCGCGCAGCATGCGGCGCATGCCTTCGGATAACGCATCCCATGCCAGGTACATATTGGCGAACAGCGTGTCGCCGCCGTGGGGCGGCGTTTCCCGCGCGAGCAGCATCGAGGCCATCGGCGGCGTGTCGAGGTAGGCCGTGTCCGAGTGCCAGAGGCCGCCGAAATTGATGCGCTCGTGCTCCAGCTTCTTGACCTCTATGATCTTCGGGAACCCTTCGATGCCCTTGAGCAGTGGGTAGTCGGCTGGCGTTCCGAAATTCTGCGCGAACGCCATGTACTGTGCGGGGGTCAGCGGCTGATCGCGGAAAAACAGTACCAGGTTTTCCAGCCACGCCTGGCGAAGTTCCGCCACCAATCCGGCAGAAAGCGGTTTCGAGAGATCCACGCCTTCAACCTCCGCGCCCAGCGCGCCTGCAATCTGCCTGAGCGTGATCATTGCAGGAACTTCGTCAGTACCTGTCCGGGACCGGATTCGAGCGGCAGGTAATCCCGCCCATCGTGAATTTGTGTGCCATTTACCCAGACGCCGTGAACCCCTTCTGGATGGCGGAGCATGCGTGCGCCGCCCGCGGGCAGGTCCTTCCCGCGTACTAGCGCGGACTGTCCCACTTTAGCCGGATCGAACAGCAACAGATCCGCCCACGCGTCGGATGTGATCCGGCCGCGATCGGGGATGCGGTACTTCGCGGCGGGATCGGAGGTCAATCGGCGCACGGCTTCTTCGAGCGTGAACGTTCCGGTCTCGCGCACCCAGTGCCGCAGGAAATGCAGACCGAAACCCGCGTCGCACATGAAAATGAGATGCGCGCCCGCGTCGGAGAGCGCCAGCACCCCGGATTCGTGTTTGAGCAGCGGCGCCACGCCGGCGTCATTGTTCTGGAACAGCTTGGCGATGAGCGGGGTATCGAGCGGCAGATCGAAGAACCAATCGAGCGGGTCGCGCCCGGCGGCGCGCGCCAGTGCGCCGACCGGTTGTTCCTCGACTTCGACTTTCGACCAGTCGCCGTAAAACAGAATTCCCGGCTGCGGGTCGGCGAGATTTTCGCGGAACCGGCGGCGAAACGCCGGATCGGCATAGATGCCGGGCAGTTCTTCCGGTTTCGCCGTTTTCACGCGGTCAAAGGCGTCGTGCGAAAACATGAGATACGGATCGCGCAGCGTGAAATCGAAGGACAGCGGATGCGGGTTGGCGTGGATGTAGACTTCGTTGCCGCGCGCGCGGGCCGCCGCACAGCGTTCGTAGTAGCCCATCGCCACGTCCGGCGCAGCGTCGTTGTACATGGTGAGCACGGTTACCATGAAGGCCGGCCGGCCGGTAGCGGCGGCCAGCGATTCCATAAATTCCGTGGTGGCACGCGGTCCGGTCGCCATCACGAAGACGCCGCGTTTCTTTTCACCCAGCGGCTGCGCCAGCGCGCGCAACTCGGCTTCGGATGCGATGGTGGAAGGCATCGGACGCCCGGCGAAACCCGCGTGATTGGGCGAAAACGACGATGCCAGCCCGATTGCACCGACGTCGAGCGCCTCGCGCACCATGGATTGCATGCGCGCGAGTTCCTCCGTCGTCGGCTGGGCGCGGGTGGAGGCTTCGTCGCCCATCACCGCAGTGCGGATGCTCGAGTGGCCGGCCAGCGCCGCCACGTTGGCATACGGCCCGATGCCCCGCAGCTGCGCGAGGTAGTCGGGGAAAGATTCGAATTCCCAGCGTGTGCCGGTGAGCAGCGCGTCGAGATCCATGCCCTCGACCACCGACAGGTTCTTCAACATCGTTTCCCGCTGGGAAGCCGGGCAGGGCGCAATGCCGAAACCGCAGTTGCCCATCACCACGGTGGTGACGCCGAGGGCCGGCGAGGGGGACAGGGTGCGGTCCCAGGTGATCTGCGCATCGTAGTGGGTGTGGACATCGACGATGCCGGGCATCAGCGCGAGGCCGTCCGCATCGACCACCCGGCGTGCGGCGTCGGCCGGCCTGCCCACTTCGGCAATGCGACCGTTGTGAATTGCCACGTCGGCGGTGACGGGTGCGGCGCCGCTGCCGTCGAAAACGGTGGCGCCTCGAAAGATCAGATCGAACATGCGGGGACCTTATCACAGGTCACGGCTCGTTTTCGACGCTCTAATGGCCGGCCATCGGCCGGGTGGTTTCACTGAATCCCGGGTCCTATTTTTCTCTCAGCACTCAGCACCGAGTTTCAATGCATCCGCACCAGCTTGCGCAGGGCGCGCACATCGGCCGGCGGCGACGTGCCGGGGTAGATCTGTGGCCAGGCGGTAAAGGACACTTCGCCGACATAGATGTCGCCGTGCGAATCCACCGCCATGCCGTGCGGCGCGATGAACTGGTCTGCATGCCGGCCGGCACGGACGTCGCCGAGGCGCGCGAGCAGTTTGCCCTCGTGCGTCAGGATACTCACCCGTGGCCCGAGGTTCGGTACCTCGCGGTTGACCGGCATGGTCGGACCAATTTCGCCGACGTAGCACAGCGCATCGCGGCGGGGTTCCATGAAGAGTCCGCAGGGCCGATGCAGGTTGTGCCACTGGGTTTCGTACTTGCCCTCGCCGTTGAATACCTGGATGCGATGGTTCTCGCGATCTGCGACATAAACCCAACCCTCCGGGTCGCAGCAGATGTTGTGCGGGATGTTGAACTGGCCGGGATCGGTGCCGGGCTCGCCCCACGACAGCAGCAGCTTGCCGTCGGGCGAGTACTTGTGAACGCGCGCGTTGCCGTATCCGTCGGCGATGTAGATATCTCCGCGCGGCGACAACGCGGTGTGCGTGCAGCGATGGAAAGGCTCGCCACTCATGTATGGCGAAGGCTTGCCGGGGATGCCGATCTCCAGCAGGACCTTGCCCTCGAGCGTGCACTTACGCACGGTGTGGTCACCGTCGTCGGTGCAGTAGAGCGTCTGGTCGGGGCCGATGTGGACGCCGTGCGCGTTCCTGAACAGGCCTTCGCCCCAGGAGCGAAGAAAATTCCCCTCGCGGTCGAACACCATCATCGGGTGTTCGCTGCGGTTGAAGACGTAGACTCGGTCCTTCGAATCGACTGCGACGGCCGCGGCGTCGCGCAGCGTCCAGCCGTCCGGCAGCTTTGCCCAGTCCTCCACCACCTCGTAGCGGAACTCGCCGGTTCCGAGCGTGACGGCCATGTTCGCCTCCCTTTTCCTGTTCTCAGCCTGGATTGTCGCGGTGGCGAGAGGACTGCGCAACTGCTCCCGTTGCGCTGATCGGAAGATTCCGAATCCCGGAACCAACCCCGGCCATCCTGGGTATCTCGTTGTATTCATGAGTCGATGGTCCCAGTCGGAATTCCACCGGCCAGAACGACTCCTTGACAAACAGGACCGGCGACGCCGAAGATTCCTCTGACAACCCGTCGCAGAACGGGACTGAAGGGAGGCGAACCATGAACAGTCCAACCGCCACGCGGTCGCGTGGCTGCCTGCGTTGCCGCTTGCGCCACGCCCGGCCGACACTCGTCTGGGTCTCCCCCTTTTGTATCAAAGAACGTTAAAGACCGATTGAGACGCCAGGAAAATCCGCGCCGGACCGAAGTCCGGTGTTGCCTGGTGTTCTTGCTTCAAGAAAACGGTTTGACGGGAGGACAGATGCCGACGACCACGCGCTGGAAAAAACGACCGGAAGGCTCGACCTGGGGAGATTTCGGTCCCGACGATCAACTCGGGCGGCTCAATCTGCTGACCCCGAAAAAAGTGAAACAGGGCGTTGCCGAAGTGAAGGAGGGCCTGAGCTTTTGCCTGAGCCTGCCGCTCGACTATCCGGGCGGCAACGTGCTCAACCCGCGCCGCCATCCGCCGATCCTGCGCCCGACCCTGCGCAACGGCCGCCCGAACATGGTCTACGTCGTGCAGCGAGACAACCCAGATGCCACCGACGTCATCAACGACGATGCGGTGATCCTGCACCTGCAATACTCGACACAATGGGACAGTCTGGCGCACGTCGGCCAGTTATTCGACGCCGATGGCGACGGCAAGCCCGAGCCCGTGTTCTATAACGGCTACCGCGCCGGAAAGGAGATCTCCGGCCCGACCGACCCGGACGATGCCGGGGCGATCGGCAACGTGCCGGCCAAAACAACAACGGCGGTGCATGCGCTCGGCGTCGAAAACATGGCGGTGAACTGCCTCCAGGGCCGCGGCGTGATGATCGACCTGCACGCCCACGTCGGCCGCGCCGGCGCGGCAGTCGGCTACGACCAGCTCATGCGCATCATGGAAAAGGACGCGGTAGTCGTCGAAGAAGGCGACATGGTCTGCCTGCACACCGGTTTTGCGCAGATGATCCTCGAAATGAACAAGCAGCCCGATCTGCACAAGCTGGAACATTCCTGCGCTGCGCTCGACGGGCGCGACCAGAAGCTGCTGCAGTGGATCACGGATTCCGGTCTCGTCTCGCTGATCGCGGACAATTACGCGGTGGAAGCGCATCCGGCTACCAGTCACGACGGCCGTTGCTCGACATTGCCGCTACACGAGCACTGCCTGTTCAAGCTCGGCGTCAACCTCGGCGAGATCTGGCATTTGACCCCGCTCGCCAACTGGCTGCGCGAACACAAGCGTTCGCGTTTTCTGCTGACGGCACCGCCGCTGCGGCTACCTGGCGCGGTCGGCTCACCCGTGACACCGGTCGCTACCGTTTAGGAAAAATAGGTCCCGCCATGCCAACACGTCCCTCAGTCATCAATTCCGTTCAGAAGGCCTGCAGGATCCTGCGATCCCTGACCGAGCCGCGTGTCAGCCGGTTGTCCGAGGTCGCCGGACAGGCCGTGCTGAACAAGGTCACGACGCTGCGCATCCTCGAAGTGCTGAGGCGCGAGGGTTTCGTGCGTCGCGACGAAGCGACCAAGACTTATTCGCTCGGAAACGAGATCGACATTCTCGCCGCGGCGCTCCGCGACCGCGACGACTTGCGCAGCCGCGCCCATCCTTCGCTGCTGCGGCTCGCGGCGCTTTCCGAAGACTCGGCGCTGCTGTCGGTGCGCAGCGGCACCGAAGCGGTGTGCGTGGATCGAGAAGTCGGCAATTTTCCAATCCGCGCCAACTATCTGGATATCGGCAGCCGCAGGCCACTAGGAGTGGGCGCCGGCGCGATGGCGCTGCTGGCGTGGCAATCCGAGACGGAAATCGAGGCGATTCTGCCGTTCGTGGCGCAGCGATTGCCAAATTACCCCGCGGTCAGCCTGACGTGGCTGCGCAAAGAGATCGAGCGCACCCGCGACCGTGGTTACGCGCTGTTCCTGAACATGCTGGTGGATCGCATGGGTGCGGTCGGCGTGCCGGTGTTCGGCTCCGACGGCAAGCCCATCGCGGCGCTGAGCATCGCGGCGCTGTCCGACCGCATTTCCTCGCGGCTTGATGCGCTGGTGGAGATGCTCAAGCACGAGGCGGAGGTCGTTGCGGATGTGAAGAGGACCATGACGGAAAGGCCGTGACGGAAAGGCCGTGAACGTCGTGAATATCGTGAATGTCGTAACTCGTAAGACGGAAAGGCCACAGTAGTTTGGAATTCGCCGGAAACTCGTGGCTGTAGTGAAACTCGGCAAGCCCGCTTTCGCGACATTCACGTAATTCACGGTATTCACGACGAAAGGGTTTTCTTGAGTTTCATCACCGGAGTGGGGCTCACGCCCTACGGCAAGCATCCCGGACGCGGCACGCTCGATCTGATGAGCGATGCGGCGTCGGCGGCGCTGGCCGATGCGCAGCTCGAACGCGCCGATGTGGACGGCCTGGTGTGCGGATACTCGACCACGATGCCGCACCTGATGCTCGCTACGGTATTTGCAGAGCACTTCGGACTGAAGCCCGTGTATGCCCACGCCATTCTGGTCGGCGGCGCCACCGGTTTCGCCATGGCGATGCTGGCGCATCACCTGATTGAATCCGGCGTGGCCAGGAACATCCTCGTGGTGGCGGGCGAGAACCGGCTTACCGGCCAGGGCCGCGACTCGGCGATCCAGACACTGGCACAGGTCGGCCACCCGGCGTACGAAGTGCCGCTCGGTGCGACTATTCCGGCGTACTACGGCCTGGTGGCATCGCGCTACATGCACGAGTACGGCCACGGTGAAGCCGACCTGGCGGAGCTTGCAGTGTTGATGCGCCGGCACGCCAGCCTTCATCCGGGCGCGCAGTTCCGCGAGCCGATCACAGTTGAGGCGGTTTTGGGGTCCAAGCCGATCGCCTCCCCGTTGAAGCTGCTTGATTGCTGTCCGGTCTCCGACGGCGGCGCGGCCTTCGTGGTGAGCCGTAGCCGCAACAATGATTTCGCGGTGCGCATCATCGGCACCGGCCAGGCGCACACCCATCAGCACATCAGCGCCGCGGCGAGCCTGACGCAGTTCGGCGCCGCGTCGTCGGCTGCCAGGGCGCTGGAAGCCGCCGGCATCGCGATCAGAGACATCGATTACGCCGGGATTTACGACAGCTTCACCATCACGCTTGCCATCCTGCTCGAGGAGATCGGCCTCGCCCCGCGCGGCGAAGCGGGCAGGCTTGCGGCCGAGGGACATTTCGACCACGACGGAAAACTGCCGCTCAATACGCACGGCGGGCTGCTCTCATACGGTCACTGCGGGGTGGGCGGCGCGATGGCACACCTGGTGGAAACCCATTTGCAGCTCACGGACCGGGCGATGGAGCGCCAGGCGAAGAACGTCCGGCGGGCGCTGCTGCACGGCGACGGTGGAGTGCTGTCCTCGCATGTTTCTCTCGTCATCGAGAGGGCGGCATGACCACAGTGATCACGGACTGGACCCGCGGCGAGGCAGGCATCGCCTATCAGGCCTGCGCTTCCTGCAAGGCGGTGTGGTATTTCCAGCGGGGGTTTTGTCCCGCCTGCGGCGACGCCAATCCCGTGACCCGGCAGGCTTCCGGGGCGGGAACGGTGCACGCGCGCACCAGCGTCGCGCGTGCGCCGACAGAGGAACTTCGCGCTCACGCGCCTTACCTGATCGTGCTGGTGGATGCCGACGAGGGTTTTCGCCTGATGGCGCACGGCGACCCGGCGCTCGAAATCAGCGACCGGGTGCGGGTGCGGTTTACCGATCTGGCCGGCAAGATGATTCCGTATTTCGAGCTGGCCGATGGCCGGCGGGAAAAGCGTTGACGCAGCAGCTCCGGCCGTAAGTGTTTAACCTTAAGGGCGCAGAGGAAAAACTAAAGACGAGGAAAAGCAAGTGGGGGTTATAAGCGGGGTGACTGTCCGCGAACCTGGGCGACCGATTTTCACTTCGAGGGATCGTTAACCAATGACAGACCTTAACCCGCGCATTTTCCTGCCTTTTGCCTTTCCTCTGTGTCCTCTGCGTTCTCTGCGCTTCTGCGTTGGGTTTTGATCTTTTCCAAGGAAAACAACAATGAGTGACGCCCTGCGCGATTCACTGCGCACCGTGCTCGATCCGAAATCCGTGGCGATCGTCGGGGCTTCTGAAAACCCCAATAAGTTGGGCGGACGCCCGCTGCTTTACCTGTCCCGCTTCGGTTACAAGGGACGGGTCTACCCGATCAATCCGAAGCGGCCCGAGGCGCAGGGCTACAAGGCCTATGCATCGCTTACGGATCTGCCCGAGGTGCCGGAGGTCGCGATCGTGGTGGTGCCGGGCGATGCCGCGGTGGAGGCGGTCGAGCAATGCGCGCAACTGGGCGTGAGAGTGGCGATCGTCATGACTTCCGGTTTCGGCGAGACCGACGCCGGGGAGGGCAAGGCCAAGGAACGGCACATGCGTGAAATCGCGCGCGCTCGTGGCATGCGCGTGATCGGTCCGAATTGCCAGGGGCTGGCCAACTTCGGCAGCGGCGCCGTCCTGTCGTTTTCCACTATGTACATCGAGGCGCCGCCCCAGGACGGGCCGGTAGGCATCGTCAGCCAGTCGGGAGCGATGAGCGTGGTGCCTTATGGCCTTTTGCGTGAACGCGGCATAGGCGTGCGCCATTCGCATGCCACGGGCAACGACTGCGACGTCACCGTCACTGAGCTGGCGTCGGTGGTGGCGGAAGATCCGGACCTGAAGCTGCTGCTGCTCTATCTCGAGGGCCTCGGCGATACGGAGCATCTCGCCGAGACCGCGCGCATTGCCCACAGCCGCGACCTGCCGGTGATTGCGCTGAAGAGCGGGCGCACGGCGGCGGGACAGGAGGCGGCACGCTCGCATACCGGCGCCCTCGCCAACGAGGATCGCCTGGTGGACGCCTTCCTGGCGAAGCATGGCATCTGGCGCGCCCGCGACACGGCGGAACTGGTCGGCAGCGTGGAGATGTATCTGAAAGGCTGGAAGCCGAAGGGGCGCAGGCTGGTGGCGATCAGCAACTCGGGCGCGGTATGCGTGATGGCGGCGGACGCCGCCACCGCTGTCGGCATGCCGATGGCGAAGCTCGCCGCCGACACCCGCTCGCGACTTGCGAAGATACTGCCGAGCTTTGCTACCACCACCAATCCGATCGACATTACCGCTGCACTGTTGACCAACAGCAGGCTGTTCTCGGACATCCTGCCTGTGCTGGCGCATGACCCCGCGGCCGACGCCTTCCTGATCGGCATTCCGGTGGCGGGGCAGGGCTACGACGTGGATGCCTTCGCCCGCGATTCGGCGGAATTTGCCCGTGCCACGGGCAAGCCTCTGGTGGCGGCAGTACCGCAGGCGAGCATCGCAGCGAAATTCAGGGAACAGGACTTGCCGGTTTTCACCACCGAAGCCGAGGCGGTCGCCGCGCTCAACCAGTTCCTGTCGCATTGCGAGCTGATGCGCAGTGCCCGCGAATGCGGTGTGGCGGTCGCACCCGTGCTTCACCGGGCCACGGGGGGAAGACTGCTCAACGAAGCAGACAGCCTGGCATTGGCGGCACGCGCCGGTGTTCCGGTGGTCCGGCATCGCCTATGCAAGTCCGCGGACGAAGCGGCGGCGGCCTTGGCCGAGCTGGGCGCTCCAGTGGCGGTGAAAGGCTGTTCATCCGAGGTGGTGCACAAGTCCGAGTTGGGGCTGGTGCGGCTTGGTCTCGATGACGAACAGGCGGTGCGTACGGCTTACCGGGACATGCAGCGCACACTGAACGCTCAGGGCGTGCGTTTCGACGGTGCAATCGTGGCGAAAATGGCGATTGGCCGGAGGGAGATGATGATCGGTGCGCGCATGGATCCGGTGTTCGGTCCGGTCGTGCTGGTCGGCGACGGCGGCAAGTATGTCGAAGCGATGCCCGATGTGCAGGTGCTGCTGTCGCCGTTCAACGACAGCGAAGTGAGAGCGGCACTCGCCAGGCTGCGCATCGCGCCGCTGCTGACGGGCGTTCGCGGCGAGCCCGGACTGGATGTGGACGCGTTCTGCGCAGCCGTTCTGGCGGTCTGCCGGTTGATGGTGAATCCCGGATCGAGGGTATCGAATCTCGATCTCAATCCGGTGCTGGTCGGCGCAAAAGGCGAGGGATGTGTCGTGCTGGATGCAGTCGTCTATGAAGCCGTGACGACGTGACGGCGTGACGATCGTGACTGGGTAGATAACTGCTGCAAAAACCAGTGATTCTGTGTGACGAGAGAACCGCCTTTTAACTCGCTTTCACGTCGTCACGCGTCACGATCGTCACGTCGTCACGGCACTTCTTACCAGCTTCCACTCGCGCCGCCGCCACCCGATCGACCGCCTCCGCCGGAGAATCCGCCGCTGGAGAAGCCACCCGAACCGCCGCTGCCAGGGCGGATGACCATGCCGCCGATCTTGGCGTAGCCCTTGGTCTTGAGGTCCTCGCGCGCCTTGCGATACCAGGGCTGGCGGGAAACGAAGATCTTGGTGAGCGGATAGAGCGCCGCGTAGGTGCCGAGGATCTTGAGCGCGGCGCCGCTGCCGAATATGAACATCGGGAACATGGACCAGAACGGGATCAGGAAGAAGTACAGGAACCAGCCCATTCCGCCCGGTGTGACCAGGCCGATGAAGGTGAACAGCCCGATGATGCCGAAGACGAAGGCGCCGATCAGGATGCGCTCGGCCAACGGCATGTCCGGCGCGCGCACTTGGAAACCGGACGACTTCCCCTCGGGTGCCAACCAGTGGGCGTCGGTTCCGGCAGAGCGCCTTCCCTCGAGAATCTGGATCACCCCAGTGACCCCCGCCTCGACGCCGACGTCGTAGTTGCCCTCGCGGAAGCGCGGGGTCATCAGGTCGCGGATGATGCGGCTGGCGGTGGCGTCGGCGAGCGTGCCCTCGAGTCCGTAGCCGACCTCTATGCGGATGCGCCGGTCCTGCGGCACCACCACGATCAACACGCCGTTGTCCTTGTCGCGGCTGCCGAGCTTCCACTCCTCGAACACCTGCACCGAATAGTCCTCGACGCTTTCCCCGCCCAGCGTCGGGATGCTCAGCACGACGATCTGGTTACCGGTGGCGCGCTCGTGTGCCTGCAGCATGGCGGACAGGCGTTCGTGCGCCTGCTTGGAGAGAATCCCGGCCTGGTCCACGACGCGACCGGAGAGGTAGGGAATTGCCGTTTCCTGCGCGACCGCCGGAGCGGCGAGCCAGCACAGCGCGAGCATTGCACGCCCGATCAGCTTCATCGCACGCCCTTCGGCTGCAGCACCGCGTTAGGCAGCTCGTCCGCCGGGCTCTCATCGGCGCGGTAGCCGCGCTCAAGGAGCAGCGCTTCCAGCCCTTCCAACCCCGCGTGCAGCGCTCCTGCGGCATTGCCGCGGCTGAGCAGCAGCGTCATCCGGTCGGTCAGGCGTTGCCAGTCGTCGCGGTCGATACGTGCCTCGAACCCGTCGTCGGCAAGAATGACGACCTTGCGCTCGAACAGGCTCACCAGCAGCAGAATGCCGATGCGGCCCCGGGTGCGGTCGAGACCGCGGTCGAAGAATAGCGCCTTGGCATACTGGGTGACCTCGAGGTCGCGGCGCCGTCTGTCCGTGAACAGCCGCGCAACCGGTTCGAGCAGCACGGCTAGAAGCGCCAGCACCGCGCCGCTTCCGAGGATCACAACGGCGTTTCCGAGCGCAGATTCCCCGGTCTCCCAGTCGTAGGCGATAAGCGACCGGGCCGCGGAATAGAGCGCCGCCAGGGCGGCGCCGAGTGCGAACGCCTTCCACGGCGCCTCCGGGTAGGCGTCGGATTTCCCGATCACCGCGGCTACGGCCTGGGCGCCGGTTCGGGTTTCGAGACCGGCGACTCGGGCGGACAGCAGGCTCTGTTGCTCCTCGGAAAGGCGCATTGGATACGTCTGTGGGATGGGTGCAGACAGACGTATTGTGAACGCTCGGAAGGCATTTCTGGAAGCGGTTTGCGGCCAAAGTGAGCTGGCCGAAGACCGCGTTCGGGACGAAACGGGCCATGGAAGAATGCGATTCGCCGGCGCTTCCCCTATGAAAAACGTG
This sequence comes from uncultured Alcaligenaceae bacterium, assembly GCA_964650365.1. GTDB lineage: Bacteria > Pseudomonadota > Gammaproteobacteria > Burkholderiales > JACQAP01 > JACQAP01. Next base: position 432 of record CAZYTR010000186.1, on the reverse strand, counting down.
CATTCAGCGATTGACAACACAGCAACCACTCGGCATTCTCTGCTCGCCGTGCCTTTGCTTCTGGCAAGGCAATTGAGATTGAGACATGACCAAACCCTAGATTGGAGGCATCACAATGGCAACAAAGAAGAAGACCACCAAGAAGTCCGGAAAGAAATCCAAGAAAGCAGCACCGAAGAAAGCCAAGAAGGCTGCGAAGAAAGCGGCCCCGAGGAAGGCGAAGAAGGCTGCGAAGAAGAAGAGCGGCGTGAAGCGCAAGCCCAACGCGGCTTTCATGAAGCCGATGACGCCCACCGCGTCGCTCGCCGCAGTGATCGGCGGTTCCCCTATGCCGCGCACCGAGGTTACCAAGAAACTGTGGGCCTACATCAAGAGGAACGGCCTGCAGGACAGCATGAACCGGCGCAACATCAACGCCGACGACAAGCTGCG
>CAZYTR010000185.1:0-18960 GCA_964650365.1 uncultured Alcaligenaceae bacterium | reverse complement strand
CCGGTGACGATTGCAATCTTGTTCTTCAACCTCATCTGCCCCTCCCCCTCGAAATGACACTGCGAAACCCGGTAAAAAAGATGGGAGCCTCACCGGCTCCCATGACTGTCTCATCCGCTCCGGCGGGTCAGGCCCGCGTGAGGTCCTCGCACACCTGCTGATTGCCGTCGGCCGCAACTTCCCCGCTTTTCCTGCGGCCGACTTGGTTCGGATACACGCCGTGACGCACCGCAGTCATCTCCGCAAGAACGGACACGGCGATCTCGGGCGGGGTCTTGCTGCCGATGCTCAACCCGATCGGCCCGTGCAGGCGGTCAATCTCGCCCTGCGAGAGATCGAACATCGTAAGCCGCTCGCGGCGCTTCTGCGAATTCAAGCCCGAGCCCAGCGCGCCGACATAGAACGCCGGTGACTTGAGCGCCTCCATCAGCGCCAGATCATCGAGCTTCGGGTCGTGAGTCACCGCCACCACTGCGCTGTGGGAATCCAGGCCCATCGCCAGGGCGACGTCATCAGGCATTCCGCGCTCCAGGACCGTACCCTCTACATTCCAGGTATCGGCATACTCCTCGCGCGGATCACACACCGTGACACTGTAGTCGAGCGCCTGCGCCATCTGCGCCAGATATTGCGACAACTGACCCGCCCCGATGATCAGCAGCCGCCAGCGCGGCCCGTGCACGGTGGTCAGCCGCTTGCGGTCGAAATTGAGCGGAGCATCGGCACGGCTCGCCGGCCGCAGCACGACCTTGCCGGTATCGAGATCCAGGGTTCGCGCCACCAATTCGTGGCGATCGACGCGATTGAGCAGCTCGACGACGCTGTCGTTGTCCCTGATCGGCTCGAGCACCAGTTCCAGCTTGCCTCCGCAGGGAAGGCCGTAGCGCGTCGCCTCGTCCTTGCTGATTCCATAGGTGGCGATTTCCGGCTTCTCCACCGCCAGCGATTTGTTGCGGATCCTGAAGATCAGATCGTCTTCCACGCAACCGCCCGAAACCGAACCGGCCACCAGGCCGTCGCCACGGACCGCGAGCATCGCGCCCGCCGGCCGCGGCGAAGAACCCCAGGTCTGCACGATGGTGGCGAGAATCACGCGATGGCCCTGGCTGAGCCATGCCACGCTGCTTCGCAGAACCTGCAAGTCCACGCTGTCCATGACTGTCCTCTATTACCTCTATTACAAGTACCGTTCTGCTCCAACGGGAATAACGATTCTAAACCAGCCGGCCCCGGGATTGCCAATAAAAAACCCCCCAACGCGGAACGTTGGGGGGCCAGGAACTTGCTCTCGTCTGCCCGGTCTTCACGCCGGGCGAGGACTCTACTGTTACGCGGCGGAGATGTTTTCCGCGGTGAACGGCAGTGTACGGCAACGCTTGCCGCAAGCGGCAAAGATAGCATTGCCGATCGCCGCCTGAATGACTGCCATTGCAGGCTCGCCCATTCCGCCCGGCACGCCGTCGCTCTTGATGAAATGGATATCAAGAACCCTGGGGGTCTCATTCATCCGAGCCACGCGGTACATGTCGAAGTTGTTCTGTTCGACACCACCGTTTTTGATGGTGATCTCGCCCCACATGCACGCCGTCTGACCGAAGTTGATGGTCGACTGTATCTGCGCCAGCGCCTGGTCCGGGTGAACCAGGGTGCCGCCATCCACAACCGCGGTGACCTTGTCGAGGGTCACGTCATAGTTGCTGGAAACCGACACCTCGGCAACCAACCCAATCACCGTGTTGTAGCTCTCCGTCACCGACACGCCCATACCCTTGCCCGCCGGCATCTTCTTGCCCCAGCCGGACTTGGCGCGAACCTCTTCCAGGGCACGCTTCATGCGCGGGCCAACTGGCACGCCCGCAGACAGCCCCGACCACACGTGCTTGGACGCGCCCATGTCGAGCATATCCAAACGGTACTGGAGCGGATCCTTGCCCGCAGCATTGGCCATCTCGTCGATGAAGCACTCGAGAGCGACCGCGTTCAGGTTATGGGACACCGCGCGCCAGTAGCCCACGGTGATGCCCGTGTCGTGCATCTGATAGGTGAACTTCAGATTAGGCGTGTCGTACGGGTAGTTGTCGATGCCTTCCACCGCGAACGCGTCGATGCCGTCCTTTACGATGCTCGGGAACACACGGGACGAGATCGACGGGCTGGTCGAATGGAATCGCATGGCGACCGGCTTGCCGCCGGCATCCAGACCGGCCGTGAACTTGTACAGACCAGCAGGACGGTAGGCATCGTGCGTCATGTCGTCTTCGCGGCTCCATACCAGCTTCACCGGAGCGCCGACCGCCTTGGAGATTTCCGCGGCGTCGATGGCGTAGTCCACGTCAATGCGACGGCCGAAACCGCCACCGAGGAACGTGGTATGCACCTCAACCTGCTCGGGCTTGAGGCCCGTGGCACCCGCGACAACGTGCGGGACCAGTTGCTGGAACTGGGTCGGGGTGATGATCACCGCCTTGTCGGCACGCACATCGGCCACGGTGTTCATCGGCTCCATAGGCGAGTGAGACTGGTACGGGAATTGATAAGTGGCCTCCATTGTTCTGGCTGCGCCATTTAACCCGCCGTCCACGTTGCCAATCTCACGGAATACCGCTCCCGGCTTTTGCGCAGCGTCACGCAGACCGTCGAAGATCTTCTTCGAGTCGAGGTCGGCATTCGGACCGCCATCCCACTGCATCTGCAGCAGGTCCTTGGCCTTCTTGGCCTGCCAGTACGAGTCCGCCACGACCGCCACGCCGCGGCTGAATTGCACCACCGCCTTGACTCCGGGCACCGACTTGGCGCGCGTATCGTCGTAGCTCGCTACCTTGCCACCAATCATCGGCGGCATTGCAACCGCAGCGTAGAGCATGCCGGGAACGCGGGTGTCGATCCCAAACTGCGCGGTACCGTTGACCTTGGCAGGCGTGTCCAGACGCCTCTGCTTGATGCTCCCGACGACTTTGAATTGACTCGAGGGCTTGAGCGGAACGTCCTTCGGCACTTCCATCGTCGCCGCCTTGGCGGCGAGTTGGCCGTAGGTGGCCTTCTTGCCGCCGGGGCCGGTGACCATGCCGTTGGCCGCCTTACAATACACAGAGTCAACGCCCCATTCGCTGGCTGCAGCAGCAACCAGCATCATGCGGGCAGAAGCGCCGGCCTTGCGCAGTTTCTCCCAGGCGTCACGCACCGCAGTTGAACCGCCGGTGAGCTGACCACCCAGCATGGCGTTGATGTACACCTCTGCAGGCGGAGCAAACTCGACTTTGACCTTGTTGATGTCGACTTCGAGCTCTTCGACCACCAGCATCGTCATCGAGGTGTAGACGTCCTGGCCCATTTCGGACCGGGCGCACATGATGGTGATGCTGTCGTCGGTGCCGATCTTGATCCAGGCGTTCGGCGAACTGGTTTGCGCGGCCGCTTGCGCGATGCGCGGTCCGGTGGGCAGATAGAAACCGAGCGCCAGTCCTCCGGCGACGGAGCCGCTGACCTTCAGGAAGTCACGACGCGTTTCGTTTTTGATCATGTTTTCCATGTTTCGCCTCCTTAGGCCATCTTCGCAGCTTGTTTGATCGCTGCGCGAATCCGCGGATACGTGCCACAGCGGCAGATGTTGCCGGACATGAAGGCATCGATATCATCATCGGTGGGTGTCTTGTTGGCTGCGAGCAGCGCGGCCGCCGACATCATCTGGCCAGGCTGGCAATAGCCGCACTGCGGGACATCCAGCGCAATCCATGCCCTCTGAACCTTGTGGTTCCCGCCCAGTCCTTCTATGGTCGTAACCTTCTGACCGGATACGGAACCCACGGCGGTCTGACAGGACCGAATCGCCATGCCGTTCAGATGCACCGTACAGGAGCCACAGAGCGCTTTGCCGCAACCGAACTTGGTGCCGGTAAGGCCCAGGGTGTCGCGCAGGACCCACAGTAGAGGGGTATCTGGCGCGACGTCTACGCTCGTTTGTTTTCCATTAACGTTGAACGATATCTTCATTGCAAAACTCCCCCTTTCGAGCGGTAGTGAGGAATGAAACTTATTGGCGTAACACTAAATTTAGGTACCCGGGCAAAATACACGAATAAAAACTGCCTTTCAACTCTTTACGGCGGATCGTTCGCGTTGCGCGATGGCATCGCAGCGCAAATTGCCGGTGTCCTCCAAAGCCGCTCCCGACGCGGCTTTGCGGGCGACGCGTTTTGTTGCGCGAATTCAGCCTATTCGGAACAGGAGTTGAGGTCGCGACAGAGCTGCGATGCTGCGTTGCAATAGCCGGTTCGTGAAATTGTGACCGTGGGGCAGCCGGATTGCCGCCGTCGGACTCTTGCAGACCTTGCTAACCGTACTTCTTCAATTCCAGGCGCGCAATTTGGCTGCGGTGCACTTCGTCCGGCCCGTCCGCGAGCCGCAATGTGCGGTTCCACGCATACATCCACGACAGCGGGAAATCCTGACACACTCCGCCGCCGCCATGCGCCTGGATCGCCCAGTCGATGACCTGCTGCGCCATGTTAGGCGCGATCACCTTGATCATCGCGATTTCCGCTCTTGCCTCCTTGTTGCCCACCGTATCCATCATGGCCGCCGCCTTGAGGGTAAGCAGGCGCGCCTGCTCGATCATGATTCGCGATTCGGCGATACGCTCGTGCCAGACGCCTTGCTCGGCCACCGGCTTGCCGAATGCAATCCGCGACTTCAGCCGCTTGCACATGAACTCGAGCGCGCGCTCGGCCTGGCCGATGATGCGCATGCAGTGGTGGATGCGTCCCGGCCCGAGCCGTCCCTGCGCGATCTCGAAGCCGCGTCCCTCCCCCAGCAACAAGTTCGTCGCCGGGACGCGCACGTTCTCCAGGGTCACGTCCATGTGGCCGTGCGGCGCATCGTCGTAGCCGAACACGCTCAGTGCGCGCACTATTTTTACCCCCTTGGCGTCGGCCGGCACCAGGATCATCGACTGCTGCTTGTGACGGTCGGCGTTGTCCGGGTCGGTCTTTCCCATCAGGATGTAGATCTTGCAGCGCGGATCGCCCGCGCCCGAGGACCACCACTTGCGCCCGTTGATCACGTACTCGTTGCCCTGCCGCTCGATGCGGCACTGGATATTGGTCGCGTCCGATGAGGCAACCGCCGGCTCTGTCATCAGGAAGGCCGAACGAATCTCACCTTCCAGCAGCGGCGTGAGCCATTGCTTCTGCTGTTCCGGCGTGCCGTAACGCAGCAGCACTTCCATGTTGCCGGTGTCGGGCGCCGAGCAATTGAACACCTCGGGCGCCCACGCCAGCCGGCCCATGATCTCGCACAGCGGCGCGTACTCCCGGGTGGTGAGCGCCCCGCCATGGTCGCTGGGCCGCCACAGATTCCAGAGTCCGGCGGCACGCGCCTTGGGCTTGAGATCCTCGATGATGCGCGTAGGTATCCAGGCGTCGCCCTTGCGGCGGTTGTCCTCGATCTGCTCGAAGAAGCGGTTCTCGTTCGGATAGATGTGCGCCTCCATGAAAGCGCCGACTTTCTTCTGCAGATCCCTGACCTTGTCGGAGAAATTAAAATCCATGTCCTTGTCCTTGGCTTGTGTGGGCGTTATTTGAGGGAAAAGCAGTCCGATTGATGCTGATCTTGCAAGATTGTCGGAATTGCATTTCGATCCCGGCTATACGATCAGCCGCCCTTGGACGGCAGCCGCACCTGGATCGACTTGAATTCGAGGAATTCCTCGAGTCCGTACTTACCGAGTTCGCGCCCGCGGCCGGACTGCTTGAAGCCGCCAAACGGCGCATTGATGTTGAATGTCCCGCCGTTAATATCGACCTGCCCGGCACGCAGGCGCTTTGCCACGCGTTGCGCCCGCGCTCCGTCCGCCGACCAGACTGCCGCGGCCAGGCCGTACACCGTGCCGTTGGCGATTCGCACGGCCTCGTCTTCATTGCCATAGGCAATGATGGAAAGCACCGGTCCGAAAATCTCTTCCTGCGCAATCGTGGCGTGCGGCTGCACGCGCCCGAACACGGTCGGCTTCACGTAACAGCCCTTGCTCAGGCCCTCGGGCATGTCGGGACCGCCGGCGAGCAGTTCTGCGCCCTCTTCGATTCCCTTGCGGATGTAGGAGCGCACCCGCTCCTGCTGCGCCTTCGACACTACCGGTCCCAATTTGGCTTCGGCTCCGAACGGATCGCCGACGTTGAAGGTCGCGGCGGTCTCGGCCGCCAGCCGCGCCGCCTCTTCATAACGAGACGCCGGCACCAGCATGCGGGTGAGCGCGTTGCATGTCTGCCCCGAATTGAGGAAACACGAATTGAGTACGCTTTTCACCGCGAGGTTGAAATCGGCGTCGTCCAGCAGCACGGCAGCCGACTTGCCGCCGAGTTCCAGCGCCAGGCGCTTGACCGTGCCGGCGGCGAGTTCCGCCACGCGCTTCCCGGCGCGCGTGGAACCGGTAAAGGAAATCATGTCGACTTCCGGATGCTTCGCCAGCGCTTCGCCGACCACCGCTCCCGTTCCGGTCACCAGATTGAACACGCCGGCCGGCAGGCCGACGCTATGCATGATGTCGGCAAGAATGTAGGCGTTCAGCGGCGCGACCTCGGACGGTTTGAGCACTACCGTGCAGCCGGCAGCCAGCGCCGGTGCCACCTTCGCGGCGATCTGGTGCAACGGGTAATTCCACGGCGTGATGCAGGCGACCACGCCCACCGCTTCGCGGGTGACGCGCGAGTTGCCGATTTCCTCTTCGAAGGCAAATCCCGGCGTGAGCCCGGCATAAAGCCCGAAACTCGCCTGCGGCAGGTAGGCCTGGATGCGCGCAGTCATCTTGAGCGGCATGCCGACCTCGGCGGTGATGGTGCGCGCGATCTCGTCCGCGCGTGCCACCAGTTGCTCGTGGATTTTCTTCAACCACGCCGCGCGCTCCGTGGGTGCCGTCGCCGACCAGTCCGCGAATGCCTGGCGCGCTGCGGCGACCGCACGTTCGACGTCCGCCACGGTACCGGCGGGGATGCAGCCGATGACTTCCTCGGTCGAAGGCGAGACGACGTCTATCGTCTGGTTCGACGACGACGCGGTCCATTGACCATCGATGTAGAGCTTGTCAGTGTTGCGCATGGTTGTAACTTTCGAAGCCGTCTTGTGCGAAGCACACCGGCATCGCCGTGCCAGGTTTCGCGCGACGGACTAGTTCAGGGAAGGCGCCCGCAAACGCAATTGTACGAAATAAGATGCCCTAGCCACGTTTTTTTAAGCAGGACTCGCGACCGCGTCGGTCGGCGGCGTGTGCTCGAACGCCTTGATGGCGGTGCGCAGAAAGTCCGGCAGCGCCGCCGATTTTCGGGTTTCCGGGTCGGCGTTCACGTAGACCACCCGGCCGCCGACCAAAAGTTGATCCGCGCGATAGACCTCGAGCTGGAACTCGAAGCTCGTGCGCCCCAGCCGGGCGACCCGCACGCATGCGTCGATCTCGTCGTCGTAACCGGCCGATGCGTGGTACTCGACCTCGGCCTTCTTCACATACAAATCGGTGCCGTGCTGCGCCAGGCCCGCGGGATAGGGGTAGCCGAGCGCACGGTAATACTCGGTGATCGCCACGTCGAAGTACATCAAATAGTGGCCGTTGAACACGATACCCTGCTTGTCCACCTCGGCCCAGCGCACCCTCATGCGGTGCGCGAATCTGAAGTCCGATCTTGCCATCGTTGTCGGTCCGGCCGGTTGTCAGTCGAAGCGATATGCATCCATCGCCAGGATGCCGAAGGTGAGACTGCGGTGAATGCGCTTCCCGGCCACGCCGGGTGAACCGGACCCGGCCGCAACGAACAGCGGCAGGAAATGTTCCTCGGTCGGATGATTGCGCGCGGCCTCCGGCGCGAGGCTCCGATAGCGAACCAGATCGTCGGATTTTCCGCTCTCGATGGTCTGCGCCAGCCAATCCTGGAAACCCGTCACCCACTGCGGCGGCGCGGTTCCCTCGGGGTAGTGGCCGAACTCGCGCAGATTGTGCGTGGCACCGCCGGAGCCGAGGATCAACACACCTTCGTCGCGCAGGCCGCGCAACGCATCGCCGAGCTTGAAGTGATGCAGGGTCCCCAGCGCGGTCTGAACCGTGAGTTGCGTAACCGGAATGTCGGCCTCCGGATACATCAGCATCAGCGGCACCCAGGCGCCGTGGTCCAGCCCGCGGCTGGGATGCGCGCGCGTGCCGATCCCCTTCTCACCGAGCAATGCCATCGCCCGCGCCGCAAGCTCGGGCGCGCCTGCGGCGGGATACTCGATTCGATAGAGTTCATCGGGGAAACCGTAGAAATCGTGGATCGTTTCCGGGCGCGCAGTCGCGCTCACCGCTGCGTCGCCGCTTTCCCAGTGCGCGGACACCGTCAAAATCGCCTTGGGCTTGCCGAGCGTCCTTCCCAGCCCGGAGAGGAACTCGCGGGCCGGGCCCGGCTGGATCGCCAGAAGCGGCGCGCCGTGGGAAACAAAGATTGCGGGGAAGCGCTCAGCCATACCTCCTCCCGACCCATTCCGCGACCAGCACCGGTTTTTCCTGGCCTTCGCATTCCATTGCCACGTCCCAGATCATCTGCACCCCGCCTTCGATGTGTCGAAACTCCTTCAGCTTGAACCGGGCGCGCAGCCGCGATCCGGCTTTCACCGGCGCGGTGAAGCGCAACCGGTTGCAGCCGTAGTTCACTCCCATTTTCGAGCCGCCGAATTCCATCGAATTGTTGAGGAAGTGACTCAGCAACGACAAGGTCAGGAAACCGTGCGCAATGGTGGTGCCGAACGGCGACTCGCGACGCGCGCGTTCGACGTCAACGTGGATCCACTGATGGTCTCCGGTGGCGTCGGCAAACTGGTCGATGCGTGCCTGCGTGACCTCGAGCCAGTCGCTCACCACGACCTCCTGCCCGACCTTTGCCGCCAACTCTTCCAGATTCCCGAATGCAACTCGCGCCATGCCTGTCCTCTCCCGTTCCCGAGAGACGCAGATTACCGGATTCGTTACGCATACGCATTGCGCCGAAACCCCGCGCCCCGGAGAATGGCCGCAATCAGCGAAGCGGAGGAGACAAATGGATATCGGCATCGTGGGTCTCGGGCGCATGGGCGCCGGCATGGCGCGGCGGCTGGCGCGCAAAGGCGTGCGGGTGGCGGCGCACGATGTCAGCCCCGTGGCCCGCGTCGCGGTTGAAAACGAAAAGGGCATCACGGCGCACTCCGAACTGAAGGACGTGATCGCAGCCCTGCCAGCGCCTCGGGTGGTGTGGGTGATGCTGCCGGCCGGAGAAGTCACCGAGCGCGCCTTGGAACAACTCGCCCCTCTGCTCGCCAAAGGCGATGTTCTAGTAGATGGCGGCAATTCGCTGTACAAGGATTCGCAGCGGCGGGCCGGGTGGCTGGCCGGACTCGGCATCGGCTTCGTCGATGCCGGAGTCTCCGGCGGCGTCTGGGGACTCGACAACGGCTACGCGCTGATGCTGGGCGGCACCAAAGAAGCATTCGCGCGCGTCGAGCCGTTCGCGCGCCTGCTGGCGCCGGCGCCCGATCGCGGCTGGACGCACTGCGGACCGGCGGGCTCGGGTCACTACGTAAAGATGATCCACAACGGCATCGAGTACGGAATGATGCAGGCTTATGCCGAAGGCCTGTCGGTGCTCAAGGCCAAGTCTGAATTCGGCCTGGATCTGGCCGAGATCACCGAGATGTGGCGTCACGGCAGCGTGGTGCGCTCGTGGTTGCTCGACCTGATTGCCAACTTCCTCAGGAACGAGCGCACGCTGGAAACGATCAAGCCGCTGGTCGCCGATTCCGGCGAGGGCCGCTGGACCGCGATCGAAGCAGTGGAATTGGGCATACCCGCGCCAGTGATGAGCCTGGCGCTGATGGCGCGCTTCGCCAGCCAGGGGCAGGACGATTACGCCTCGAGGTTGCTGGCGATGATGCGCGCTGGTTTCGGCGGCCATGCCGTGCAACCGGCGGAAGACAAATGATCGTCGTGTTGATGGGCGTCTCAGGCTGCGGCAAGACCACCGTCGGAAAACTTCTTTCCGAACGGCTCGTCTGGCCGCTGCTCGACGCCGATGATTTTCATCCGCCGGCCAATGTCGAAAAAATGCGCTCCGGCATACCGCTCACCGACGACGATCGCTGGCCGTGGCTGGACCGGCTCAATGGCCTGCTCAAGGACAGTGAGTCGCATGGCGAGAATGCGTTGCTGGCCTGTTCGGCGCTCAAGAGCAAATATCGCGACCGCCTCGCTGCCGGGTGCGGCGACCTGCGCTGGGTGTACCTGAAAGGCAGCTTCGAACTGATCGAGTCGAGGCTCAAAGCCCGCAAGGGGCATTACATGAAAGCGGGGCTCCTCGAGTCGCAGTTTGCCGCGCTCGAGGAACCCACGGACGCGATAACCGCCGACATCGACGCAACTCCCGAAGCGATCGCAGACGCTCTGGAAAAAACGTTTTCACCGCAAAGATTCTTTTCTATACCCCCTTGAGGGGTACGCAAAGGAAACGCAAAGTAAATAAAAAAGCATGAATGGGGGAAAGAACATAAGGTCTGAACTTTTCGTTGACGAATGTTCCGCCCGCTTCAATGTCCCTTTCTGCGGCGATTAGATTTTTTACCCGTCAAGTTCTTCTTTGCGTTCTTTGCGTACCCCTCAAGGGGGTATAGAAAAGAATCTTTGCGGTGAAAATTTCTTTCAACCTTTGAAGCGAGCGGCGACCGCCGCGCTTTCGCGGGCGAGTAGGAACTGATCCGAGGTCACGGCGACGAACAGCGCGCCGAGTTCGATCCAGCGTTTGGCGTCGGCCTCGGCAAAGGCCAGGATCCCCGGCGCTTTTCCGGCCTTGCGAATACGCGTGATTGCGTCGGCCATTGCCGCCTGCACCTCGGGATGACCCGGGTTGCCCAGATGGCCGAAGTCGGCGGCGAGGTCCTGCGGCCCGATGAAAATGCCGTCGATGCCGTCGATCGCCGCCGTCTTCTCGATCTCGGCCAGCGCCGCCCGCGTTTCCACCTGCACGATCACGCAGATCTCGTTATCGGCGTGGGCAAAGTAATCCTTCACCCGACCGAAGCGGTTGGAGCGTGAATTGGTCGACACGCCGCGCACGCCCCTCGGCGGGTAACGCACCGCCGCCACCGCGCGCTTCGCCTCCTCGGCGCTCTGCACGTAGGGAATGACGAACGACTGCACGCCGATGTCGAGCAAGCGCTTGAGCACGACCGTATCGTTCCAGTACGGGCGCACCAGCGCGGAAACCGGGTAGGCCGCGATCGCGTGCAACTGATGGTGCACCTGCGGCAGGTCCGCGGGCGCATGCTCGGTGTCCACCAGCACCCAGTCGAAGCCGGCGCCGGCGCAGATTTCTGCCGACGCGTGGCTGGCGAGGCTCAGCCAGCAACCGACTTGCGGCCGGCCCTGGCGCAATGCCCGCTTGAGCTGATTGATGTACATATCCATTTATTCCCCCGGGATTGTTTTCGTGTGCGAGCTGCGATTGTACTGTCTCTTGGCAGCGTATCCGCCCTTTACAGGGTGTGCGGCGCGCCCGAGAATGCCGCCATCGCAGAGACAACAACGATGACCAAGCATCTTACGTTCGAAGGCGTGTATCCGATCCTTGCGACACCCTTTGACGACAGTGAAAACCTGGATCTCGAATCCTTCGACCGGCTGGTGCGCTTCATGGCCGGTCTTGGCGTGGACGGCATCACCGTCCTCGGCGTGCTGGGAGAGGCTAATCGCCTGCTCGACAGCGAACGCGCCGAGCTGATCCGCACCGCGGTTGCCGTGGCAGGCGCGATGCCGGTGATCGTCGGCGCCAGCCACAGCGGCACCCGCGCAGCGACGGAACTCGCGCAGATGGCGGAGAATCTCGGCGCCAAAGCCGTGATGGTCACGCCCCACGCCGAGGCGGTGCCGAACGATGATCGCGTCGTCGAGTACTACAGGGGCATCGCGGAAGGCATACGTATTCCAATCGTCGCGCAGGATCATCCCGCCTCCACGCAGGTGCATATGAGCGCGGCGCTGCTGCTGAGGATCATCAGGGACGTACCGCAAGTCGCCAGCATCAAGGAGGAAGCTGTGCCGACCGCGCCGATAATCCGCGCATTGGCCGCCGGCATGAAGGAACGCAAGGTACCGATCCTGACCGGACTCGGCGCACTGTACGGACTGTTCGACCTTCAGTCCGGCTCAGCCGGTTTCAACACCGGCTTCGCATTTCCTGAGGTGCTGATGGCGATGGTAAAAGCTGCCCGCGCGGGCAATTGGGTAAGAGTGCAGGAGATCTATACTCGCTTCCTGCCGCTGATCGTGTTCGAGCAGCAACCGGGGGTCGCGATCCGAAAGGAAATTCTACGGCTGAGGGGCGCGCTCACGAGCAGCAAGGTGCGCCATCCCGGTGCCGCACTGCAACCGGCGACCGCGGAGCAGCTGCGCAAGTTGATCGATGCCCTGCTGCCCGGTCAGGATCTTTCCCTGCCTGTTTCTCTCTAAATCTTCACCGCAAAGGCGGTGAAGAAGTCGTCAGGCGACGGCCTTCTCGACCTCGCCGCTGACGGCCATGCGATCGCGCCCAGTGCGCTTGGCCATGTACAAGGCATTGTCTGCCGCCTCGAGAATTCCCTCGGCATTGCTTGCGTGGGCCGGAAACTCGGCCACACCCAGGGACGCCGTGACCGACGACAGCAAACGCCTCTGGTGCGGAACTTCCAGCCCGCGGATGGCTTCCAGGATCTGTCTGCCCCTCTCCTTCGCGGAATCCAGCGGCGCATTCGGCATCAGGATCGTGAACTCCTCGCCGCCGAAACGGCAGGCGACGTCGCCGCCCCGCACCTGTGTCTGCAGCAACTGGCCGATCGCGCGCAGAACCGCATCGCCGGCCTCGTGACCGTACTCGTCGTTGTATTTCTTGAAGTTATCGATATCGAGAATCAGGAGCGAAGCCGGAGCGCCGCTGCGGCGGGAACGCATGATCTCCTGCTCCAGGCCGGCATCGAAGAAACGCCGGTTGAACAGCCCGGTCAGGGGATCGCGTAGTGCCTGGCGACGCAAGGACCTCTCCGTTTTCCGGAACTCCACGAGGCTGAGCCATAGAGTGTACAAAACAAAAATCAGCAATCCCATGCCGGCCAGCGTGACGGCCCAGAAGCTGGCGCGGGCGGTCGTGACGGTGTCTTGGACGCGTTTCTCATGAATCGAAAACGCGCTCGCCTCGTCGCTACGGAACTCACCGGTAAGTTTCCTTATCCGGTCCATGGTCCGCTTGCCCTGGTTGGTCATCGTAAGCTTTTGCGCGGCGGCGAAACCGGAGCGCCGGCGCAGTTCTATCGACATCTGCAGTTCACGGAACTTGAGGAAGACCAGCGCCTGGAGCGCGTCGAGCCTGCCTTCCCACGAGCGCTTGACAGCCGTGTGCTGGTACAACTCCATGAATGTCGGGGTAAGACTGGTCAGCGCCTCGTCGTAGGCTTCCAGGTAGTCGGCGTTGCCGGTGATGATGAAACCGCGTTGGCTGGTCTCGGCGTCCACCAGCCGGGCCTGCAACTCGACCACCAGCCGCGAAACATTGAGAGCATATGCGGCGTCCCGGGAATGTTCGACCAGATTCACGCCGCTGCGGAACGTGATGGCCGCGTTGGCAATCAGGACTATGAACAGCACCAGAAGGCCGATCGCGGGTTTCAGAGTCTGCGGCCATTTACGCATAGCTCAACTCCGGCGCGGTTTCCCGAACCGGTACGCAACGCACTCCCTGCGGCAGCGAACGCGCGCTTCAGGGAATATCTGGTTTTGCAGTGTGGTCCTCATAAGCGCTCTACATACACTTGACTTCGTTGCACGCGTCGCGGATCGCGGACGTTCATCGCCCCTGCGATTTCATGAGCGCGAAAGGGTCTGCGCCGTGGTGGATGGTCTCGTAAAACGCATACGCCGTGCGTCCTTCTGCCAGCGCAAACCGGCTGTTCGAACCCGGCATTTTCTTGGCATCTGATCGGCCCCGGCTGCAGTCCGGCGCAGTAAGCCCGGGAACCGGTGCGGCGAGCCTGATCGCAACCACTTCCAGCAACAATTTTCTCATGAAATCCTCAACTTATCGATTCACGAGAAGGCGGGAAGCTGGACGCATATTCTAACTCAGAAGGACCGATCCGGACCGAATCTGTCGCGCAAAATTTTCACGCGGAAACAGCTGCGGCGGACCGCCCGGCCAAGGTATGTGGCTGCTATCCGCCAGCGACCTTGCGTCAGGCGAGCACCAGGCGGCCGCCGATGAGCTTGGGAACCGCCGTCAGCGCGCTCAGTTCGGCGGCGTAATGGACTTCGTGGGTAAGACCGCGCTCGATCATCATGCGGCCGACACGCGCACGCAGCAGACAGTCGGCGGCATCTTCGGCGCGGAACAGGCTGCGCGCGGCGAGAGCCGCATCCGAGAAATCACTGCTTTCGTTCAATGCGTTCGACAGCAGATCGACGAGATAACCGGCGCCGTAAATGTCTTCGAGATTGACCATGCCCATCGAGCCGGAGCACACAATCAGGATGGTCTGCCCGGGATGGCTTCTGAGAACATGTTGGACCACCGCTTCGCCGTTCAGCAGCGCTGCTGCATAAACGTGCTCCGCACGCGAGGCCTGTCGCAGCGCCACCGTGCCGTTGGTCGTGGAGTAAATGAGCTTCCTGCCCGCGATGTCTTCTTTCAGCAACGCAAGCGGCGTGGGCGACGCAAAACCGGGCAGGGTCTCCGCGTACAACTCCCCGGCCAGCACGTAGCTGCCCTTCGGGTGCTTCTGCGCCTCGGCGTTGGCACCGGCTTCGTCCAGCGTCGGGATCACTTCGGTGACCCCGTTGGCGAGTGCAGTGACGATGGTGGAGGTGGCGGACAGCACATCGAGCACGATCGCCACCTTGCCTTCGAGGCGTTCGTGATCGAGGTCTTCCTTGCGAAAGAGCACGTGGACCTTGTGCTTGAACAAATCGCTCATTGGGCCGGGCCCTGGGGGTTGCGCCGCCGGAACATGCCATAGCCTTCCATGGTCATGACCTGCTTTGCGTTCTGATTGAACACTTCCCAGCGGGTCTTGACCAATCCCATTTCGGGCCTGCTCGCGGATGCGCGGACTTCGAGCGTGGTGCGCTGCGCGCGGATGGTATCGCCGGGACGCACCGGCTCCAGCCATTTGAGATTGTCGATGCCGGGTGAACCCAGGCTGGCCGAGTCGAGCATGTAGGAGTCGCACATCATGCGCATCACAAGTGCAACCGTATGCCAGCCGCTGGCGATCAGGCCGCCGTACATCGACGCCTTCGCCGCCGCTTCATCGACGTGGAAGGGCTGCGGATCGAATTGCTTCGCAAAGGCGATGATCTCGTCCTTGTCGACGCGTTTCTCGCCGATCTGGTGCGTTTCACCGACCTTGAAATCTTCCCAGTAGAACTTGTACAAGAACTTTCACCTCTAAAAGTCTTCACCGCAATTACCTTCACCGCAGAGGCGCAAAGGCGCAGAGGAAACGCAGAGAAAACCAAACGAAACGTGTCAAAAAGCGGGGGATCCAATTTGCCCCACCCAGTCGATACATCGCGGTGGCGCGACTATCTAACTCTTTAGCTTTTCAACCTCAAGTGTTTTTGCTTTCCTTTGCGTTTCCTCTGCGCCTTTGCGCCTCTGCGGTGAGATTTAGATACGCACCCAGGATTTGCGCGGCGCCTTGAGTTGCGCCGCGGGCTGGTCTTCCGTCATGGTGGCGAAGCGCTGCCGCTGATACGCCGCGTTGCCGAACAGAACGTCGATCGCGGTGAGCCTCTTGAAGTAATGGCTGACTTTGAGTTCGTCGGTCATGCCCATGCCGCCGTGCAACTGGATCGCCTGCTGGCCGACATAGCGTCCGGCCCGCCCGATCATCTCCTTCGCCGCGGCGATGGCTTTGCGGCGCTCCGGCACGTTCCGCGAGTCGACCCGCGAAGCCGCGAGCAGCGCCATCGAACGCGCCTGCTCGAGATGGATGAGCATGTCCACCGCGCGGTGTTGCAGCGCCTGGAAACGCCCGATCGGCTGGCCGAACTGCTGGCGGGTTTTGAGATACTCGACCGTGGCCGCGTGCAGCGCATCCATGATGCCGACGGCTTCGGCACACAGCCCCGCCATTGCGCGGTCGGCGACCGCCTCGATCAGCGGCATTGCCGCATCGAGCGTGCCGATCACCGACTCCGGCCCGACTTTCACGCCGCCGAGTTGCAAGTCGAGCGCGCGGGTGCCATCGAACAGCGGATACTCCTGGCCACCGAGGTTTTCCTCGTCGGCCTCGACGATGAACAGCGTCACGCCGTTGGCGTCGCCCAGGCTGCCCGATGTGCGCGCGGAGACAATGAACTTTTCCGCGACGGGGCCGTGCAGCACCAGCGTCTTCCCGCCTTCCAGCACGAAGTTGTTGCCGTCGCGGATTGCGCGGGTCTCGACATGGCCGAGTTCGAAGCGGGCGTTCGGCTCGGCATGCGCAAACGCCAGCAGCATCGTGCCGTCGATGATTTTCGGGATCAGGATCTTCTTCTGCCAGTCGGCGCCGCCGAGATCCACGCAGCCGCCCGCCAGCACCACGGTGGCAAGATAAGGCTCGAGCGAAAGATGCCGGCCCAGCGCTTCCATCACCAGCATGGTCTCGACCCCGCCGCCGCCGAAGCCTCCGTAGTCCGGCGAGAACGGCACGCCGAGCACGCCCAGCGAGGCCAGCCCTTCCCATAATTGCGCATTCATCGGCATGCGCTCGGCGAGCATCCTGCGGCGGCTCTCGAAGCTGCAATTCTTCTCCAGGAAGCGTTGCACGCTGTCCTTGAGCATCTGCTGTTCTTCAGTCAGTGAAAAATCCATAAAAATTCTTAACCTCTTTCAACACGAAGGAACACGAAGGAAAGGCGAAGGATCACGAAGGAAAACCATATAGGGAGGAGGCTCGCGGCGTAATAGAGACTTCCAAATATCAAGTCGAGCTTGCGTGTGCCACACGTTGCTGTTCTTTGATAACCATTTTTGCCTTCCCTTCGTGTCCCTTTCTTGCCTTTCCTTCGTGTTCCTTCGTGTTCCACGCGTTATGTGGTTCAAAGTCCGAGAACGATCTGAGCGATGATGTTGCGCTGGATCTCGTTGGAGCCGCCGTAGATGCTGGTCTTGCGGTAGTTAAAGTAACGCGCGGCAAGCGGCGAGGCGTAGTCCGGGCCGACATGCGCGCCGATCCAGTGTTCGCCCCAGGCCATGGGCAGGTGCGGCAGCGCGTAAGGCCCCACTGCCTCCATCATCAGTTCCGTGAGTTCCTGCTGGATCTCGGTGCCCTTGATCTTGAGGATCGAGGCCTCCGGTCCCGGCGCCTTGCCGTCGCGGTCGGCGGCCGCCACCCGCAGGTTGGTGATCTCCAGCGCCATCAGGTCTATTTCCACCTGCGCGACGCGGTCGCGAAACAGCGGATCTTCGATCAGCGGCCGGCCGCCCACCCGTTCCTCGGAGGCGATGTGCTTGAGGTAACGCAGCTCACGCTTCGAGTGCCCCACTCCGGCGATGCCGGTGCGCTCGTGCGACAACAGGAACTTGGCGTAAGTCCAGCCCCGCCCCTCGTCTCCCACCAGGTTCTGCGCCGGCACTTTCACGTTCTCGAACCAGATCTCGTTGACCTCGTGCTCGCCGTCGAGCGTGATAATCGGGCGCACTTCGACTCCGGGGGAATGCATGTCGATCAGCAGGAAAGAAATGCCCTCCTGTTTCTTGCCTTCGCTCGAGGTGCGCACCAGGCAGAAACACATGTCCGCCCACTGGCCGTGGGTATTCCACGTCTTCTGCCCGTTGACGATGTAGACGTCGCCCTGACGCGCCGCGCGGGTCTTGAGCGAAGCCAGGTCGGAACCCGATCCCGGTTCGGAATAGCCCTGGCACCACCAGTCCTCACTGGAAAGGATGCGCGGCAGGTAATGTTTCTTCTGCCATTCGCTTCCAAAGGCCATGATCACGGGCCCGACCATATGCAAACCAAACGGTGTGACCCGCGGCGCGCCCGCGGCCGCGCACTCTTCCTCGAAAATGTAGCGCCGGATCGGTGACCAGCCGGTGCCGCCGTACTCCACGGGCCAGCCGGCGGCAATCCAGCCCTTTTCGAACAGGATCTTCTGCCAGCGCACGTAATCGTCCTTGCCGAGCCGGCGGTGCTCAAGGACCTTGCGGGAAACGTCGCCGGGGAGATTCTTGCCGACGAACTCGCGCACCTGATCGCGAAACGTGACTTCTTCCTCGGTGTAGCTCAGATCCATCGGGAATTTCCTGGTCGAAACTGCAATGGCCCGACCCTGTCCATGAATGGCCGGTCGAGGGTCTGGTACTGACGAAAGCGCCACAGGATAAGGGATGCCTACTGTCCAGGCAATCCGATGCTGGCCGCAGGCAGTGGCAGCGCACTATAATGAAACCATAAATCAAGCGCCTGTCCGGGCTAAGCCACTTCGGTCGCAGCCCGGCACCTGAGGAGACCAGCCATGAACATGCCCGACGAGAAAGTCCTGCGACAGCTAAACAATTCACTCAATCTCGAACCGCTGTGGATGCCGTTCACGGCCAACCGCCAGTTCAAGGCGGCGCCGCGCCTGCTGGTGGCCGCCAAGGACATGCACTATTTGACGCAGGACGGCCGCAAGGTGCTCGACGGCATCGCCGGCCTGTGGGCGGTGAACGCCGGCCACTGCCGGCAGAAAATCGTCGACGCGATCAAGAAACAAGCAGAAACCATCGACTACGCCACCGGATTCCAGTTGCACCATCCGGCCGCGTTCCAGGCGGCCGAAAAACTGGTTTCGATCACCCCCAAAGGCCTGGACCATGTGTTCTTCACCAACTCCGGGTCGGAAGCCGTGGACACAGCGCTCAAGATCGCGCTCGCCTATCACCGCGTGCGTGGTGAAGGCACCCGACGCGTATTGATCGGCCGCGAGCG
>CAZYTR010000184.1:0-8335 GCA_964650365.1 uncultured Alcaligenaceae bacterium | reverse complement strand
GCCGTCTGCTGTTCCAGGGACTCGCGCAAATCGCGAGTGCGATCCTCCACTTTGCGCTCCAGTCCCGCGTAAGACTCCTGGAGACGCTCGGTCATGCTGTTGAACTCCTCGGCCAGCGCCTGCAATTCGTCGCCGCTTTTGACCTCGATCCGATGCTCCAGCGCTCCGGAAGCGATGCGTGCCGCGCCGGCGCGGAGCACCTGGATCGGCGACACCATGCGGCGCACCAGGAACAAGCTCGCGATGATCGAGATCAATACACCGACGAGCACGAGTATCACGGTGCGCCAGATCGATGCGTACAGCGACGCGTAGGCTTCCGTGATTGGCAGGTCAACGAAGACGGACCAGCTCAAGGTCGCGATGGTCGCGTGCGCCGAGAGTACTTCGGTTCCGTGCACGTCCCTGCCGATCATTGCCTCGACAGAATCGCCGTCGTCGCGGCCCGGTGTTGCGACAGCCGCGCGAATCTGTGGAAGGGTTGTGAGATCGGTTTTCTGCAGAACCAGGCTGATGTCCGGATGCGCGATCAGCCGGCCGTTAGCGTCTGCCACATAGGCGTAACCGCCTTTGCCGACCTTCAGGTTCGTGACCACGTCCCAGATGAACTTGAGGTTGGACTCGGCAGCGACCACACCCGCGTCCTCCCCCGGCCCAGCCATGGCAATCGTCATGTAAGGCTCCGACTCCTTGCGGAAGTAAACCGGGCTGAAATAGGTCTTGCGAGCCATCGCTTCCACGAATTTCGGATCACGCGTCAAATCGATTTCGCTGCCGATGACATCCATTGCAAGACGCGACACGCGCAGTTGCTCATGCCCCGTGGGGTCGATGTGGCTCACCTCGGTGATGGCGGGAACCTGGCGCAGGAGCCGCAACGAGTCCAGCCGCCGCTGATCGAGCGCGACGCCGCGCGGACCCCAGGGCGTTTGCGCGATCCAGGAGATATCGTGTTCCAGCTCGCGCACGAACCGCTCGATCCTGATCGCTGCGGCCGCAGCTTTTTCGTACTGGATGCGGGCGAGTGCAGACTTGTTTTCCTGATACGAGAAGTAAATTTCGACAAGGCCGCTAATGACAAGCCCGCCGAATACCAGCACGACGAGCGGCAAAGCGTACTTGAGGAAGAGGCTGGCGCGCCAGATCATCGGATCACCTTGTCTGCGCGCACCCCCTCCCATTCCCTCCCCCGCGAGCGGAGGAGGGTGAGAAGAAACAGCTCACTCGGGCTTGCCCGTGATTCCCATTCCCTCCTCCGCAAGCAAGGGAGGGTCAGAGTGGGGGCGACACGAAATCCCCTCCTCCGCAAGCAAGGGAGGGTCTGAGTGGGGGCGACACGAAATCCCCTCCTCCGCTTGCGGGGGAGGGTGAGGGTGGGGGCAGCAAGGAGCACGAGTCGCATGCCGCTCACCGGATTACCTTGTCTGCGCGCACCAACAACTCGCGAGGCACATCGATTCCCAGCTCACGCGCCAGGCGCAGGTCGATAATGAGTTCGAACCTCGAGATCTCCTGGACGGGCAACTCGGAAGGTTTCGTGCCTTTCAGGATCCTGTCGATATAGCCGGCGGCGAGCCGTGCCGGTTCTCTAAGGCTTGGACCGTACGACATCAGTGCGCCGAACTCATGATAGTCGTCGTGAGTAAACATTGCAGGGACACGCGTCTTGCGCACTGCCGCGGCAACCTTTTCCTTATGGCCAAGATACAGGAAGTCGCCACCCACCAGAATCGCCTCGGGCGGGTGCTTGTCCAGAGACCGCAGCACGGCGTCAAGCTCGCCGGTATTGCGTGCATCGAGGGCCTGTAGCCGTATACCCAAAGTGCGAGCGGCCATTTGCGTTTCTTCGAGATATCTGGCCGTTAGAGGGTTTGACGAATTGACAAGGAACGCAATACGTCTGGCTTTTGGTGCAAGCTGACGCAGTAATTCCAGGCGCTTTGGATACAATTCCGTGGCGAACACCGATACGCCTGTGCCGTTTCGTCCCGGCTTCGCCAGGCTCACGGCGAAACCACTCGCCACGGGGTCGCCAGTATTCGCAAATACCACCGGAATGGTCGCCGTGGCCCGCATCGCCGCGGCGGTGGCCGGTGTGCCGGAAGTCACGATGATTTCTACCTTTCCCTTGACCAACGACTCCGCCTGAGCTTGCAACTCCCGGCCGGTTTCTCCGCGCCGCCAGTCGATGACAATGTCTTTGCCTTCGACGTACCCCAGTTCGCGCAGCCCCTGGCGGAAACCCTCTCGATCGGACCCCGACTCCGGTAACCCCGTCAAGAAACCAATGCGCGGAGGGTCTGCCGCTGCGGCGCTGCCCGCGGCAGCGCCGAGCAACAGGGCAATTCCCAGGGTCACGAAGGATCGTCTGTTCATGGTGTTGCTTCTACCGTATCACATCGTCCGCCCACGCCCCCTCCCCTGCCCTCCCCCGCACGCGGAGGAGGGTAAGGAAAACCGCAGTGGAACACGACTCCCGTGCCGTCCCCCGCAAGCGGAGGAGGGTGAGAAGAAATAGTTCACTCGTAATTGCCCGCGATTCCCATTCCCTCCCTCGCTTGCGGGGGAGGGTTAGGGTGGGGGCGACACGATATTCCCTCCCCCGTCGGCGGAGGAGAGACAGGCCGAAGGCAGCTCCCGCGCGAAGGTCAACCGGTAGTTTTACCTGGTAAGACGTTTGCGCTACAATGCTGTCGCAAGCCGAATATGGACACAGCGAGGCCCCAATGACCACAACCGTTTCCTCCAAAGGACAGGCAGTTATTCCCAAGAACGTTCGTAAGGCGCTCGGAATCGTACCGGGTGTTCGTATCAATTTTATCGTCGAGGGAGATACGGCGCGGATCGTGCCGGTGCGCAACGGGGCACCCGCTCGCGTCGAGGATGGCTTCGGAATGCTCAAGTATAAGGGCGCCCCCGTATCCGTCGAAGACATGGACGTCTCTCGCGTGCTGGCAAAGAAAGCTCGAAAATGATCTCGTTGGATACCAACATTCTGGCGCGCTTCTACGTCGAGGATGAACGTGACCCGCAAGCCGCCAGGCAGCGGAAAATCGCTCTGCGCATCATGCAGCGAAGCCCGTCTGTGTACGTGCCGCGCACAGTGGTCCTTGAACTGGAGTGGGTCATGCGGGGGCTCTATGGATTCGAGGCCGGTCCGATCGCCGAGGCATTCGAGCATCTGCTCGGGCTTTCCAATGTTGCGTTCGAGGACCGCGATCTGGTCGTGGCAGCTCTTGAGCAGATGCGGAATGGTCTGGACTTCGCGGACGCGCTCCATCTCGCCGCAAGCCACCGCTGCAGCGAGATGGTCACGTTCGATGCCCGGCGCTTTGCCAAGCGCTCGAACCGACTGGGCCTCAAGCCCCGCTGTTCGGTTCCCCTGCGGTAGGCGGGCGCGTCGCTTCATCGAATCACCTCATCGGCACGAACGAGCAGTTCCTGCGGCACCGTGATGCCCAGTTCTCGCGCTACGCGCATGTCAATGACGAGTTCGAACTTGGAGACCTGCTCAATCGGTAACTCGGACGGCTTGGCGCCATGGAGTATTTTGTCGACGTAGACTGCCGCGCGACGCATTGCCTCCTTGAGGTCTACCACATAGGACATCAACACTCCATCGTCGTGGTACTCCCTGAGGGAGACCATTGCAGGCATTTTGGCTCTCCGGATTGCGCTGGCAATCTTGGCTTTGTTCGCCAGGAACAGGAGGTCCGCCGGGACCAGGACGCCTCCCGCTTCGCTCTTCGGGAGCGCGCGCAGGGCGGCGTCGAGCTCACCGGCGTTGCGCGCATCCAACGTCACCAGTTGAACGCGGAGCGTCCGCGCGGCTTGTTGAGCTGATTCCAGGAGCCGCGCCCCATTCGGGTCTGAGGAATTCATGAGGAATACAATGCGTGGAGCACGTGGCACGAGCACCCGGAGGAGCTCCAGGCGCTTTGCAATCAGCTCGGTCGATTCGGCCGACACACCCGTGCTATTTCCGCCCGGCCTCACCAGGCTGGCTGCGAAACCGCTTCCCACCGCGTCACCGACCGGCGCGAGTACGACAGGCAGCGTCGTTGCCTTTAACGCGGCGCGCGCAGCGTCCCCACCGACCGCGACGATGAGATCTACCTTCGATCTCGCCAGGTCCATGGCAAGTAACTTCAGCTGCTCTTCCGTTGCCGCAGTTCGTCGCCATTCGATGACGATGCTCTTACCCTCGACGTAACCCAGCTCGCGCAGGCCCTGACGCAGGCCTTCTTCGGGCGAACTTGCCAACGGGGGCATGAGCACACCGATCCGGGGGTTTCTGAGCGGCTGGTCGGCATAAGCAGCCCCCGCTAACAGAGTGGCGGCAAATGCCGCACACGTCATGCGGCAGCATGCCAGAAACAAATTCACTGGATCACCTCATCGGCGCGCAGCAGGATCGACTGCGGGATCGTGATGCCGAGGGCCTTGGCGGTCTTGAGGTTCACGATGAACTCGAACTTGGTCGGCTGCTCGATCGGCAGATCGCCGGGCTTGGCGCCCTTCAAGATCTTGTCGACATACCCGGCCGATCGGCGAAACAAATCGTCGAAGTTCGCCCCATAGGACATCAGCACGCCTGCGTTAACGAACTCCCTAAACCCGGATATCACCGGTAGTCGGGCATTTGACGCCAGTTTGAGAAGCGTCATTCGATGAGCCAAGAAGAAGGGATCGTCGAGCACGTACAGGGCCTGGGCGCGAGCTCGGTTTATGGATGAAAACGCGGGACCAATCTCCTCTGGTCTTTGCACGTTCACGAACGTAAGTTGCATCGACAGCGAAGGCGCCGCCGCCTTGAGCTCCTGAAGCGCCATGGTGTGGTATGGCGTGTCTGGATTCCACAGGACTGCAACACGGGCAACTCGGGGGATCGCTTCCTTGAGCAGTTGCAGCCGCTTGGCGGTCAATTCGAGCGTCATCAGTGAGAGCCCGGTAATGTTGCCGCCAGGATGCGCGAGGCTCGTGACCAGGCCCGAGCCGACCGGGTCAGCGACGATTGCCATGACAATAGGTATGGTGGACGTGGCGCGCTTGACCGCCCGAGCTGCAACCGTACTCGCCACGACGATCACGTCGACTTTGCGCTGGACCAGGTCGGCAGCCAACTCCGGTACCTGAGCGTAATCTCCGGATCGCCACTCGATCACCACATCGCGTCCCTCAACGTATCCCGCGTCCCGTAGCCCCTGCTGGAACGGCTGCACCTCCTTACTCTCGGGTGCGAGGCCCACGAGCAAAAATCCGATGCGCCGCGGTGATGCCGGTTGCTGGGCGTAGGCCTTCACAGGAAGACAAAGCAGCCCGAAGGAGCCGACCAAGGCCGCGAGGTCGCGCGCGAACACGCGCCGAGTAATCCGTCGAGTCATCGAATCACCTCATCGGCACGCATCAAGATCGACTGCGGGATCGTGATGCCGAGGGCCTTCGCGGTCTTGAGGTTCACGACGAACTCGAATTTGGTCGGCTGCTCGATCGGCAAGTCGCCAGGCTTGGCGCCTTTGAGGATCTTGTCGACGTAACCCGCCGATCGACGATACAAATCGCCTGTGTTCGTCCCGTAGAACATCAGTCCGCCGTCCTCGACGTGTTGCCTAAGCCCATAGATGTCCGGTAGCCGGGCCCTCAACGCAAGCTTGGTCAGCGTCATTCGATGCATAAAGAATAACGGGGCATCGATCACGTACAGAACCTGGGAATGGGCTCGGTCTATAGTAGAAAACGCAGGGCCGATTTCCTCTGGTCTTTGCACGCTCACAAAAGTAAGTTGCATCGCCAGCGAGGGCGACACCGCCTTGAGATCCTCGACGACCTTTGCGTGAAATGGCGTGCCAGGATTCCACAAAACTGCCACCCGTGTAGCTTTGGGTACTGCTTCCTTGAGTAGTTGCAGCCGCTTGGCGCTGATGTCGGTAAACATCAGAGAGACCCCGGTGACGTTTCCACCAGGACGTGCGAGGCTCGCGACCAGACCGGACCCGACTGGATCGGCGACGAGCGCCATGACAATAGGGATCGTACTGGTCGCGCGTTTGGCTTCGAGCGCCGCACGAGTGGTCTCCACGACGATTACATCGACCTTGCTCTGCACCAGATCGGCAACCAACGCCGATACCCGATCGTAGTCGCCGTTGGCGGATCGCCATTCGATCATCACATCGCGTCCCTCAGCGTAGCCCGCTTCCCGTAGCCCCTGTCGGAACGCCTGAGCCTCCCTGCCCTCGGGTGAGAAGAGCACAAGGAGGACCCCAATGCGCCGCGGCGCGGTCGGCTTCTGTGGGTAGGCCTTCACAGGGAGACAAAGCAGCCCTATATTTCCGACAAGGGCAGCGAGGTCGCGGGCGAATGCGCGCCGAGTTATCCGTCGAGTCATCGGATCACCTCATCCGCGCTCAATTGCCGGCAAAAGACAGCATTGACAAGTGACGCTTGTCTCTCTACGCTACGCTGATGATACGTCGCTTCCGGCATCGTGGCTTGAAGCGCTTGTATGAGCGCGATGATCCGCGTGGGCTGAACGCGGGTCATCTCGAAAAGATCCTGCGCATTCTGGCGCGGCTGGACCAGGCGAGCAAAGCGGAACACATGGATTTGCCGGGGTTCCGGCTGCATCCTTTGAAGGGAGAACTCTCCGGGTTCTGGAGCGTGACGGTGCAGGCGAACTGGCGGATTGTCTTTCGGTTCGAGGATGGCGATGTAACGGACGTGGACTATCTCGACTATCACTAAAAGGTTGCAAATATGACGATGCATAACCCGCCGCATCCGGGCCGTTCGGTTCGGCATGACTGTCTCGAGCCGCTTGGGCTTTCGGTGACGGAGGCGGCCGACGTACTCGGAGTGACCCGACAGGCACTCAACAATCTGGTCAACGGAAAGAGCGGCATCTCGCCGGAGATGGCGATTCGCCTGGACAAGGGGTTTGGGGGTGGGGCTGAGACCTGGCTGCGGCTGCAGATGGCATTCGATCTTGCGCAGGCTCGCAAAAGGGAGAAGCAGATCGTCGTGAAGCGAGTACATCGCAGGGCGAGGCCCGAACAAACCAAGGCAACCTGAATCTGCCACAGCCTCTCGACTGCGACGGTCATGACGCCGCACGGGAACCGGGCATTTCTGTCCGCCTTGAATCATCGATTCACCTCATCCATACGCACCCCCTTCCATCCCCTCCTCCGTTTGCGGAGGATAGGCAGAGCGGGGCATTCGTAAAATCCCCTCCTCCGCTTGCGGGGGAGGGTCAGGGTGGGGGTCACCGGATCACCTCATCGGCCCTGAGCAAGATTGACTGCGGAATGGTGATGCCGAGCGCCTTGGCGGTCTTGAGGTTCACGACCAGCTCGAACTTCGTCGGCTGCTCGATCGGCAGGTCGGCGGGAAGTGCAACGACGACTGACTTTCTGTAGAGCAGCCAACCCGAAATCACGATTCCCGTCCTCCTGAATGCACAGACGCGAGCCTGGAACAAAAACCCGAGTCACTATGGAGGACGGATCGGCAGCCCGTCAAGCGCGCGACCCCACCCTTAGGTGTGCACCGTCAGTCCGCGAGGCCGCGCAGCTCGCGCCGAATGATCTTGCCGGTGCTGGTCAGCGGCAGCGCATCGACATAGCGGACCTGGCGCGGATATTCGTGCGCCGCGAGCCTCAGCCTCACGTGGTCCTGGATCTCGCGAGTCAGCTCCTCGCTCGGACTCCAACCTTCGTTCAGGACCAGGAACGCCTTGACGATCTCGGTGCGCTCCGGGTCGGGCACGCCGACCACCGCCGCCAGCCGCACCGCCGCATGGCCGAGCAGGCAGTCCTCGATCGGCCCCGGCCCGATGCGGTAGCCGGCGCTGGTGATTACATCGTCATTCCTGCCGACGAACTCGAAGTAACCCTGCGCATCGCGGCGTCCGGTATCACTGGTCAGCAGGTACTCGCCTGCGAATTTTTCTCGAGTAGCCTGCGAATCGTTCCAGTAGCCCAGGAACATCACCGGGTCCGGACGCTGAATGCCGATATTGCCCAGCTCACCAGCCGGAAGCGGGCGACCGGTGTCATCGACGATCTCCACCTGGTGGCCGGGCGCGGCCTTGCCGATGGCACCCGGCTTCGCGGCAAAAAGAGCCTCGCATGACGACAGCACCATGTTGCACTCGGTCTGCCCGTAGAACTCGTTGATGGCCAGTCCGAAAGTGTCGTGCCCCCATTGCAACAGCTCAGCTCCCAGCGATTCGCCGCCGCTCGCGATCGAGCGCAGCTCGAGATTCCAGCGCGCCTTCGCAACGGGAACCGAGCGCATCATCTTCAATGCGGTCGGCGGCAGAAAGGCGTTACGC
>CAZYTR010000183.1:0-4142 GCA_964650365.1 uncultured Alcaligenaceae bacterium | reverse complement strand
CATTCGGTGACGGGTTCGCGGCATCGCGCAGCTCGCTGCTGGGAGATGCGTTCGGCGTGATTGCCGCGGCCCTGTGGGCTGCGACCACGGTCGTGATTCGTGCGACCAGCCTCAGTTACGCCAGCGCCAGCAAGACGCTGTTCTACCAGCTCGCGGTCGCGGCCCTGACGCTGCCGGTCGCCTCGGTGCTGATGGGGGAGCCCGGCGTCGTCGCGATCACGCCGGTCGTCGTCGCCAGTCTTTTCTACCAGGGCGTGGTGGTGGCCTTCGCCAGCTACCTCGCCTGGTTCTGGTTGCTGACCCGGTACTACGCCGCCCGACTCTCGGTATTCTCCTTCCTGACGCCGCTGTTCGGCGTCATCGCCGGGGTGGTCGTTTTGTCCGAACCGATCACGCCCACTTTCATCGGTGCGGTAGCCATGGTCGGGGCGGGAATCTATCTGGTCAATGTGCGACGTTAGGAAATCTCGAACTCGTTCCAATGAATCGGTCGAAAACATTCGACGCAAAGATTCTTTTCAATACCCCCTTGAGGGGTGCGCAAAGGTGCGAAGAAACCCAAAAGATCAACGACCAGTAGATGAAAAGCAGTGCGATCGATGGCTACTCGATCTCATGGGCGATGAGTGGTCGGTACTTCGGTCGCTAATTTGATTTCATATATCCCTTGTGCTTTTCTTTGCGCCTTTGCGTCAATGTTCTTCCTTTACAAGCCGATTTCAGACCGTTTCGGTGATATCTCGAGCGATCAACGACGTGGAAAGCAAACGTACACCAGTGGACTCATAATCCCCGATCATGACGATCCTCAACCTGATGGTCTACCGTCACTCCGCGTTCTACAGCCCGATCCTGAGCGCGATCGCGGGTGGGTTCCTGGCGCACGAAGGCTTCGAACCGACCTACAACGTCATGCCGGCAGGCAAGACAGTGGGCGCGATGATTGCCTCCGGCGAGATCCATGTATCGCAAACAGCCGTCTCGGGCAGTTGGGCCTACCTGGAGAAGAGCGAATCGCCGCCGTTTGTGCACTTCGCCCAGATCAACCAGCGCGACGGCTTTCTGATCGCCTCACGCCGGCCCGACGCGGACTTTCTCTGGGAGAAACTCGCTGCCGGCCGCTTCATGTTTGTCCACGGCGGGCAGCCGCAGGCGATGCTGGCTTACGCGCTGCACAAGAAAGGCGTGAATGTCGCTGCACTGAAAGGGCTCGATGCCGGCAACACCGTGCAGATGATGGCGGCTTTCCGCGCCGGCCAGGGCGATTACTTCCACGAGCAGGCGCCCTACCCCCAGCAGCTCGAGCACGAAGGCGTGGCGCAGGTCGTGGCGTCGGTCGGCGAGGTCATCGGCCCGGTGGCGTTCAGCAGCCTGGCCGCGTCACCGGCATGGCTCGCGGGACCGGATGCGCAACGCTTCATGCGCGCCTACCGCAAGTCGCGCGAATGGGTAAACAGCGCGCCGCCCGACGAAGTCGCCGCGGTCGAGCAGTCCTTTTTCCCCGACACCCACCGCGAAGCGCTCATTGCCGCGATCGCCTGCTATCAGAGGCTCGGTTGCTGGGCCGGGAATGTCGGCATAGACCGGTCACACTATGAAACGGCGCTGGATGTATTCACCCATTCGCGGCTGATCAGCAGGCGCCATCCTTACGACCAGGTCGTCGTGCCACCCCCGGACTGAGCATCAGCGCTCGAGCAGTGAAATGAACTCGGTTTCACCCGAGACGCCATTCGTGCTTCACCTTTACGCGAGCGCGATGCTCAACCGCGCCGCGTCGCGGGCCGTCATCCGGCTTGGGCAGGTGTGCTTGCGCGGCGTTTTGAACTAGGCGCGCACTCGATCCCGCCAGTAGGCTGGGCGTCTTGCGTGATGAGCAAATGCAATTACGAAGATTTCTGTATCGCGCTCGTGGACAATTACGGAGTAGGGAAGTGGATGCGCAGCGCGCGCATTAGGAGCGGTTCAAGCGAGCCCGCATTCGACGCCCGAACTCCTCACGATCGACCAGGTTTGCGGAGCCGGAATCGATCTCAGAGAGTCTGCGCATAATTTCCATGTCCCACGCCTTTTCTACATCCGAATCTGGTGGCCCATCGAGGCTGACCACCAGGTTGTACGCTAGCTCTGCGCGCTCGGCTTCCGAGAGATTCAGCGCCTCAGAGCGTACTTTTTCCAGTGCTGTGTTACCCATATGCATTCTCCATTTGCGAGGCGGTATAACTGTGTGCAGGATAGCGCACCTGACAACCGCTTGCACGCGAGCGCTAGAGCGCGCCACTGAACTGTGCAAAGCGTTACCCCTCAAGTTGCACCTGTCTCGGAATTGGGATTAGTCTGACGGTCTGTCAATCGAGAGCAGGTCATCGGGTTCCTCGAGCAAGCAAAGGACCATCTGGTCGCCACTGCCTCGTGAGAGTATTTGTCGACGAGTGCGTAGATGCTGGCTCGCACTCTGCGCGCTGGTAGACATGAAACTAACTCCGCAAGACCTGAAAAAAATCACCGCCCTCACGCTGGAACACTACAACCAGAGTGCAGAAGATTTTTGGGAAGGCACGCGCAATCACGACGTCAGCCAGAACATCGAGACGCTGTTGCAACACATCGAGGGTGAAGCGCCGTTCACGATACTCGATTTAGGCTGCGGGCCGGGACGCGACCTCAAGGTGTTTGCCGAACTCGGTCACCTCGCGGTAGGTTTGGAAGGCGCCGCGCGCTTCACCGTAATGGCGCGCGTCCACAGCGGCTGCGAAGTGTGGCAGCAGGATTTCCTCAAGCTCGATCTGCCCGATAACCATTTCGATGGCGTGTTCGCCAACGCCGCGCTGTTTCATGTGCCCAGCCTGGAGTTGCCGCGCGTGTTGCTGGAATTGCACGCAACCCTGAAACCGCGCGGTGTGTTGTTCGCCTCGAACCCGCACGGCCATAACCAGGAAGGCTGGAACCGCGGACGCTACGGCGCATATCATAATCTTGAAACTTGGCGCCGCTATATGTCAGACGCCGGGTTCGTTGAGCTTACTCACTATTACCGCCCTGCCGGCCTGCCGCGCGAACAGCAGCCCTGGCTGGCAAGTGTCTGGCGCAGGTTGGCATCCTGACGAACATCGTTTCAAATGAAAGTCGTTTGGGCACCTCTGATTAAGCACTGACGTGAGCGTCGCCTGTCTTACCGGGTTCCGGTGCAACAACTTCGAAGCGTGGCGCGCGAATTTCGGCGTGTCATGATTGCTCGGTTTTCGCCTGCGCGATTTTGTCAGGCGCGCTGCCGAATAGCTGTTCGGTGTGCAGCTTCACCTCGACGTAGTGTTCCTGACGGTCGTCAACAAGAGGAATTGCCTTGTCGTGTTGCTCAACGCCATCAACTGTCAGACTCATCTCGCCGTTCCCGGCACACGTATGAAGCACGGCGATATGGTAGAAAGTTTCCTTGTATCGATAATGCACCTTGAACGCCTCCCAATCCGCAGGGAGGCACGGGACAAAGCGCAGTTTGTCTACTTCAAGCCTCAGCCCCAGGAGTGATTCCACGATCAGCCGATACGTCCAGCCGGCAGAGCCCGTGTACCATGTCCATCCGCCGCGACCTGTATGCGGCGAGAGTGCATACACGTCGGCCGCGACCACATACGGTTCCACTCTGTAGGTGGCTATCGCCTCCGCGGACCTCGCATGGTTTACCGGGTTGATCATGGCCAACAGTTCCCATGCGCGCCGGCTGTCACCCAATGCAGCGAACGCCATCGCCGCCCAGATCGCCCCATGAGTGTATTGCCCGCCATTCTCTCTCACGCCCGGGACATAGCCTTTTATATAACCGGGGTTCAAAGTCGACTTGTCGAACGGCGGATCCAAAAGTTGGATCAGCGCATGATCCCGGCGAACGAGGCGCTTATCCACCGCCTCCATTGCCATGTGCGAACGTTTGGCATCTCCCGCACCGGATAGAACAGACCAGCTTTGCGAAATCGAATCAATCTGGCATTCGGCGTTACTCACCGATCCAAGCGGCGAACCGTCGTCGAAGTAAGCGCGGCGGTACCACTCGCCATCCCAGCCATTCTGCTCGATGTTCTGTCGTAGTTGAGCCGCCTCCAGTTGGCAACGCTCGGCGAAGGATAGGTCACCATGCACGCGGG
>CAZYTR010000182.1:0-1560 GCA_964650365.1 uncultured Alcaligenaceae bacterium | reverse complement strand
AATTTCTTTTCCCAATCCGCGGTTTACGCCCTTTCGCAGAATGCCCTTCCCGGACCGGATGACGCCCCTGGAACTGCGCGCAAGTGTCGGCCTGGCCGGTATTTTCGGGTTGCGCATGCTGGGGATGTTCATCATTCTTCCAGTCTTCGCGCTGTACGCGGAGCGCCTTCCCGGCGGACATGACCACGCGCTGATCGGGCTCGCGCTCGGGGCCTATGGCCTGACCCAGGCCTGCTTGCAGGTGCCGTTCGGCTGGCTTTCCGACCGATGGGGGCGCAAGCGCACCATCTATCTCGGGCTGGTCATCTTTGCGCTCGGCAGCTTTCTCGCCGCTCTGGCGCAGGACATCGCCATGGTGATCCTGGGCCGCGTGATACAGGGTGCGGGCGCGATTTCCGCAGCGGTGATCGCGCTCACCGCCGATCTCACCCGCGACGACCAGCGCACCAAGGCGATGGCGATCATCGGCATCACCATAGGCGCCACATTCGCGCTTTCGATTGTGGCGGCTCCGGTGCTGGATCATGTTATGGGCGTGCCCGGCATTTTCGCGCTGACCGGTTTTCTGGCGCTGGCGGCGATCGTGGTGGTGCGCTTCGTCATTCCCGATCCGTCGCAAAGCGGCGTCGTCAGAACGCCCTTGGCCCCGGCGGTGCCGGTCGGCAGAGTTCTGCTGGATCAACAGCTGCTGCGGCTCAACTACGGCATCTTCGCGTTGCACGCGATGCTTATGGCGCTGTTCGTGGTAGTGCCGTTCGCGTTGCGGGCACAGCTGCCGGCGGGCAGCCACTGGATGGTTTATCTGCCGGTCATGTGCGGCGCTTTCGTGCTGATGCTGCCGCCGATGCTGGCGGCGGAGCGCAAGGGACTGCAGAAGCCTGTGTTCATCGGCGCAGTCGGCACGCTGATCGCCGCGCTGCTCCTGCTCGCGCTCGGGAGTAACGATCTGGCGGGGCTGGCTGCCGGCTTGCTGGTGTTTTTCGCCGCGTTCAATCTGCTCGAGGCCACTTTGCCTTCGCTGATTTCGAAGCTCGCGCCGGCCGGCGCCAAGGGCACCGCGGTCGGTGTCTACAGCAGCGTGCAATTCCTCGGCACGTTCGCGGGGGCAGCGGTGGGCGGCTGGCTGTCGCAGCATTACGGCGCGGAGGCGGTGTTCGTTTTCTGCGCAGCGCTGGCGGTGGTCTGGCTGCTGATGGCGCTGGGCATGCGCGTGCCGGAAAGCCTGGACACGCGCCGTTACCAGTTGCCGAAGATGGATTCGCAGGCGGTCCCGGGATTGAGGCGGCAACTTGCCGGCCTGCCGGGCGTGCGCGAAGTGATGCTCTCGGGCGAGGGCGTGGCGTATCTCAAGGTGGACAGCCAGGGCTTCGACGAACAAAATGTCATCAAACTTTTAGGCGGGGAGATTTGACTATGGCTTCGGTAAACAAAGTGATCCTGATCGGCAATCTGGGGCGCGACCCCGAAGTGCGCTACATGCCCAGCGGCGACGCCGTGGCCAACATCAGCATTGCCACCACCGAGACGTGGAAGGACAAGAACGGCGAGAAGCAGGAAAAG
>CAZYTR010000181.1:0-7235 GCA_964650365.1 uncultured Alcaligenaceae bacterium | reverse complement strand
ATTCACGACAGCAACCGTTAGCAATGCCCCCGACGATTACATTCCGTTTTCTGGCTGCGCTGACTCTGGCGCTCTCATTGGTCTCATGCAGCGACGCGCCGCCGCCGTTGCCGCGACTTGGTGCCGATGACGTCGTGCTCGCCTTCGGCGACAGCATTACCTACGGGACGGGCGCGCGCTCCGAAGAGAGTTACCCGGAAGTGCTGGCCGGGTTGATCGGACGGCGCGTGGTCGGCGCCGGCGTTCCGGGAGAAGTGACCGCCGACGGCCTGCAGCGCCTGCCGGATGTGCTCGCCGAGGTGAAGCCGAAGATCCTGCTGCTTTGCCTGGGTGGCAACGACATGTTGCGCAAGGTCGAGCCGGCGGCCATCGAGTCCAATCTGCGGACGATGGTGCGCATGGCCAGGGATAGCGGCATCGCCGTGGTCCTGATCGCCGTACCGAAGCCGGCGTTGTTCGGCGGCAACGCAGCCTATTACCAGGCCATCGCCAGGGAAAACGATCTGCCGCTGGAAGGCGACATCCTCAAGGACATCCTGTTCGACAATGAATTCAAGGCCGATCCGATCCACCCCAACGCCAGGGGTTACCGGCGTATGGCGGAAGCAATCGCCGGATTGCTGAAGAGAGCCGGAGCGGTATAGGAAGAAATCATCCGGCGTTGGCAATCAACGATCCCGTCATGGAAAACTCAATGCGGCAATACCCATGATCAAGGCCCTGCAGCTCGACGATGTGACCTGCACTTTTCCGGCCCGCGCTGGCAGCGCTGGCGCATACACCGCCATTGCCGAAGTGGACTTGCGGGTCGCCGAGGCCGAGTTCGTCGCGGTGGTCGGTCCGACCGGCTGCGGCAAATCCACACTGCTCAACGTCGCGGCCGGGTTGCTGAAACCGACGGGCGGATCCGTGAGGGTTTTCGGCGAGCGCCTCTTGGGGATCAACCGCCGTTCCGGCTATCTGTTTCAGAGCGACGCGCTGATGCCCTGGCGCAGCGCGATTGACAACGTGACGGCGGGCCTGGAGTTCCGCGGCGTTGGCAGGAAAGAGGCGAGCGAACGAGCGGCCGACTGGCTCAAACGCGTCGGGCTGAGCGCGCACGCGCACAAGTATCCGCACGAACTCTCCGGCGGCATGAAGAAGCGGGTGGCACTGGCGCAGACGCTGATTCTCGATCCAAAAATTCTGCTGATGGACGAGCCATTTTCCGCGCTCGATGTGCAGACCCGCAGCCTTATGGGCAACGAGCTGCTGACACTCTGGTCGCAGGACCGCAAGTCGGTTGTATTCGTCACTCACGACCTCGAGGAAGCCATCGCGCTCTCAGATCGTGTCGTGGTGATGTCGGCAGGACCCGCGAGCCGCCTGATCGGAAAGTTTCCGATCGACCTGCCGCGGCCGCGCGACGTGTCCGAGATTCGATTGACGCCGCAATTTGTCGAGTTGCACGCGCTGATCTGGGGCGCGCTCAGGGACGAAGTGCAGAAGGCCTACGCCCATTCTCTTGCATGAAGGGCAAAGTCCTTTCAACGCGTTTCGGGTTTGAACTTATCTGTTGTTAAGAAACAGGTCTGATATGAATAAAGGTGTACTTGCGGTGATGCAGGTGGGCCTGTTGCTGGCGCTGTTTGGGCTCTGGCATGTGCTCGTCAAAACGGATGTCCTGCCGGCATTCTTTTTCGGTGAGCCGCTGATCGTCCTGCAAAGGATCTGGACCTGGTTCGCCACCGGCAAGATTTTCCCGCACCTCGGCATCACGCTGCTCGAGACCGTGCTGGCGTTTGCGATCGGCACCGTGCTCGGCCTCGTATTCGGCCTTTGGCTGGCGTTGTCGGATCTGGCGTCGAAGCTGCTCGACCCCTACATCACCGCGCTCAACTCGATGCCGCGGGTGATTCTGGCGCCGATCTTCGCGGTGTGGTTCGGGCTGGGAATCTGGTCGAAAGTAGTGCTCGGCGTGACGCTGGTGTTCTTCATCGTGTTCTTCAGCGTCTATCACGGCGTGCGCGAAGTCAGCCCCACAGTGCTGGCGAGCGCACGGATGTTGGGCGCTTCCGGCCGGCAATTGCTCCGGCACGTGTATTTGCCGAGCGCCACTGCCTGGGTTTTCTCCAGCCTGCACGCTTCGGTGGGGATGGCCTTCGTGGGCGCGGTGGTGGGCGAGTATCTCGGTTCCGCGAAGGGTGTTGGTTATTTGATCCTTCAGGCCGAGGGCGTTTTCGACATCAACACCGTGTTCGCCGGCGTGCTGGTGCTCACCGCCTGTGCGCTGGTGCTCGATCGCATCGTCACGCTTGCCGAACGGCGCCTGCTGCGCTGGCGCCCCGGCAACGTCTCCGCCTCCTCCTGATTTCACCACGAAGACCAGCGCCAACCCAAGAGGAAGACCAGCGCCAACCACGGAGGACGCGGAGGACGCAGAGGAAAAGCAAGAGCAAGAATGTGCTCGAGGTGAGACCCTTCAGCGACTGTTGATCCATCGTAGTTAGAGGGGGCGCCATGGTTCGCGAACTGTTTACCGCCTTTTACCCCCATTTTGCTTTTCCTCGTTTTTGTTCTTCCTCCGCGTACCCCTCGAGGGGGTATAGAAATGAATCCTTTGCGTCCTTCGCGGTGAGAGCTTGCCCTAGATCAATTTGAGGCAGAGGCGCGGTTCGTGTTAGAACACCGTCATTCGACGAGCAACGACGACACGCAATGGAATTTTCCAATCACGCGATCCTGATCGGTGCCCTGCTGGTGTTGTTGAGCATCGTGGTGGGCAGCCTCTCGGCCCGTACCGGCGCGCCGCTGCTGCTGGTTTTCCTCGCCGTGGGAATGCTCGCCGGAGAGGAAGGGCCGGTCCACATCCTCTTCAGCGATTACCAGACCGCCTACCTGGTCGGCACCATGGCGCTCGCCATCATCCTGTTCGACGGGGGCATGCGCACCCACACCGAAACCTTCCGCGTCGGACTGTGGCCGGCGGTGTCGCTCGCTACCGTGGGAGTGATCGTGACTGCCGGAATTGTCGGCCTGGCCGCGGCGTGGCTCCTCAAACTCGACCTGATGAAGGGACTGTTGATCGGCGCCATCATCGGCTCGACCGATGCGGCCGCGGTGTTCTCGGTGCTGGGTTCGCAAGGCATGCGGCTCAAGCAGCGGGTCGGCGCGACGCTTGAAATCGAATCGGGCTGCAACGATCCGATGGCGGTGTTCCTGACCCTGGTTTTCATCGATGTCGTGCGCGCCGGCGATCACTCGCTGGGCTGGCCGATGTTGTGGGAGTTCGTCTGGCAGTTCGGGCTCGGCGGGCTGGCCGGATTCGTGGGCGGCCGCGTGCTCGTGTGGCTCCTCAATCGCGTGAACCTCAGCAGTGGGCTGTACCCGCTGCTCGCGATGGCGGGGGGGTTGGTAATCTATGGCACCACCACCGTATGGGGCGGCAGCGGTTTTCTGGCGATTTACCTGGCGGGACTGATCCTCGGCAACGGGCGGGTGAAGTCGCAGGGAAACATCCTGAGGGTACACGACGGTTTGGCGTGGCTGTCGCAGATCAGCCTGTTCCTGATGTTGGGCCTGCTGGTAACACCCTCTGCGTTGATCCCCACCGCGGTAGATGCGCTGCTGGTCGCGATCGTGCTGATGGTGGTCGCGAGGCCGTTTGCGGTCTGGCTCTCGCTGCTGCCATTCAGCTTCCCCATGCGCGAGCAGATCTTCATCTCCTGGGTCGGACTACGCGGAGCGGTGCCGATTGTGCTGGCACTGTTCCCGGCCCTGGTTGGGCTGCCGGAGTCCTCGGTCTATTTCAACGTTGCCTTCTTCGTGGTGCTGACTTCGCTGGTAGTGCAGGGCTGGACTGTGGCGCCACTGGCTCAGTTGCTGCGACTGAAGCTGCCCAAAGAGCACGCGCCTTATTACTCGGAATTCGTCGAGGTGCCAGGGCACGTGGGCCTGCGGCTGCTCGGCTACCAGGTCACCGAATTGAGCCCGGCGATCGGGCGCGGCGTCAACCAGCTACAACTGCCGGCCGGCGTGCGCGTGGTCGTCGTTTTTCGCGACGGCAAAGCGCTGGAGTCGGTCAGCCGGATCGAAATCGCGGCCCGAGACCTGGTCTACGTGATCACCACCGACGCACACATGGCGTTGCTGGATCATATGTTCGTACCGGCGGACGACACGGAAGAATCCGAGCAGCAGCGTTTCTACGGCAGCTTCACGCTGGCCGGCGATGCACCACTTGGCGAGGTCGCGGATATCTACGGCGTGGAGGTTCCGGAGCCGGTGAGGTCGCTGACGCTCGCCCAGTACATCGACCGGCAGTTCCACCGCCGGCCGGTGGTGGGCGACTACATCAGCCTCGGCGTCATGAACCTGGTGGTGCGGGAAATCCAGGGGCGCAATATTTCCAAGGTCGGTATTGTCGTCCGCAACCGTTAGCGCGGGAGAGGTAAACTCTCCAGATGGCGGGAACTCGACGCCGTTAAATTCTCCATCGAGGATACGCAGGGGAGGGCGGCATGAGGTTCGAAGCGATCGGATTGATCCAGGACGAACATCGTTCGCTCGCGGCGGTGGTCCAGGCGGCAGAATTTCTGGTACGCAAGTACATCCGCGAAAGCAAGGCGCCGGATTTCAAGCTGCTGCACGCGATGCTGTATTACGTTCGCGAGTTCCCGGAGCGCCGCCATCACCCGAAGGAAGACAAGGTGCTGTTCGCGAAACTGAAGGCGCGCACCTCGGAGGCCGACGCAGTGATCGCCGATCTGGAGCAGGAGCACGTGCGCGGTGGACAGATGCTGAACGCGCTGACCGTGGCGCTCAGCAACTGGGAAGCCGGCGCGGCGCAAGGAGCGAAGGAATTCGAAACCGCGCTGAACCGGTTCGCCGACTTCTACTGGCGGCACATGGAAAAGGAAGAGAAGCACGTCCTTCCGGTGGCTGAGCGGACCTTCAGTGATCAGGACTGGGAAGAAGTCGAAGCGGCGTTCGCGGCGAACGCCGACCCGATGTTAGGCAAGCATACCGGCGACGAATTCCGCGAACTGTTTTCACGGATCGTACGTTTGACGCCGGCGCCTTTGGGTCTGGGCGATCCCGACGCCTGACGTACGCTTCGCGAAAAGAGTGTCACGAATTACTTCAAGCGCTAACCACGGAGGACGCGGAGGATTCTTTTCTATACCCCTCAAGGGGGTATAGAAAAGAATCCTCCGCGTCCTCCGTGGTGAGAGTTGCGTCCTTCAGTAAGTGCCGAGCCAGCGGCGGCTGTAGTTCGGGGACGACGCCGGTTGCGGAGGTGCGGCCGACGCGCTAGAGTCCCCTCTCATTCGGATGGCGCGGTTCAGGCCGTCGCCGCATCACGGATTCGTGACCGGGAGGAAACAAACATGCCGAGCTCGAGCAGGCCAAGCATCCCGCTGGAAGAAGTCGCCGGAAACGGACTACTGCATCGCCGCGTTTTTCTGACTCAGGGCGCCGCTCTCCTTGGCGCGGGCGGCCTCACCGTGCTGTCTGCTGGATCAGCGGCGGCTGCCGATCCGCCCGATTTGCCGTCCTGGATGCGCGCGCCGGGAGCAGCCATGAGTGGTTACGGGTCTCCCGCGAAGTATGAAGAGAAAGTTCAACGCACCGCGATTGGCTCCCAGTCGGGCACGACCGGTAGCGGCGCGTCGCGCACGCCGCTCGAGCAACTCAACGGCGTGATAACACCGAATGGATTGCACTTCGAGCGCCACCACAGCGGAGTGCCGGACATCGATCCGAGTGCGCACCGCTTGCTTATCCATGGTCTGGTCAAGCGACCGCTGGTGTTCACCATGGATGCGCTCCTGCGCTATCCGATGGTGTCGCGGATTCAATTCATCGAGTGCTCGGGCAACAGCCGACTCAACCTGGGTCCAACGCCATCCACGGCGTCCTGTGGAGCAATCCACGGCCTGGTCTCCTGCAGCGAATGGACGGGCGTGCCGCTGGCGATCCTGTTGGAGGAGGCGGGAGCAGACCGCAGCGCGAAGTGGCTTCTCGCCGAAGGCGCCGACGCGGCGGCGATGGGCCGGAGCATACCCATGGCGAAAGCGATGGACGACGCGCTGCTCGCCGTCTACCAGAACGGTGAGCGCCTCCGGCCGGAGAATGGTTATCCGGTGCGCCTGTTCCTTCCGGGGTACGAAGGCAACATGAGCGTGAAGTGGTTGCGGCGGATCAAGGTTACCGCCGTGCCCACGATGACCAAGGACGAGACCTCGAAATACACCGACCTTCTCGCCAGCGGCAAGTCGCTGATGTTCACCTTCCCGATGGAAGTGAAGTCGGTCATCACGGCTCCGTCGCCGGGACTCGCGTTGAAGGGACCAGGGCTCTACCAGATCTCCGGGCTGGCCTGGTCGGGTCTCGGGAAGATCGCGAAAGTGGAGGTGTCGGCTGACGGCGGCCGAACCTGGGGCGAGGCGGCGCTGGACGAGCCGGTGCTGTCCAAAGCGCTGACGCGCTTTCGCATGGCGTGGCGATGGGATGGCGGGCCTGCCGTACTCAAGAGCCGCGCGAGCGACGAAACAGGCGCGCTCCAGCCGACGCGCGATCAACTCGTAGGGGAAAAGGGCACCCAGTTCTACTACCATTGCAACGCCATCCAGCCGTGGAGCGTGGCGCCCAGCGGCGAGGTGAAGAATGTGTACGCGTAGCCTGGCGGCGTGTGCGATGCTCGGCGTCCTTGTGGCGGTGATCGCGCAGGCGCGCGCTGCCGACGGACCCGACCTCGGCCGCGACGCCACGCCGGACGAGATCGCTGCATGGGATATCAGTATCCCGCCAGACGGCAGTGGCCTGCCGCCTGGCGGCGGGACAGCCGCGGCCGGTGCTGTTGTCTACGCGGCCAAGTGCCAGGCCTGCCATGGTGAGAAGGGTGCGGGCCAGCCGAACGATCGGCTCGTCGGCGGTCAGGGCACGCTTGCTGGGACTCCCCCGGTGCGGACGGTCGGCAGCTACTGGCCGTACGCGACCACTGTCTTCGACTATGTGCGGCGCGCGATGCCTTACCAGCAACCGCACTCACTGACGAACGACGAGGCGTATGCAATAACGGCCTACCTGCTGCACCTGAACGGTGTCATCGGGGAAAGCGACGTGATCAATGCGCAGACGCTCCCCAAAGTGAAAATGCCCAACCGCGACAACTTCATCCTGGCCTACCCGCCGAGATCGAAATAGGTGGGAATTTCGGCGGGACCCGTTGATTTCCTCGTTCGGGTTCGCAT
>CAZYTR010000180.1:0-5836 GCA_964650365.1 uncultured Alcaligenaceae bacterium | reverse complement strand
CGCGCAACCAGGCGATGGTGCCGGCCTGCTGCCGAAGTTTGGTCCCTATGACTACTTCGCCATCGAGTGGGGTTACAAAGTCTTCCCCGAGGACATGACGCCCGACGAGGAGCACGCACGGCTCGACGAAATTGCTGCACGCCAGGTGACCAACCCGCTGCTGCGCTACGGTGGCGAGGATGACGCAGCAGCGGTAGACCCCACTGTGTCCACGAGTGCGCTGGGAAGCGACCCCATAGCGGCAGGCGATCTGGGCCTGCGCAACATCGACCGCG
The DNA here is from genome assembly GCA_964650365.1 of uncultured Alcaligenaceae bacterium. Taxonomy (GTDB): domain Bacteria; phylum Pseudomonadota; class Gammaproteobacteria; order Burkholderiales; family JACQAP01; genus JACQAP01. The sequence goes on along the minus strand of CAZYTR010000180.1, from coordinate 5,561 downwards.
TCATGTCTTTCATCGTTCCGGCCACGACGCGTACCGGCGAGGGGTACGAAAAGTTGAGCGCGATGTACGAAGCGCTAGTGCAGCAGCGCCATAGCGAGCTGGTCTACGTCTCCCGGATCGTCGGCGGCGTGGAGGAAACCCGCTACCAGGCGGGCCGTGGTAAGGCGCCGTTCGCTCCCGTCGAACCGGACCGCCAGCAGGAGGCGGCCAAGTTCCTGCTCAAGCGCGCGTTCATCGAGCCGAAGGCCTTGCTCGATCCGGACGTACTACGCCGCATCACACCATCGGGCGGCGCGGACTCACTACAGGGATCGAACGTAGATCTGCTGACCGGTTTGATCAACCCGGCCGTGTTCCAGCGCATGCTGGAAGCCAGCAGCGTGGGTAAGGGCCGCTACACGGGACTGGAACTGCTGTCCGATCTCAACGACGGCCTGTTCAGCGAGCTGGGCATGAAATCTCCAGTCGTCAGCCCCTATCGCCGTCAGGTGCAGCGCAGCTACGTGACGATCGTTCTGACGGCTACCGGAACGATCGACGACCCCTCCCAGAGCGGCAACGTCGACGTCGCCGACGCCCTGAGCGAATACCGCGGGGCGCTGCGCTCCGCGGTGTCAGAGCTGTACAAGAAGATCGGCGAGGGACTCGACAGGACCACGGATACAGACACGCTGCTGCACCTGCGGCTGATCAAGTCGCAGCTCGCCAACGTGTCCTAGCTGGTCTGTCTCGCCTGCATAGAAGGCCTGCGCAACAGTCCATGGGGTCAGGTCTTGTTTCTTGCAAGCACATACTGAAGTCCAAAGTGCAACTGAGAGGGGTGGGCCTTAGCGGGAGGAGCGTGTGGTATGCTCCGCCCCGGAAAATTAGAGTACCCCGCACGATTGCGCGGCGCCACCCCATCCCACCCCAGGAGACCATCGTGCGAATCCTCTCTGCTGTCGCAGTTGCTGTTCTGTTGTTCAATACGCCCGTGCTGGCCGCGAATAATCGCGTTGACCGCACGGTGCTGCCGATCGCAGAGCCGAAGGTCAAGCCGATCACCACACTGGACGCGCGCAAGGCCAAGGCGCCAGCCCGCTTCGAGGTGAAGGCCCCGAAGAACGCGCCCAACGTAGTGATCGTGCTGATCGACGACATCGGCTTCGGCCACAGCAGCGCCTTTGGCGGGCCCATCCCCATGCCCACGTTGGAGAAGCTGGCGGCCGGCGGCCTAAAGTACAACCGCTTCCATACCACGGCGCTATGCAGTCCGACCCGCACGGCGCTGCTCACCGGTCACAACCATCATGCGAACAATGCCGGCGCGATCATGGAACTCGCCACGGCATTCCCGGGCAACACCGGTGTGCGCCCCAGGAGCATCACGCCGCTGGCCGAGATCCTGCGCCAGAACGGCTACAGCACGGCCGCCTTTGGCAAATACCACGAGACCCCGCCCTGGGAAGTCTCCGTCTCCGGTCCGTACGACCGCTGGCCCACTGGTTCGGGCTTCGACAAGTTCTACGGCTTCATCGGCGGCGAAACCAATCAGTGGGCGCCGGCCATCTACGATGGAGTCACGCGCGTCGAGCACAAGCAAACCCCGGACTACCACTTCACCGTGGACATGACCGACCAGGCGATCAACTGGGTCAGCGCGCAACAGGCACTTACGCCCGACAAGCCGTTCTACCTGTATTTCGCCACCGGCGCCACGCACGCGCCGCATCACGCGCCCAAGGAATGGATCGCCAAATACGAGGGCCAGTTCAGCGGCGGCTGGGACAAGCTGCGCGAGGAATCCTTCGCCCGTCAGAAGAAGCTGGGCGTGATCCCGGCCGATACGAAGCTCACGCCGCGGCCGAAAGAGATTCCCGCATGGGATGACATGAGCACCGAGCAGAAGCGCCTCTTCGAACGCCAGATGGAAACCTTCGCCGGTTTCGCCGAGCACACCGACCACGAAGTCGGACGCCTCGTGGCGCAGCTGGAAGCGATCGGCGAGTTGGACAACACGATCTTCTTCTACATCGTCGGTGACAACGGATCGAGCGCCGAAGGCGGACCGGAAGGCACCTACAACGAAATGATGGCGCTCAACGGCATCATCGGCAAAGCCGACCAGATGATGGACCACATCGATGCATGGGGCGATGCCACCACGTTCCCGCACTTCGCCATCGGCTGGGCGTGGGCGGGCAACACGCCTTTCCAGTGGACCAAACAAGTCGCCAGCCATTTCGGCGGCACGCGCAACGGCATGGTGCTCCACTGGCCCAAAGGCGTGAAAGCGAAAGGCGAGATTCGCAGCCAGTTCCACCATGTGGTCGACGTGGCCCCCACAGTACTGGAGGCCGCGAAACTGCCGCAGCCCATGGTAGTGAACGGCGTGAAGCAGCGGTCCATGGATGGCGTCTCGATGCTGTACTCGGCCGACAACGCCAAGGCCGCCGACCGGCGCAAGACGCAGTACTTCGAGATGTTCGGCAACCGCGGCATCTACCATCAGGGCTGGGTAGCCTGCACCCGCCACTCGATCCCGTGGTTGTTGGCAGAGAACCCCCCGTTAAGCGGGGATGTCTGGGAACTTTACAACGTGGACAAGGATTTCAGCCAGGCGAACGACCTCGCGCAGCAACGCCCTGACAAGCTCAAGGAGCTGCAGCAGGTCTTTTTGAAGGAGGCCGCCCGGAACAACGTGCTGCCGATCGACGATCGTCGCGCCGAGCGCTTCAACCCGGCCATCGCCGGCCGTCCCGACCTGCTGGGCGGGCGCAAGACGCTGACGGTTTACCCCGGCATGACGGGCATGCTGGAGAACGCCTTCATCAACGTGAAGGGCGTGCATCACACCATCACCGCCGAGGTGGAATTGAAGGATGATGAGACGGAAGGCGTGATCCTCGCCCAGGCCGGCTACTTCGGCGGATGGGTGCTCTACATGAAGGACGGCAAGGCGCACCACGAATACAACTTTTTCGCCCTTGAGCGCACCAACATCGCAGGGGACACATCCATCGCGCCCGGGAAACATACGATCTCCTACGAGTTTATCCCTGACGCGGCCAAGCCCGGCACCGGTGGCAAGTCGATCCTGAGCGTCGATGGCAAAAAAGTCGCCGAAGGACAGATCCCCAAGACCCAGCCCTTCATGTTCTCGGCGGATGAAGGCGCGGACGTGGGGCTCGACGGCGAGACCAACGTGTCCGACGACTACAAGCAGGGCAACAACGCCTTCACCGGCAAGATCAACAAGGTGACCGTCAGCGTGAAATAGAAATTGGGACGTAGAAATTGGGACGCACACAATATTCTAGAAAGGTGTGCGTGCCCTTTGAAGGGAGGCGGAGGATGAAACGACAATTGGTAATCGCTGCGACGTTGGCTCCTTTCCTGTTGCTTGCGCCGCTTCATGCTAATGCGCAGACCGCAGCCGATAAATGGAGCTTTTCGGTCATGCCGTACCTGTGGCTACCCAGCTTGGACGGAACGCTGCGATATGGCCCACCCGCGGCGGGCGGAGCGAGTCCCAATGTGAGCGTGGACGCCGACACCCTGCTTGCCGCCCTGGATATGGCCTTCATGATTACCGGCGAGGCACGCAAGGGCCGCTGGCTCATCGCGACCGATGTGATCTACCTCGACCTCTCGAGCGACAGCAGCGCCGTCAAGAGCATCGATTTCAATCCCGGCTCCGGACCGATAAACATCGCCAACACCGCGCTCGATGCGGGCACCCAGACCAACTTGAAGGGCACCGTCTGGACAACCGTCGGCGGCTATGCAGCCGTTCAGGATCCGCGCGCCACCCTCGATGTCATCGGCGGCTTCCGCTACTTCGACCTCAAGGCGACGACCGACTGGCAGCTTTCGGCAACGGTGACCGGGCCCGGCGGGGCGCAGACCTTCGCGCGAACGGGCAGTGTCACCAAGTCGGGAGAGCTCTGGGACGCAATCGTCGGGGTCAAAGGACGGGTCAAGCTCGGGGATGGTAACTGGTTCATGCCCTATTACCTCGATGCCGGAACGGGGGATTCAACACTCACCTGGCAGGGCGTGCTCGGTGCCGGCTACGCATTCAAGTGGGGCGAGGTCCTTCTCGCCTACCGCTACCTGTCGTACGAGCAGGGCGGCAACGAGCTGATCGAAGACCTGAGCTTCGGTGGTCTTGGGCTCGGCGTGAACTTCCGCTTCTGAGCCCGGGGCCCGTTGCCGGGCCGGACAGCAAACCGGAGACAGGGTGCCATGGACTCGGCGTTGCTTGCCGTGGTGGCGCTGGCTTGTGATTCAGTGACGGGAGTGTGAAATGGGCAAGATCGCTGCACGACTGAAACACGAGATCGAGGAGGTCATCCCGCCGACGATCTTCTTCTTCGTTGCTCTGCACATCGTCGCGTTCATCCGGGAGCTGGCAAGCAAAGGCAGCGGTATCGACCTCATGACATCGGCAACTGGGACGGTGGCGGCGCTGGTCCTCGCCAAATCCGTGTTGCTTGCCGACATGATGCCATTCATCAACCGTTACCCCGGGAAACCGCTGATCTGGAACGTCGTTTGGAAAACGACCGTATATTTCTTCGTGGCGGCAGGGCTCCATTACCTTGAGCGCCTGTACGACTTCTGGAAGGAAGCGCCTGGTCTGGTGGCCGCGAATCAGAAGATGCTTGCGGAACTGGTCTGGCCGCACTTCTGGGCCATCCAGATACTGCTCGCGGTACTGATCCTGATGTACTGCGTAATCGCCGAGCTCGCCCGCGTCGTGGGACGAGACAAGCTGAAGGCTATGTTCTTTGGTCCCCTTCCCGTCAAGACTGTGTAGGAACGGAAAAGGTGTCAGGAACCTTTTTGACCGGTAAGAAAGTTTAATTTAAGCTTTCAAAGCATGGGACGACCATTACGAGCCGCGGCCGGCGACGTTATTTATCACGTCCTCAATCGCGCCAATGCGCGCCTGCCGATCTTTGAAAAGCCATCTGACTTCGAGGCGTTTGAGCGCGTGCTTAGCGAGGCGCACGCACGCGTGGCGATGCGGATCCTCGCCTACTGCATCATGCCCAACCACTGGCATCTCGTGCTGTGGCCACGGCGAGATGGGGAGCTCTCCGAGTTCATGGCCTGGGTGACGCTGACCCACACCCAACGCTGGCATGCACATCATCGCTCGGCCGGAGCCGGCCATCTGTACCAAGGGCGCTTCAAATCCTTCCCTGTGCAAGCGGATGGTCATTTTCTGATCGTGTGCCGGTACGTCGAGCGCAATGCGTTGCGCGCGAATCTGGTCGTTCGTGCAGAGGACTGGCGCTGGTCGAGTTTGTGGCGTCGAACTCAGGGCAAACGCTCGGCACCCGCGTGGCTCGCACCTTGGCCGCTGGAGCGGCCACGAAACTGGCTCGACTGGGTAAATGAACCGCAGACGGAAGCGGAACTGGACGCCCTCCGGTGCAGTGTGCAACGTGGCCGGCCTTTCGGATCTGGCACGTGGGTGCGGAGAACAGCCGAGAAGTTGGGCTTGGACGGCACGCTGCGGCCACGCGGCAGACCATCGGAGCGTCCCGAGACACGCCATAAAGGTTCCTGAC
>CAZYTR010000179.1:0-30190 GCA_964650365.1 uncultured Alcaligenaceae bacterium | reverse complement strand
CTGGCGGCGATCGGCAGCAACCTCCCGCTTGCGGCCGATCAACTGGTACAGATGGCGAATGACAACGGCGGGCGTGATAATGTCTCAGTGGTGCTGATCAGAGTGAAGAAGGACTTCCCGGCCGACGAAGGCTTTTGGGCGAAGTTCCTTTCGTGGTTCAATTGAGAGGAAGCAGATATGGCGAAGTTGATACTCAGTCTCGATGGTCAGTTGATCAAGGAGTTCACCCTCACCAAGGAGCGATCCACCATCGGTCGCAAACCGCACAACGACATTCAGATCGACAATCTCGCTGTCAGCGGAGAGCACGCCATCATCATGACCATCCTCAACGATTCCTTTCTCGAGGATCTCGGCAGCACCAACGGCACGCTGGTCAACGGCCAGCCGGTGAAGAAGCACTTCCTGCAGGACAATGACGTCATAGAAATCGGCAAATACAAGCTCAAGTACGTCAACGAAGCGCCGGCCACCATGAGCCAGGCCGAGTTCGAGAAGACCATGGTGCTGCGCGCTCCCGTCGCAGGATCCAAGGCGGAAACAAAGTCGCCGACCGATACCCAGAACAATGTCCCGCAGGCCGCGAAACTGAGCGATACGGTAATCGATGCCCAGGCCGCGCGCGCGGCGGCGGAAGTGCCCAAGCCGGCTCCGCCGCAGGTACTGGCGGCGGTTCCGACCGCGGCCCCGGCCCCTGCCCCGGCGGCAGCACCGCCTGCCGCCACGGCAATGCCAGGGGGACAAGGCACCATCCAAATTCTTTCCGGGCCCAATGCCGGCAAGGAATTGCCGCTGCTAAAGGTGCTGACGACTTTGGGCAAACCGGGGGTGCAGGTGGCGGTCATCGCCAAGCGGCCACAGGGCTACTACATTACCCACGTGGAAGGTACCAACTTTCCGGTGGTCAATGGCAAGGCGCTCGATGCCCAGGCCCATCAGCTCAACGATCACGACATCGTCGAGCTGGCCGGGGTCAAGATGGAGTTCTTCCTGAAATCCTGAGCCCAACCCCTGCCCGCTCGGACGTTGCCGCACGCGCCAGAGGAGACAACGATAACCAGACGTCTCCACCGAAGCGGCGTTGAGCCGGCGCGCCGCGAATCAAGGAAGGCAGCTTGAAGAAGCATCTGGTGCGCATCGCCCTAGGGCTGGCGGTGGTTCTGATTTTTATCGGCCACGCCGCCCGCTACTACCAAATCCCCTTCGTAAATCGCTTCGAGAACATCGTTTACGATGCGCGCCTGCGCCTGACGATGCCCAACAGCATCGACTCGCGCCTGGTCATCGTCGACATCGACGAGAAAAGCCTTGCCGCGGAGGGCCGCTGGCCATGGCGCCGCGACAAGCTCGCGCGAATGCTCGACCAGCTGTTCGATCACTATCAGGTGGGCATCGTCGGCTTCGACGTGGTGTTCGCGGAACGCGACGAAAGTTCCGGACTGGAGGTGCTCAGGCAGTTGGGCGAGAGCCAACTTCGGGGCAACGCACAGTACCAGTCAGTGCTCAAGGAGATTGGTCCGCAACTCGAATACGACCGCGCGTTCGCCGAGACACTGAAGAATCGGGCGGTGGTGCTCGCCTATTACTTTTCCGATGTCGCGTCGGAAGACGGAAAAGGGCGCGCCACCGGCGCGTTACCGAAGCCGGTCCTGCCAGCCGGCACCTTCAAGAGCAGGAGTATCGGCTTTACCAGCTGGATCGGTTACGGCGCCAACCTCGCGGAATTGCAGGAGGCTGCGGCAAGCGGTGGTCACTTCAACCCCTTGCCCGACGAGGACGGTGTAACCAGGCGGGTGCCGATGCTGGTGGAGTACGGGGGCGCGTACTACGAATCGCTGTCGATGGCGATGGTGCGCCTTGGCCTGGGTTCGCCACCCGTCGTTCCGGGATTCCCGGAGGAAAAGTTCTTTACAAAGAATTATCCCGGACTGGAGTGGATTGACATCGGCCCGCGGCGCATTCCGGTCGATGTCCAGGTGGCGGCCCTGGTGCCCTACCGAGGCCGCCAGGGCAGTTTCAAGTACGTTTCAGCCACCGATGTACTGCATGGCACGACACCAATCGACGATCTGAGGAAGAAGATCGTCCTGGTGGGTACGACAACGCCGGGGCTGTTTGACCTCAGGGCGACTCCGGTGGCAAGCGTGTATCCCGGAGTGGAGATTCACGCTAATCTGATCACCGGCATGCTCGACGGCAACATCAAGCAAAAGCCGCCGTACGTGCTTGGCGCCGAGGTGTTGCTGCTGCTGTTTTCGGGGCTGGCGATGGCGTTGGTGCTACCCCTGGTGAATCCGTTGCGTGCCACCATGATTACGGTTGTGGTGCTGGCCGTGGTGTTCGCCAGCAATGTGCTCGTGTGGACCGAGGGCAACCTGGTGTTGCCCATGGCCTCGGGCCTGTTGATGATCGCGGTGCTGTTTGCGCTCAACATGTCCTACGGCTTCTTCGTCGAGTCGCGCGCCAAGCGCCAGATCACGGGGTTGTTCGGCCAGTATGTGCCGCCCGAGCTGGTGGATAAAATGAGCCGGGATCCCGAGTCCTTCTCGATGGAAGGCGAAAGCCGCGAGCTGTCGGTGTTGTTCACCGATGTGCGCGGATTCACCACCATTTCCGAAGGCCTCGACCCGAAGCAACTCTCCAGGCTGATGAACGAATTCCTCACGCCGCTCACCCGGGTGATCTACAAGCATCTCGGCACCATCGACAAGTACATGGGGGATTGCATCATGGCATTCTGGGGGGCTCCGCTCGACGATCCGCAGCATGCGCGCAGCGCCGTACTCGCGGGTCTGGAGATGCACAAGGTGCTTGAGGGGCTGCAGCCGCACTTCAAGGAAATGGGCTGGCCGCCGATTCGCATCGGCGTGGGCGTGAACAGCGGCCGCATGAGCGTAGGCAACATGGGCTCCGAAATCCGTCTGGCTTACACAGTGATGGGCGACGCGGTGAATCTGGCTTCACGCCTGGAGGGCATCACCAACGAATACGGAGTCAAAATGATCGTCGGCGAAGGCACGCGCGTGAAGGTTTCCGACGTGGTCTTTCGCGAGCTCGATCGGGTGAAGGTGAAAGGCAAGAGTGAGCCGGTGACCATTTTTGAACCGATCGGGCCAGCCGCGGAAGTTGACAGAGCGGTGCAGGACGAATTGAAGCTTTGGGGGCAGGCGCTCAAGCTGTACCGGGCGCGCGACTGGGATATGGCAGAATTGCAGTTGCTCAACCTGCAAAAGCTCAACGCAGCGAGCGCACTTTATAAGCTCTTCCTCGGGCGCATCGCCTTCTTCCGCAGAAATCCTCCGGAGCAAGGCTGGAACGGTTCCTGGAAATTCGAGACTAAATAGCGATGCAGATCAGGGTACTCGGTTGCAGTGGTGGAATTGGTGGAAACCTGCGCACCACCACCATGATGCTCGATTACGACGTGTTGATCGACGCCGGAACCGGTGTCGGGGATCTGAGCCTCACCGAGCTGCTGAAGATCGACCACGTCTTTATCACCCACTCGCATCTCGATCACATCACGTCGCTGCCGTTCCTGGTGGACACCGTCGGCCCGATGCGCGATGCGCCGATCACCGTGCACTGCACTGAGCCGACCAACAAGATCCTGAGGGACCACATTTTCAACTGGAAGGTTTGGCCGGATTTCAGCGAGATTCCGACCAAGTCCGCGCCGTACATGAAATACACCACGTTTGCCGTGGGCGAGACCGTCGATCTTGGTGGCCGCCGGATTACCGTGTTGCCGGCAAATCACGTGGTCCCCGCGGTCGGGTTCCACCTCGACAGCGGCGAGGCAAGCCTGGTTTTCACCGGCGACACCACCATCAACGACGCGCTTTGGGCAGAAGTCAACAAGATCGAAAACCTGCGCTATCTGATCATCGAGACGGCCTTCCCGAACGAGGAGAGGGAGCTGGCGGTCACGTCGAAACATCTGTGCCCGAGCATGCTGGCGGAGGAACTGGCCAAACTCAAGCGCCCGACGCGCGTCTTCATCACGCACCTGAAGCCCGGCGCCGGCACGGTGACGATGCAGGAAGTCGAGGAGTATGCGGAACGCTACAATCCCCGCATGTTGTCTAATGGCCAGGTTTTCAAATTTTAGTGCCCGCTGGCGGCCACGGTGCGGATTAGCGGCCCGGAAGTTGCTGGGGTAGTATCCCGGAGTGGCAGCCGGCAAACGGAAGAAGGATGGACGCCATGAGCACAGTCTTTGAGACCAAGCCGCAAACCGGCCATAACCTGGCCGAAATGAGCCATAAACTGGAGTTCCAGAAGAGGCTCCAGGCGGTCACGAACAAGATTCATGCAACCAGCAACATCGACGAGATCATGCTGGAGCTGTCGCAGGACATCTGCGCGCTGTTCGAGGCCGACCGCCTGACCATCTACGTGGTTTCCGAGGACAGGAATTCGATCATCTCCAAGGTAAAGACTGGCTTGTCATCTTTCAAGGACCTGAAGCTGCCGATCAACGAGCAGAGCATCGCCGGCTTCGTCGCGCAGTCTAAGAGGGTCATCAACATCCGCGATGTCTATGACGACAACGAACTGCGCGGCCACAACGCTCAACTCAAATTCCTCAAGGAAGTGGACCGTCGCACCGGATACCGCACCAAGCAGATGCTGGTGGTGCCGGTAACAGATGGCCCCGGCAACGAACTGATCGGCGTCGTTCAGGTGATCAACACCAAGAGTGGCCAGCCTTTTTCCACCGTCGCGGAGGAAGGCGCGACGCACCTCGGTGAAACTCTGGCCATTGCACTGAAGCAGCGCAGCCGCCCGACGGCAATGCTGCGCGGAAAGTACGACCATATGGTCACCAACGCCGTGCTTTCCGCAGAAGAAATGGAACTCGCAACCCGTTCCGCCAGGCGCAAGAACCTCGACATCGAGGATGTTCTGATCGACGAGTTCCAGGTCAAGTCGCCAGCGATCGGCGAAGCGCTGTCCCAGTTCTTCCGCGTGCCCTACGAAGCGTTCAAGCAGGACCGGATCAAGCCCATGGACCTGCTCAAGAACTTGAAGCGCGATTTCGTCCAGAGCAGCTTTTGGGTGCCGATCGAAGACGTGAAGGAAGGGCTCATCGTGCTTACTACCGACCCGGACAAAGTGCGTGCCTCGAAGGTGGTGGGCAACATCTTTCCCAAGCACAAGGTGGTCTTCAAAGTCTGCACCCGGCGCGAATTCAACGCCACGCTGGATCAGTTCTTCGGCGCCGAAGCCATGGGTGACAACTCCAACATCACCGAACTGCTCTCCACCATGGACGACGAGGGCGATGAGGAGGGTGGGGCCGGAGGCGGAACCGATGACGCATCCCTGGCGCAGGACAACGAACTGGTGAAACTGGTAAACAAGATCATCGTCGACGCGTATCACCAGGGGGCTTCCGACATTCACATCGAGCCCTACCCGGGAAAAGGCAAGACCGAAGTCCGCTTCCGCAAGGACGGCACGCTGCAACCGTATATATCGGTGCCGGCGAGCTACCGCAATGCCATCGCCGCGCGCCTGAAGATCATGTGCGATCTCGACATCTCGGAGAAACGCAAACCCCAGGACGGCAAGATCAAGTTCAAGAAATTCGGTCCCCTCGACATTGAACTGCGGGTGGCGACCATTCCTTCAGCCGGCGGCGTCGAAGACATCGTGATGCGTATTCTCGCCGCGGGCGAGCCGATCCCGCTCGACAAACTGGGAGTGTCGGAGCGCAATCTCGGCACGTTGAAGGACGTGGTCAGCAAGCCTTACGGCCTGTTCTTCGTGTGCGGCCCGACCGGTTCAGGCAAGACCACTACGCTGCATTCGGTGCTCGGTTATCTGAATACGCCGGAGACCAAGATCTGGACCGCCGAGGATCCGGTTGAAATCACCCAGAAGGGCCTGCGCCAGGTACAGATGAACGTCAAGGCCGGGCTGACCTTCGCGGTCGCGATGAGGGCGTTTCTGCGCGCCGATCCCGACATCATCATGGTGGGTGAAATGCGCGACAAGGAGACGACCTCGACAGGCATCGAGGCTTCTCTCACCGGCCACCTGGTATTCGCCACGCTGCACACCAACAGCGCGCCGGAGTCGATCGTCCGCCTGCTCGACATGGGGATGGACCCGTTCAATTTTGCCGATGCATTGCTCGGGGTACTGGCGCAACGCTTGGCCAAGCGGCTGTGCTCCAAGTGCAAGACCCCTCACGCGGCCACGCAGGAAGAACTCAAGGGGATTCTCGAGGAATTCTGCATCGAGCTGAAGAACACCGAGCAATGGAAGCGCGACCCCAAGACCGCGTACGAAGGGATTTACCGCGATTGGGCCAAGCAGTTTGCCGACGAAAAGGGACAATTCAAGTTGTACACGCCGGTGGGATGCGACGTCTGCGGCGGCACCGGCTACAAGGGCCGGGTTGGCCTTCACGAGCTGCTGGTGGGTACCGATACCGTCAAGAAGCACATCCAGGAGCACTCGCGGGTGGCGGAAATCGTTGCCACGGCGCTTGCCGAAGGCATGCGGACGCTGAAACAGGACGGCATCGAGAAGGTCCTGCAGGGCATTACCGACATGCATCAGGTCCGGGCCGTCTGCATCAAGTAGGCGGCCGCGACCGAACCGGGCAGTCTTTACGCGAGATCAACCTTCCATGAGCGAACCGACCTCGTCCGAACTCTTCCGACGCCTGGAAGAGTTGAACCAGGTCGGGATTTCTCTTTCCAACCAGAAGGACACGAACCGTCTTCTGGAAGCGATTCTGGTTGCAGCCAAGAAAATCACCAATAGCGACGGCGGTACTCTCTACCGCGTGGATGCGGATAAAAAGCTCGTCCACTTCGAAATACTTCGCACAGATTCACTGAGCATCGCCATGGGGGGAACCACCGGCGTGGAAGTCCCGTTCTACCCGGTCCGGCTATTCGACGACGACGGTAACCCCAACAATTCCATGGTAGTGGCGTATTCGGTGCTGCGCGATGAAACCGTCAACATCGCCGACGCCTACGCGGCCGAAGGCTTCGACTTCACAGGCACCAAGAACTTCGACAAGAAGACGGGCTATCGCTCCAAATCGTTCCTCACGGTGCCGATGAAGAACCACGAAGACGAGATCATCGGTGTGCTGCAGTTGATCAATGCCAAGGATCGTGTAACCGGCAAAATCGTCCCGTTCTCCGAGGCCGACCAGCACCTGGCCGAGTCGCTGGCCTCGCAGGCCGCGGTGGCGCTCACCAACCGCCAGCTCATCGACCAGCTGGAATCCCTGTTCGAATCCTTTATCAACCTGATCAACGCTGCCATCGACGACAAGTCGCCTTACACCGGCGGACACTGCCAGCGGGTGCCGACGCTCACGATGATGCTCGCAGAAGCCGTCAACGACATCGACGAAGGCCCACTCGCCGATTTCACCATGTCGGACAAGGAACGCTACGAACTGAAGATCGCCGGGCTGCTTCACGACTGCGGCAAGGTGACCACTCCGGTGCACGTCGTGGACAAGGCCACCAAACTGCAAACCATATTCGACCGCATCGGGTTGATCGACACGCGCTTTGAAGTTGTCAAGCGCGATGCCGAGATCGCCGTGCTCAGAGCCAAACTGGCTGCCAGCGGCAACCCCGGCGGCGAATGGGAAAGAGTCGAGCGCGATTTGAGGGTACGGCTGCGGCAAATAAACGAGGACCGCCAGTTCCTGCGGTTTTGCAATTTCGGTGCGGAGGCGATGCGCGAAGAAGATCAGGAACGCGTGCGCGAGATCGCCAGGACCTATCGCTGGCGCGATGTCGATGGCAACGAGGTGGAGTTCCTCACTGCCGATGAGCTCAGGAACCTGACCATCCGCTCCGGCACCCTGACCCAGGAAGAACGGCAGATCATCAACCACCACATCGAGGTGACCATCAAGATGCTCGAGTCGCTACCGTGGCCGAAACATCTGAAAAACGTGCCCGAGTATGCCGGGGGACATCACGAGCGCATGGACGGCAAGGGTTACCCTCGGGGGCTGACCCGCCAGCAGATGTCGGTGCAGGCGAGAATAATGGGGATCGCGGACATCTTCGAGGCTTTGACCGCGAAGGATCGCCCCTACAAGAAGGGCAAGACGTTGACCGAGTCGCTGCACATCCTCGGCAAGTTCAAGTTAAACGGCCACATCGACCCGGACTTGTTCGACGTGTTCGTGCAGAAGAAGGTGTATCTGAAGTACGCCGAACGGTTTCTCGATCCGGAGCAGGTTGATAAGGTCGACGTATCAACCGTTCCTGGTTACGTGTCACGGTGACGAACTGCGTCAGATACTGCCCGGTGCTCGGATTTAGGCGTAGCGGCCGCAAGTCTGGCGAACACCGGAGGTTCTAATCCGCTTACCGAAGGCCAAGATTGTGGGGATGACAAAGGGTTATAGGGAGAAACTGTAAGTGCATGTGTTATTGGGTAAATATTGACGTTTCGACGACCCCCTGGACGGTTCCTGGCGAGGCTTCATGCGGGTTGGCACGGGGATTGCGCTAGTGAAGTCGAACACACGGTTTCCAGGTGTGTTTCTTAATCAACCATCAAGGAGTAAACCATGAAGGCCGTACAAAAGGGTTTTACCCTTATCGAACTGATGATCGTGGTGGCGATCATCGGTATTCTGGCGGCGGTTGCGCTGCCGGCGTACCAGGACTACACCGCCCGCGCCAAGATGTCCGAGGCAATTCTGGCGGCCTCGGCGTGCCGTACCAGCGTTACCGAGACCGTGCAGTCTGCTACTGTCCTGCCCGGCGCCGGCCAATGGGGTTGCGAGTCGACTGTTCTCAACGCAAACCCGGTCTCCAAGTATGTGGACGAGATCCAGACCAACACCGCCGGCGAAATTCGGGTCGTCGTGAACCGTATAAACAACGACCTGAACACCAAGGCGATCATCCTGCAGCCTTCTTCGTCATCCACAGGCGCAGTGGTCGCGCCGGTAGTTGGCGATGCCATCGCGCGTTGGGAATGCGGTCCGGATCCGGCAAACGCTGCTCCGCCGATCGACAAGTTCCTGCCTGGTTCCTGCCGTGCTGCCCTTACCAGCATCGGCGGCCACGCCGAAAGCCAGAGCTAAGCGAGACGTTGTTGCAGTATGACTTCGCGGCCGCGTAACCCGCGGCCGTGGAAAGAGAGGGTGCTTCGGCACCCTCTTTTTTTGCGCAATGCGGCGACGGTTAGAATGTGCTCGGTTCAACTGCCGCAGGTTTTCGCCAATTCCCGGATTGCCCGGCGCGAAGTGCCGGAGGTCCGGGGCGGGTCGGCAAATTGCATCATCGAGTGCGGCACGAGCTCAGTTGCGGGTCAGCCGCGGATGAACCATAACCGGAGTCCTTCTCAATCATGCAAGAAAGCAGTCGAAGCAAGGCGCTGACGCTCGCGATCCTGCCCATTTGCCTGTACCTCGCCATCGCGCCGGTGTGGTATCCCGCGATCGCGGCGCGCATGTACGATAACGCACGCTTGCTTCAACTGGGCGTTCTTGCGCTGGTGGTGCTGTCTCTGGTCCTGCCCGCTGTGCGCGACGCGGTTGCCGGCGCATGGTTTGCCCTGGGAAATGTGCCCAGGTTGTTAGTCGCCGCCATGATTGCCGGCGGCGCTTTGAGCGCCACGTTCTCTGGCGCCCCTCATCTGGGTGCGTTGGAAATCGCCCTCGTCGCACAACTGGTGCTCCTGTTCCTGTTTGTCAGCGCTGCCGTGCGGGGCCTCAAGGAAAAGGCGGAGTCCGTGTTCGCGGTCGCGATTGCCTGCGGCGCCGCTCTGGTGAGCGTCGAATTCTGGGTAACCCAAGTTTCCTTTCTGCTCGAAGGCAAGCAGTTCCCATGGGTCAGCCCCTTCCTGGATTTCGCCAATGTGCGATTCTTCAGTCAGTATCAGGCCTATGCGCTGTTCTTGATCCCGCTTGCCGCGGCGCTGCCGGGGATGACCCGCACGTGGCGGATCGTCGTCTATTTCGTCGCGGCAAATTTCTGGGCGCTTCAATGGATGGTCGGTTCGCGCGCCGTATGGGTGGGCGCGGTGGCGGGCACGATCACGGTACTTTCATTCACGCGAAAGGGGCGAACTGCCTGGCTGGGCCAACAGGCCATGCTGGTCGTTTCGGGGGTGTTGATCTACCTTCTTTTCTACCAGTTCATTGCCAGCGCACCCGGTGCGGCCCCGGTTCCCGGTGCAAGCGCAGTCGTCGAATTCGGTTCGCAGAGCGACACCGACAGGATGGCGATGGCGTCGGTATCGCTGAAAATGCTCGGCGCGCATCCATTGCTCGGCATCGGGCCCGGCCAGTGGGGTTTGAACCAGGTGCGGGTGAAGAACGCGCATCCGCACAATTCACCTCTGCAACTGCTTTCCGAGTACGGGGTCCTCGCTGGCGTCGCCGGCGTTGCCCTGTGCATGTTGTTGCTGCTGTTCGCTGTCAGAGCGCTGCGAGCGCAAACGCCCGCGAGTCCGGTGACCGCGAGTCTGTGCGCGGCGCTGGTGACGGGGCTGGTGGATTCACTGTTCAGCGGCAACCTCATCATGCCGCACAGCCAGATCCTTCTGTGCGTGATCTCCGGCTGGCTGGTGGGGCGGACTCAGGCAACGGCGCCGTGGGACGAACGTGACGCCGGTGGCCGGCGTTCAGAGAGACTGGCACTAGTCGGCGTTGCCATGCTGGCAATGTGCACGACGGCGATACTTGCTATCGAGTACGTGGATGTCGTTCAGCCCATGCCCGGTAATCTCCAGCTGCGCTATCCGCATTTCTGGCAATACGGACGCTTCGCGGACTGGTAGCGGGGGCGCCCGTGCGCCAAGCAGTGCAGCGTCGTGCGGCCTACTTGCGATACACCGACGAGCGCATCGGCAGGCCGTTGCTCAGATAAGAGTGGAAATACTCCAGGTCGTTGAATTCGCGGCTTCCGGCGGGAAACGGAACCGCGCGCATCGCTTCCATGCAGCGCCGGTAGCGCATGTGCAGCGTGTGCAGGTCGTCCCCGGCGCGAAATACCGGGAAGTGCGTTGTCTGCCCGATGGCCGGCGAAATGATCTCGTCGCGGAAATGGTTGCCGGCGTAGGTGACATGACAGGAGGCGCAGGCGAGATTGAGTTGGCCGATGCGGCGGAAGTAGAAAGAGCGCCCGGCCTGGTAGCGCCGTTGCGCAGCCGGGCCGTCCACCACGACATTCACACGCATTCCGTCCGAGAGCGTGCGTGCATATGCGGTCAATATCCCCATCGTTTCCCTGTCTGCATATTCGAACTCACGCTCGCCGTTCTTACGCAGACAACGGTTGATCGCCATCTCGAAGGTGACGACCCTGTCTGACGCCGCGTCGGAATAAGGAAAGTTTCCCGCGATATTGCGACCGCCGTTGGGAAAGCAGCCGGAGAAAGTCCGGCCGTTCGCGAACGGCTTCGCCCACAGCATCCTGCCTTTGTCGATCTCCCCCTGGAAAGGCGGGAACTCCATGATGCTGTCGAACTGCGCCTTGGCGTCCGGGCTCAGCATCAGGGCGCCGTTGACATACTCCTCTAACGCAAGTCCGGGGAACTTGCCCTTGAAAAGGCCGACCATGGACGCGCGATCCTCTTCCGGGCCGGCGACAGCCTGTGCGACCCACGAGCATGCCGGCAAGAGCAGGGTAATCCCCAGAAGAATTCTTTTCACTAGCGGGCCTGTGTTCACACTGGCGAATTCACTTGAGTGTGGCCTCTATGCTCGCCTTATCGCCGCGATTGTCCACCCAGCCCACCATGATCATGTCGCCTGGTTTCGCTCCACGCACGCGAAAGTTCAGGAACGGATTCTTTGACACCGCCTGGCTCCACTGCGCCTCGAGCACGGTCCTGCCGTTGTGCGTGGCAGTGAGAGTCCGAATGAAATGCATCGGCACCACCTGACCGGTGACGCCGTCATTGCGCAGGCCAGTCTCCATCGGATGGAATATCAATATCTTCACGTCAGCCACGTCGCCCTGAAGCTGCGCACGAATTTTCATCGAATCGGCCATCTGCCGTTCCCCTTTCCCGATGTGGAACTCAGGCGCCGCAGCCGCCGATCGTGACCTTGACTTCGCGCATCGTGGCGTAGAACTTGCCGCCCGCTCTGGCCACGATCCGTATCCCCGACGATTCTTTCATCTTTATCCTGGTAGCGACGAATGCTTCTGCTCCATTGGTAAACTCGAATATGGCGGTGAGCGGTTGCGGATTCTTGTCCACCAGTATGTAGATAGCCTGAGTCTCAGGTATCTGGCTGACGATCTCCAGCGGAACGAGGGCTCCGTTCTCCGCGATTTCCGGTGCCTTCAATAGTATCTTGTCGCTTTCTTCCGTCGCGGTGACGCCTATGCCTTTCAGCGCGTCGGCGACTGACCTGGCGTCGAATGCGGCCTTGTTCCACAAGGCCGCCAGCAGTTCAAGCGGCCGCAGCATCGCCGTTGCTATCGCCACCGCGAATGCCCGCAGCGCAGCCCTGCGCATCGTCCGAACTTTCATGCTTTCCATTGTTTGGCGCTTCACTGCGTATACAGGTAATCGATGATCAGTTCGATTTCGTCGCTGCTCAGGATTCTGTGCTTGCCGAACGGCGGCATCACCGTGTTCGGATTGGTCTGCGTCGCATCCCAGAGGCGGCGGCGCAGCTGTGCGCGGTCCGGAAACCTGGAGCGAATCGCCAGCAGAGGCGGCCCGATGTTCGCCAGCGTATTCGCACTGGAATCCCCCGGGAACTTGTGACAGGCGAGGCAGTTGCCTTTGGCGACCTCAAAGGCGAGCTGCCTTCCCGCGGCGACATTCGGCGCCTCGTCTGCCCGGGCCTGCGACATCGTAAGAAGAAACGCGCTGCTGACGAGAAGAACAGCAACCAGCCGGGGACACGGGGCGCCGCGACCGTGCTCTCCAGCCAATACCAATCTGGAATGCGCCGGGCCTCGCAAACTCACGTGCCGCCGGTGCCTGCAACCCAGTGTCCGGACTTGCCGCCGCGCTTTTCGCGCAGCCCGACGCCTTCGATGCGCATGCCCCGGTCCATGGACTTGCACATGTCGTAGACCGTGAGTAGTCCGACGCTGACCGCAGTGAGCGCCTCCATTTCCACGCCCGTGCGCCCGACAGTCTCGGCAACCGCGATGCATTCCACCGAATTCTCGTCGCGATGTACCTCGAAATCGACGCTGACCTTGGTCAGCGCGATCGGGTGGCACAGCGGGATCAATTCCGATGTGCGCTTCGAGCCCTGGATCGCCGCGATTCGTGCCACGCCGAGGACATCACCCTTGGCCGTGTCAACTTCGACGATCCTCTGCAGCGTTTCGGCACGCATGAAAATCCTACCGGCGGCCACTGCGACTCGGTGGGTTTCCTGTTTTTCCGAGACGTCGACCATGTGCGCCTTACCGCCGGAATCGAAATGTGTAAGTTCGGTCAAGGTGGATTCCGTCTGCTTCGTCTGCGGCCTTCACGCGACCGAGGAACTTGATGGAAGGTGGCGTTATCATAGCACCATGAAATTTCGCTCAGTGATCGCTGTCGTCCTGCTGGCCGCCGCATTTGCTCGTGCCGACGAATTGCCCGACCTGGGCGATGTTTCGCAAGGCGCGCTGTCCCCCGCCCAGGAGCGCAAGCTCGGCGAGGGTATCATGAGTCAGATTCGCGCCAACGCCGCTTACATCGATGATGCCGATATTGCCGATTACCTGAATGCCATTGGCTACCGGCTGGTCGGCAACAGCATGGATCCGGCGGGCCCGTTCGAGTTCTTCGGCATCGCCGATCACTCCGTCAACGCATTTGCCTTGCCGGGCGGATTCATCGGCGTGCACTCGGGCTTATTGCTCAGCGCGCAGAGCGAATCCGAATTCGCCAGCGTACTCTCGCACGAAATCGCGCACGTCACCCAGCACCACCTTGCCCGCATGGTCGCTGCACAACAGCGTGCCGGACTCGCGTCAATGGCTGCGCTCGCGGTGGCGATTCTCGCGGCGCGCTCGAATCCCGAGGTTTCCGCGGCGGCGATCGCGGCAGCGCAGGCCGGCTCGATCCAGTCCGCTCTGAACTTTACCCGCGAGCATGAACGCGAGGCCGACCGCATCGGTCTACAGATCATGGAGAAGTCCGCCTTCGACGTGCACGCAATGCCCGTGTTCTTCGAGCGCCTGCAAAAGGCCACGCGCGTATATGAGACCGGCGCGCCGGCCTATCTGCGCACGCACCCGCTTACTTACGAGCGGATTGCGGACATCCAGAATCGCATCCAGGATGTCCCGTTCAAACAGGTGCCGGATAGTCTGGAGTTTCACCTCGTGCGCGCGCGGTTGACAGCCCTTGATGGTAATCCGCGCGTGGCGGTCGCGAACTTCGACGAAATGTTGTCCAGCCGAAAATACACCAGCGAGGCGGCGCCGCGCTACGGCCTGGTCGTGGCGCTTTTGCGTGCGGGCGACTTCCAGCGAGCGAGAAAGGAGGTCGCCCTGTTGCAGGGCCTCAAGGCAAAAAGCCCGATGATCGACGCATTGACTGCGCAAACCCTGATCGGCACCGGCGAGCTCGAGAAGGGGCTTGCGGCCTATCGCGATGGACTGCGTGCCCACCCCAGCCGCCACGCGCTGATTTACGGTTACGCCAGCGCCCTGCTCGATGCCGCGCGCGCGGCGGAAGCGGTGGACTTCCTATCGGGCAGGTTGGAGACCCGGTCCCCTGACGCGCGTCTTTACGAGCTGCAGTCGCGCGGCTATACCGCACTGGGAAAGCGCTTGCTGCAGCACCGCGCGCAGGCTGAGGCCTACGTGCTGCGCGGAAACCTTCCCGCCGCGATCGAACAACTGCAACTCGCGCAGCGCGCCGGCGACGGCGACTTCTACCAGAAATCCAGCGTCGAGGCGCGACTCAAGGAGCTGGTGGCGATTGACACTGAAGGCCGGCGCCGTCCCTGAGTCGTTGTTTGGAGCGCCTTCCGGGGTGCGTACGGCGCCCTAAAGTAATCGCCCGCAATCGTCCGCGGCTCTGACCGTCGCCTTGAATTTACCCAAAAACCTCGCCTTATAGCTTTGAAATTCCTATCATATCGAGGTATGCCCGCTCGGCTGCGAGGGGTTCCGGCACAGCGATCATGGAAAAGATCGGCAAATACGAAATCATCAGGGAGCTCGGCAGGGGCGCGACCAGTGCGGTCTATCTGGCCAACGACGCATTTGCCAATCGCCAGGTCGCGATCAAGCTGGTGCGCTCTGATGCCCTCGGCGACAAGGACTACGGCAAGCGCTTTCACAAGCTGTTTCTGACGGAGGCATCGCTCGCCGGGAAGCTTTCCCATCCCCACATCGTTTCCATCTTCGATGCGGTCGCCGACGAGCAGGGCAGCTATCTGGTGATGGAATATGTCGAGGGCGGCACCCTCGAGCCTTTTACGCTGCCCGAATCCCTGCTGCCTGTCGGGCGCGTGATCGAAATCATTTTCAAGTGTTGCAAGGCGCTCGATTACGCGCATCGCCACGGCATCATTCACCGCGACATCAAGCCGGCGAACATTCTGCTCACCGGCGAGACCGGCATCAAGATATCCGATTTCGGCGCCGCGCTCACGATCGCAGCCGAGACCACGCAGGTATCCGGAATCGGCTCGCCTGCGTACATGTCGCCGGAGCAATTGCAGGAATCTGCGCTCAATCACCAGACCGACATCTTTTCGCTGGGCGTGGTGATGTACCAGCTGCTCACCGGGGCGCTGCCGTTCAAGGCCAGCAACAACTACAGCATGGTCTATCAGATCATTCACGTCGATGTGTCGCCGCCAAGCATGCTGCGCCCGGAGATTCCTGCCGCCGTAGACGCCATCGTGCGGCGCGCGCTGGAGAAGGAGATTGCCAAGCGATTCCAGACCTGGGAAGAATTTGCCCAGGCGCTGGCCGACACCTTCAACAACCTGCAGAAACCGGAGGAAGTCGTTCCGGAGACGGAAAAGTTCAATACGCTGCGGCAGCTCGAATTTTTCAGGACTTTTTCCGACGTTGATCTGTGGCAGGTGTTGCGCATCTCCAATTGGGCGCGCTATTCCCCAAACAGTTCCGTCATCAAGGAAGGCGACGTCGGCACCGCGTTCTACGTCATCGCCGCAGGCGAGGTCAAGATCACCAAGCAGGGCAAACTGCTCAACATTCTGCGCACGGGCGAGTGTTTCGGGGAAATGGCCTACCTCGGCAAGCGCCTGTTCCAGCGCACCGCGAGTGTTACTTCGGTCAACGACATCATTATCATCGAGGTCGGCGCCGCTTCGCTTGCACAGGCGACCGAGAGTTGCAAGCACGCCTTTAATGCGGCTTTCCTCGAGCTCCTCGTGGGAAGGCTGGAAGCCGCAAATACGCGTTTGTCGCAACTGCTGCTCGACCGCAACATCAGCATCTTCTGAGGATCGCGGCAAAGCGGTATCATTCCGGGCGTTCCCGCCCTTTACCCGCATGAGCAACCTTGCCGCCATCGATCCGCTGCACTTGCAGGACATGAAACGGCGCGGCGATGTCGTGCTAGTGGACGTGCGCACCGACCAGGAGGTCAGCCGCGGCGTCATTCCTGGCGCGCGGCACATCCCGTTGCACCTCCTGACGGCCCGGTTCGAGGAGATCGACCGCGCGCGCGCGGTAGTGTTCTACTGCCAGTCAGGAGCGCGTTCCGCGCAGGCATGCGCTTTTCTGAGCGCCAAGGGTTGGCAGGAAGTCTATAACCTTGCGGGCGGCATCAATGCATGGGTCAGCAAGGGCATGCCGGTTGCCGCGCAGGGTTGAACGGCACAAACGACGATGCAGGGGCCCGAGATGGAAACCGAAATTCACTTCGATCGCGAACTTGACGCGCGCGGGCTCAACTGCCCGTTACCGATCCTGCGCACCAAGAAATCGCTCAACGACATGAGTTCCGGCCAGGTGCTCAAGGTTCTCGCCACCGACCCGGGTTCGGTGCGAGATTTCCAGGCGTTCTCTAAACAGACCGGGAACCATTTGCTGTCCTCGACCGAGACCGACGGCCTGTTCCTGTTCTTCATGCGAAAGAAGTGAGCGACCGGTGATAACGGATATCGACCGCCTGATTATCGGATTCGATCGTGCGCTGCGCACATTGTGCGGGCCCGCTGTTTCGCTGCGACCGGTACCCGGGGAAAATCTGCCCAACCCGGAGCTAAGCGCGGCGGAAAAACGTCACGCGGCGGCTCTAATGCGGGTGAACCACAGTGGTGAAGTGTGCGCGCAGGCGCTGTATCAAGGACAGGTGCTGACCGTGCGCGACGATGAAATCAGGAAAACCCTCGAAAGCGCGGCGGCGGAAGAGACCGAGCACCTGGCCTGGACCGCACAGCGCATCGGCGAACTGGGAGGGCGGGTGAGCGTCCTTAACCCGTTTTTCTACGCCGGTTCATTCGCCATCGGCGCGCTCACGGGTTTGCTCGGGGATAAGTGGAACATGGGATTCCTGACCGAGACCGAGCGCCAGGTCGAAGGACATCTCGACGGCCATCTCGAGCAGTTGCCGGCCCAGGACGAAAAAAGCCGCGCCATCGTCGCGCAGATGAAGGAAGACGAGGCACGCCATGCGGATACGGCGCTGGCCCATGGCGCCGAGCAGCTGCCGGAGCCGGTCAAGCTGGCGATGCGGATTTCCTCACGGCTGATGACAGTGTCGGCCTACCGGGTTTGATCCCCGGTCTCAGAGCTCGATTATCTCGAAATCGTGGGTGATCTCGGCGGTCTTGCCGAGCATGATCGATGCGGAGCAATACTTTTCCGCCGAGAGATGAATGGCGCGCTCGACGTGTTCGCGCTTGACGTTGCGTCCGCTAATCACGAAGTGAAAGTGGATGCGCGTGAACACCTTCGGGTCCGTGGGGGCGCGTTCGGCGTCGACCTCCAGCACGCAATCGCTGATGTCCTGGCGTGCCTTCTTCAGGATCGACACCACGTCATAAGCAGTACAACCGCCGGTGCCGGCAAGCACCGTTTCCATCGGCCGCGGCCCGAGATTGCGGCCGCCACCCTCCGCCGCACCGTCCATCACCATTTCATGCCCGCTCTCGGTCACACCGAGGAATGCAGCGTTCTCGATCCACTTCACCCTGACTTTCATCGTCGCCCTCGAAGCCGCTTGCAACCGGTTTGCGCTCTCATCCACTGCCCCTGACAGCGAGGCGCAGATGGTACCAGCCGAGGCGGCGATTGCGCGCGCAAACAAGGCTGCCTGGGCAGATTATCCGGAGGCATAGCCGCAAATTCTGCCCGGAGTCCCGGTGGCCTATTTCTTAATAATTTACATGGACTTAGGCAACATGGAGTGTAATTTACCCACGCACCTACTGTAAAATGCAACGCTTTTGAAACTTGGACGACCGGAACATGGCTGACAGCATCGTAGATCGCCGCAAGCGGCGCTTTCTCTTAGCCGCCACCAGCGTTGCCGGCAGCGTGGCGGGTGTCGCTGTGGCTCTGCCCTTCGTGGCGAGCATGAACCCGAGCGCGCGGGCGAGGGCTGCCGGCGCACCCGTTGAAGTGGATCTTTCCAAGGTCGAGCCGGGGATGATTGTGACGGTGGAGTGGCGCGGCCAGCCGGTGTGGGTGGTCCACCGCACCAGGGAAATGATTGACAGCCTGCACAAGCTCGACAGTGTGGTGGCCGATCCCCGTTCTTCCATGCAGATGCAACCGGATTATGCAAGGAATGAGGCCCGCTCGATCAAGCCCGAGTATCTGGTGCTGGTGGGCATCTGCACTCACCTCGGCTGTTCGCCGTCGCAGAAACTTGCTCCCGGCGGTGAAAGCGGCCTGGGCGAGGAATGGCCGGGCGGATTTTTCTGCCCCTGTCACGGTTCCAAGTTCGATCTCGCCGGCCGCGTCTACAAGGGCGTGCCGGCCCCCACGAATCTCCAGGTTCCCCCCTATACCTACCTGAGCGACACGCGTCTGCTCATTGGTGAAGACAGCAAAGGAGCATGACGCGATGGGCAAGATGACGGCGTTGCTCCACTGGATCGATGCGCGCTTTCCGCTTACGGCGACCTGGAGGGCGCACCTTTCCGAGTATTACGCGCCGAAGAACTTCAACTTCTGGTTCTACTTCGGCTCGTTGTCGATGCTGGTGCTGGTAATGCAGATCGTCACCGGCATTTTCCTCACCATGCACTACAAGCCTGATTCCGCGCAGGCCTTCGCTTCGGTCGAGTACATCATGCGCGACGTCGACTTTGGATGGGCGATACGCTACATGCATTCCACCGGGTCGTCTTTGTTCTTCGTGGTGGTTTACCTGCACATGTTTCGCGGCCTGATTTACGGTTCCTACCGCAAGCCACGCGAGTTGCTGTGGCTGCTGGGCGTGCTGATCTACCTGTGCCTGATGGCAGAGACCTTCTTCGGCTACCTGCTGCCCTGGGGCCAGATGTCCTACTGGGGCGCACAGGTGATCGTCAACCTGTTCGCGGCCATCCCCTTCGTGGGTCCGGATCTGGCGGTGTGGGTCCGCGGCGACTACGTGATTTCCGATGCGACGCTGAACCGTTTCTTCGCCTTCCACGTGATCGCGATCCCACTGGTGCTGCTGGGACTGGTCGCCGCGCACCTGGTGGCGCTGCACGAGGTCGGCTCCAATAATCCGGACGGCATCGAAATCAAGAAAAAGAAAGATCCGAAGACCGGAATCCCGCTCGACGGCATTCCCTTCCACCCCTATTACGTGGTGAAGGACATCTTCGGCGTGGTGGTGTTTCTGATGGTGTTCAGCGCCATCGTGTTCTTCGCGCCGGAGATGGGCGGCTACTTCCTCGAGCACAACAATTTCGTGCCCGCCGACCCGCTCAAGACCCCGGCCCACATCGCACCGCTGTGGTATTTCACCCCGTTCTATTCGATGCTGCGCGCCGCGCCGCCGTTGTTCGGCTCGGTGTTTCCGGGCGTGTTGGCAATGGGGCTTGCGGCGATGATCTTCTTGTTCCTGCCGTGGCTGGATCGCGGCGCGGTCAAATCGATCCGCTACCGGGGGGCGGTGTACAAGACCGCGCTCGCGCTGTTCGTGATTTCGTTCCTGGTGCTGGGCTATCTCGGCACCGTGCCGACCAATGTCTGGGGTCAGTTCGGCGGCTGGTTGGGCGGCGCGGACCGCGCTACCGTGGTGGCGCGCATTTTCACGATCATTTATTTCCTGTTCTTCCTGCTGATGCCCTGGTACACCAAGATCGACAAGACCAAGCCGGAGCCTGAGAGGGTGACATGGTGAGAAGATTCATTGTCGCGTTGCTCTTCGCGCCGGCCGCGGTCCATGCCGCAGTCGGGGACATCCGGCTCGATCGCGCCAACATCGATTCCGGCGACGTGCTGTCGATCCAGCGCGGCGCAAAGGTATTCGTCAACTATTGCCTGAACTGCCACTCCGCGACTGCGATGCGCTACAACCGCCTGATGGACCTCGGGCTGACCGAGCAGCAAATCAAGGACAACCTGTTGTTCACGGGCGAGAAGGTCGGTGACCCAATGATCATCGCCGCGTCCAGGAAAGATCAAAGGGGATGGTTCGGCGTCGAGCCGCCGGATCTTTCCGTGATCGCCCGATCGCGCGGCGTGGACTGGCTTTACACCTATATGCGCAGCTTCTACCGCGACAGCGCACACGTGACTGGCTGGAACAATCTGGCCTTCCCGGATGTCGGGATGCCGCACGTGCTCTGGCAGCTTCAGGGCACGCAGGTACTGAAATCCGAGATCGAGGAACGCGGCGGGCACAAGGTCGAGCACAGGAAGCTGGTGCTGGAATCGCCGGGAGTCCTTTCGCCGCCGGAGTACGACAAGCTCGCGCGCGATCTCGTGAACTACCTTTCCTACATGGGCGAGCCGGCACAAAGTCGGCGCGTCCAGATCGGCATCGTCGTGTTGTTCTTCCTGTCGCTCCTGCTGGTGCTCAGTTGGCTGCTCAAGACAGAGTACTGGAAAGACGTGCATTGACCACCAATTGTCCTAGGTAACGGCCCATGATGACCCTTTATTCGGGTACCACCTGCCCATTCAGCCAACGCTGCCGCATCGTCCTTTACGAAAAAGGCATGGATTTTCAGATCATCGACGTGGATCTCTACAACAAGCCGGAGGACCTCGCGGTGATGAACCCGTACAACCGCACCCCGGTGCTGGTGGAACGCGATCTGATCCTGTACGAGTCGAACATCATCAATGAGTACATCGACGATCGCTTCCCGCATCCGCAACTGATGCCGGCCGATCCGGTGATGCGCGCGCGCGCGCGGTTGTTCCTGTTCCGTTTCGAAAACGAGCTGTTTTCCAACGTCGATGCGATCGAAGGCGGTACCCAGAAGCAGGCCGAGAAGGCGCGCCAGATCATCCGCGACAACCTGACGCAGATCGCCCCTGTGTTCGTCAAGCAGAAGTACATGCTCGGCGAGGAGTTCTCGATGCTGGACGTGGCGATCGCGCCGCTGCTGTGGCGACTGGATTTTTACGGCATCCAGCTGCCCAAGCAGGCCGCACCTC
This sequence comes from uncultured Alcaligenaceae bacterium, assembly GCA_964650365.1. Taxonomy (GTDB): domain Bacteria; phylum Pseudomonadota; class Gammaproteobacteria; order Burkholderiales; family JACQAP01; genus JACQAP01. The sequence continues at coordinate 8,678 of CAZYTR010000179.1, read as the reverse complement.
TGATGAAGTACGCCGAGCGGCTGTTCAGCCGCCCCGCTTTCATCGAGGCGCTCACGGCTTCCGAAAAGGTGATGCGCAAGTGAAGGAAACGGCGACCACCCCTTACCTGATCCGCGCGATCTACGAGTGGTGCTGCGACAACGGGCTGACTCCTTACATCGCGGTCAAGGTGGACGAGACCACCAAGGTCCCGACCGAGTACGTCAAGAACGGGGAGATCGTGCTCAACGTAAGCGCCGACGCAACCCACAATCTGAAAATCGGCAACGACCTGATCCAATTCTCGGCGCGTTTCGGCGGCACTTCGCGCGAGATTTCGGTCCCGATCATCGCGGTGGCCGGAATCTTCGCCAAGGAAACCGGGCATGGCCTGGCGTTCCAGACGTCCCCGTCGCTGCCCGCCCCGGTGGTTGCGCCGCTGAAAACCCGTACCGGTTCCCCTGACGACCATCGTCCCAGGCCGCCGGCAGGCCGCCGACCGCGACTGCAAGTGATCAAATAGTCGGGCTGGCGCGGTTTCGTGGTGCCAATGCCGGGCCTATAATGCGGCGCAAGCCGGCATAGCTCAGTTGGTAGAGCAGTTGATTTGTAATCAAAAGGTCGCGGGTTCGATTCCTGCTGCCGGCACCAGTGCCACACGGTACCGGTCGAAACGCAGCCACCTCGCGCGCGGGAGTGAAATGACAAGATTCTTGATGCTTGTAGCGTCGATGTTCATTGCGCAGGCCGCGTTTGCGCAGACGGCAGAGACGCCCATATTGACAGTTGAGCAGGCCCAGCAGCGTGCCCATTACGCGCGCGAGCAGATTACGGCAGTAGAGCGCAAGGTGCGCGCCGCCGAAAAAAAGGAGCAGGCCGCTTACAAGGAGCTGGAGTCCGCGCAAAAACGCATGGAAGAGGCGCAGCGCGCCTACGAGGAGGCCAAGGTACACGCGGAACAGGCGACCCAGGCGTCGCGCGCGGTACAGGCCGAGTTTGACCAGGCGCGTGCCCGGCATCAACAGGAATACCAGAATCTCAAGCGCGCCCACGATGCTGCCGAGGCGGCCCGCAAGGCGCCGCGTTAGTCCCGCCCCGTTTTTTCCCCGTTTTCTGAACGTTGCCGCGTCGCAGTGGAGGCGTGGGCCATTGCGCTATACTTCGCGCGCTTTCCCGCGGGTCGGCTTGTTCTGCGACTTTCACGAAGTCCGTTCCAGCGCGCGCCGCGCGCGCGGGAATCCGGCTTGCCAGCCCGCCGCGGGTCCGATTCAGGCAAAGGGCGGCAATGAAAATTCACGAATACCAGGCGAAAGAAATCCTCAGGAAGTACGGTGTTCCTACACCGCGCGGTAACCCCTGCTTCAGCGTAGTGGAAGCGGTGAGCGTGGCGAAGAAACTCGGCGGCAAGATATGGGTGGTGAAGGCGCAGATCCACGCCGGTGGCCGCGGCAAGGGCGGCGGCGTCAAAGTGGCGAAATCCATCCACGAGGTGCGGGACTGGGCCGGAAAAATCCTCGGCATGCAACTCGTGACTCATCAGACCGGGCAGCAGGGCCAGAAGGTTCGGCGGCTCTTGATCGAGGAAGGCGCGGACATCACGAGGGAACTTTATATCGGCATGGTGGTGGACCGCGGCACGCAGACGGTATGCGTCATGGCGTCCTCGGAAGGCGGCGTGGACATCGAGAAAGTCGCCGCGCAAACGCCCGAAAAGATCCACAAGGTGTTCGTCGATCCCGAGCGGGGCCTGCTTGATGCCGAGGCCGACGGTCTGGCCCGCAGCATCGGCATTCCCGCTGCCAGCGTTGCCAAGGCCCGCGCGATGCTGAAGAACCTGTATAGGGCATTCTGGGACACCGATGCGTCACTCGCCGAAATCAACCCGATGATTCTGACTGGCGGTGGTGATGTAGTCGCGCTCGACGCCAAGATGAATTTCGACGACAACGCACTCTACCGGCACGAGGACATCGTCGCCATGCGCGACCTCGACGAGGAAGATCCAGCCGAGGTCGAAGCCTCCAGGCATGGGCTTTCGTATATATCGCTCGACGGCAATATCGGCTGCCTGGTGAATGGCGCCGGCCTGGCGATGGCCACCATGGACACCATAAAGTTATTCGGCGGCGAGCCGGCCAACTTCCTCGACGTCGGCGGTGGCGCCACCAGCGAGAAAGTGACCGAAGCGTTCAAGCTGATGCTGCGCAACCCCAACCTTGGTGCGATTCTGGTCAACATTTTCGGCGGCATCATGAAATGTGACGTGATCGCCGCCGGCGTGGTCGAGGCTGCCCGGCAGGTAAAGCTCGGCGTGCCGCTGGTGGTGCGCATGAAGGGTACCAACGAGGAACTGGGCAGAAAAATCCTGGCGGAATCCGGATTGCCGGTCATATCCGCCGACAACATGGCCGATGCTGCCCAGAAGGTGGTCGCGGCTGCCACGGGGAGAAACTGATCGTGGCGATCCTGATCGACAAGAACACCAAAGTCCTGACTCAGGGGATCACCGGCAAGACCGGACAGTTTCACACCCGCGCCTGCCGCGATTACGCCATTGGAAAGCACTGCTTTGTAGCCGGGGTCAACCCGAACAGGGCCGGACAGGATTTCGAGGGCATTCCGATCTTCGCCTCGGTACGCGAGGCGAAGCGGCAGACCGGCGCCAACGCATCGGTCATTTACGTGCCGCCACCGGGCGCCGCCGCGGCGATCTGGGAAGCGGTCGAGGCCGATCTCGACGTGGTGATCTGCATCACTGAGGGCATCCCGGTGCGCGACATGATCGAAGTGCGTGATCGCATGCGCAAGCAGAAACGCAGGACCCTCCTGGTCGGCCCGAATTGTCCGGGAGTGATCACGCCGGATGAAATCAAGATCGGCATCATGCCCGGGCATATTCATCGCAAGGGACCGGTCGGCGTGGTATCGCGTTCCGGTACGCTTACCTACGAAGCGGTCGGCCAGCTCACCGAGCTTGGACTGGGCCAGTCTTCCGCGGTGGGCATCGGCGGCGATCCGGTCAACGGACTCAAACATCTCGATGTGCTCAAACTCTTCAACGACGATCCCGCCACCGAAGCGGTGGTGATGATTGGCGAAATCGGCGGTGCAGACGAGGAAACCGCGGCACTGTGGGCCAGGAAGAACATGAAGAAACCCATCGTCGGCTTCATAGCCGGCATAACCGCTCCTCCCGGCAAGCGCATGGGCCATGCGGGGGCGATCATTTCCGGCGGCAGGGGCACCGCGGCGGAAAAACTTTCCGTATTGGAAGAGTGCGGAATCAAGGTCACTCGCAATCCCGCAGAGATGGGGAGACTTCTCAAGTCTGTCCTCTGAAAAAGAATGCTGTTTTCCGACCTGCAAACCTGGGCGGCGCTGGCTGAAATAATTGGCGTGAATATCGTCCTTTCGGGCGATAACGCGGTCGTTATCGCGCTCGCCGCGCGTTCCCTGCCGCCTGCGCAGCAGAGGAAGGCCATGGTGTTCGGCAGCCTGGCGGCCATCGTCATGCGCGTCATCCTGACGGTGGCAACGGCGCAAGTGCTCTCGCTGCCCTGGCTCAGGATCATCGGCAGCGCGCTGTTGTTGTGGATCGGAGTCAAATTGCTGGTTCCCGAGGACGATGGGGGCGGCGCGCACGGGGATCCGCGCTCCGGCGGAATGCTGGCGGCGATTCGAATCATTCTCATCGCCGACCTGATGATGAGTCCTGACAATGTTATCGCCGTGGCGGCGGCGGCCAAAGGCAACGTACCCTTGCTGCTGATCGGCCTTGGGATCAGTATTCCCCTGATCATCTTCGGAAGCGCGATCATTCTAAAGTTGATGGACCGGTTTCCCGTCATCATTACACTGGGCGGCGCGCTTCTCGGTTTCGTGGCGGGCGAGATGCTGGTTGGCGACTCGGCAATTGCGGACTGGATCAACACCACGGCCGGATTTCTGCACTACGTCGCGCCGGCGGCCGGAGCAGTATTGGTGGTGGTCGTAGGAAGGTGGCTTGCAGCACGGGTCCAGGTGGCCAAGGCGCCTGCTCCGATGGTGGATCTGGCCGCGAACGACCCCGAATGATGCGAATGAAAGGATCCACGAGATGAGAATCCTGGTGCCCGTCGACGGATCCGAAAACGCGCTTCGCGCCCTGCGTCATGTCGTGAGCCACCGCGGTGATTTCAGCGAACCGATCGAACTTAACCTGCTCAACGTCCAGCCTCCGGTTGCGTCTGGTGCGGTGAAAATGTTCATCAGCCAGCAGCAGCTGAACGACTACTATCGAGACGAAGGGCTGGCCGCGCAGAAAGACGCGCGTGCGTTAGTGGATGGGGCGGGCGTGGGCGTCGATCATCACATTGGGGTTGGGGAAATCGTGCCTACCATCGCCAGCTACGCCAAAGAAAAGGGTTGCCACCAGATCGACATGGGAACGCACGGTCGCGGCGGGTTCGCGGGGGCGTTGCTCGGGTCGGTTGCTACGAAAGTCATCCACCTTGCCGAGATGCCCGTGCTGCTGGTCAAGTAGGAGCTTTGGGGCCACCGGCGGCCTCGGCAATTCGTGCTCGGAGGCAGGCCGGGCATAGGCAGCCAGTGTCGACCTGCGGAACGCCAATCGCCAACGGAAACTCCGTGCTGCACCAGCATGGCGCCAGGTCACTCATGCCGCACGCGAATTCTGCGCCGCACCTCACACAGTTTTGCCGGGGAGTTCGATTGTCCATGTTCTAATCCGCCGTTCGCAGCGCACCCCAGAGGGTCAATGCGCCGACCACGACGAAGAGCGCCGCGGCCAGCATGCGTACCGCTTTCATCGGGATTTTCTGCGCCAGTTTCTCGCCGATCTCTGCCACTGCAACCATTAAGGCGGAAGCAAGAAAATTCAGTGGAACTAACTCCTTGCCGAGAGCCGGCTGTTCGCCCAGGTCAGCCGGTCGATGAGGATGCGCAGAAACGCCTGATTGAACTGCTTCTGGCAGGCGTCGGTGGCTTTCTGCAACGCTACGGCCTTGATCTCGATGAACGCGAGAGGCGCCGTGGAGGAGATGCTGGTGATCCGCCGCACGCGGGTATCTTCGAAGTAGAGGATTTCGCCGAAGCAATCGCCGGCGCGCAGCGTGTCTAACGGGTTCCCCGCCTTGGTTACCCGCGCCTCGCCGGAGGCAACGATGTAAAAACTGTCGCCGACATCGCCCTCGCGGATCACCGTCTTGCCTGGCCGGATGCGGCGAAAGAAGGCTATGCGCACCGTCTCCCAGATCTCCACGTCGCGGAAATCACGGAAGAAGGGCAGCGCCTTGATGGCGTTGAATTTCTCGGTGTCGGAAATCGACTCCGGCGGCAATTTCAAGTGACGGTAAGTCTGCGTAAGGTCGCGGCTGAAGTCCGCCCAGATCTGGTAACGGTTCTTTATGTCCTTGTCGAGTGCGCGCATTACCACACGGTCGAGGTCCGGCGAGATATCGGTGCGGTGCGTGGAAGGCGCCAGTGGCTCGATGTTGATGATCTGATAGAGCAGGCTGGCCTTGGTGGCGGCGACGAATGGCAGCTTGCCGGTAAGCAACTGGTACATCACCACGCCCAGCGAGAAGATGTCGGTCTGGTGTGACAGGTCTTTGTCCTGCACTTGCTCGGGAGACATGTACGACGGTGAGCCGACGCCCTGAAGGTGTGTGTGCTCGGCTTCCGCCTGCAGTGCCACGCCGAAGTCGCTGATCTTGATGTCGCCCTGCACGCTGATCAGGATGTTCGCCGGCTTGATGTCGCGGTGGATCACCCCGTGCCGGTGTGCGAATTCGAGTGCCAGGCTGCATTTGAACGCAATTTCCACTACCCGCTCGAGCGGCAGCAGGCTGGCCACGTTGCAGTACTGTTCCAGGGTCGGTCCATCGACGTACTCCATGACGATATAGCTGTAAGCGTCCGCCACGTCGGCATCGTAGATGGCCTTGATGTGCGGATGAATCAGCTTGCCAACCAGCGAGGCCTCGTTCATGAAGACCTTGTGGAAGCGCCGTCGCAATTCTGTATTCACGCCGGCCTCGTAGTTCACCAACTTGATCGCAACATCCCGGTTGGCAAACGGATCACGGCCTAGATAGACCCGGCTGGTCGCGCCGCGCCCGATCTCGCAGATCACCGGATATTTGCCTATCTTCGATGGAATTGCGTCGTTCATGGAATCATGGCGGCTTCGTGTCAGCGCGGCAGCGGGACTTTCATGCCGCGCTGAACCGCCGGGCGCGCCCCGATTGCGTCGAACCAGCGCTTGACGTTTGGATAATCGGCCAGCTCGACCTTGTGCCAGTCATGACGGGCGACCCACGGATAGGTGGCGACGTCGGCCACGGAATAATCCGCCGTGAGCCAGTCGCGGCCAGCCAGACGTTGGTCCAGTACGGCATACAGCTTGCGCGTTTCCTTGCTGTAGCGCGCGATCGCGTAAGGAACCGGTTCCGGCGCCGCGCGCAGGAAATGATGGGTCTGGCCGAACATAGGACCGATCCCGCCCATCTGGAACATCAGCCACTGAATGGCGTCGAAGCGCTCGGTCGTGCGCGTGGACAGGAATCGGCCGGTCCTTTCGGCCAGATACAGCAGGATCGCGCCGGATTCGAACAGCGCATAAGGCTTGCCCTGCGGCCCTTCGTTGTCCACGATCGCCGGAATCTTGCCGTGCGGACTGATGGCCACGAATTCCGGCTTGAACTGATCGCCCTTGCCGATATCGACCGCGTGTACGGTGTAGGCCAACCCCAGTTCCTCGAGCATGATGGAGACTTTACGGCCGTTTGGCGTGCCCCACGTGTACAGGTCGATCAACTTGCTCTCCTGATTAATGCCGGGGAAGTGTGCCGAATTTTAAGGGAAAGCGGGAATCGCGCCCCTATAATGCGAGAAAATCGAAATGCTTACCACGCGCGATGAGTTTCTTGGTCTTGAAGCCTGAAAGGAGCCCGGTTTGCTGAAATGGCTGCTGACGCTGGTCGTCGCGCTATTGCTGCTGGGTGTATTGTCTCCCGGGTTGCGCAAATTCGGTTTCGGGCGCTTGCCCGGCGACATCGATATCCAGCGCAACGGCCAGCGCTACTCGTTTCCGATCGGTTCCACCGTGATGCTGTCGCTGATGGCGAGCCTGATCTACTGGATGCTGAAATAAGAAACGGACAGGCAAGCCTGTCCGTTTTTCGTACGGTGGTCACCGTGTTCAGTTCTTCCTGTGCTCCTGGCGGTGCGCCTTCATGTAGTCGTGAATTTCCTTTTCGGTGACCGTGCCGCTCTTGTCGGCGTCGATCGCGTCGAAATTCTGCGCCACCCTGGGCATGGCCTTGGCTTCCTCGCGAGTCAGGCTGCCGTCGTTGTCCTTGTCAGCCGCCGTGAAGCGTTCCTTGCCCTGTTCGTGGATTTCCTTGGCCATTTTCTTCATCGTGGCCTGAATTTCCACCAGAGTGACAGTGCCGCTCTTGTCAGTGTCGATGGCGTCGAAGTTCTTTGCCACCCGCGGCATTGCCTTGGCCTCTTCGCGGGTCAGACTTCCGTCGTTATTCGTGTCTGCCTTTCTGAAATGCTCCTCCATGCGGGCTCCGTGCTCGCTTCCAGAAGCCGCGAGGCAGGCGGTAAGCAGCGCGGCTGCGCCAACGAGCGCAGCCAATACTTGTCGTCCGAACATGTAAGCCTCCTGTTGGGTTGTTCGCCCGGATCTAACGGCCGGCCATTGCTCAGGGTTGACGCGACGATGCGAGCGCTTCGGTAACGGCCTTGAGGCGGGCGGCCTCGATTGCAGCGGGAATCCGGACCGGGTCTCCAGTTGCAAGGGCAATTGCGCCGGCGTCCACCGCGCGGGCGGCAACCGCGGCGCGTCGCAAAATATCCGCGGGGGGATACGCCCGTTGCTCATAGCCCGTTCGGCCACGAAAGTCGCACGCGCAGGCGTCGACGAACTCTTCGAATCGCTCCGGTTTGCGGAATACGTCGGTTGCGGCAAGCAGTTTCAGTATCGTTCCAGGGCGCAACTCTTCGGCGCGATGCGCGTCGCCGTGGTGGCGCGCCACCAGCACTGCCAGGTCGCGGCACTCGTTCGGCGCGCGCAGACGCCTGCACAATTTCTCGACCAGCTCGACGCTCTTGTGCTCGTGGCCATGGTGCTTCGGCCACTCCGCCTTCGGAGTCACGCCCTTGCCCAGATCGTGGGTGAGCGCGGCAAAGCGCACCGGCAGCGGGAAGTTCCGGGCGGCAGCGTAATCCACCACCAGCATGATGTGCACCCCAGTGTCCCCTTCCGGGTGATGCTCCGGCGGTTGCGGCACGCCGTACAGCGCATCGATTTCGGGAAGGACTCGCGCCTGCGCCCCGCATTCGCGCAGCGTCTGGAACATGCGCGAGGGCGTGGCTTCCATCAGTCCGCGGGAGATCTCTTGCCAGGCGCGTTCGGCAACCAGGTGATCGACCTCTCCGCTGCGGACCATCTCCCGCATCAGTTCCAGCGTCTCCGGCGCAACGCTGAATCCGAAGCGGGCGGCAAAACGCGCCACCCGCAGTACCCGTACCGGGTCCTCGGCGAACGCCGGGCTGACGTGGCGCAGTATCCCGGCCTTTAGGTCGGCCACGCCGTGAAAGGGATCGATGATGTTGCCTTGCTGGTCGCGGGCGATCGCGTTGATGGTGAGATCGCGGCGCGCCAGGTCCTGCTCCAGCGTCACCTCCGG
>CAZYTR010000178.1:0-17922 GCA_964650365.1 uncultured Alcaligenaceae bacterium | reverse complement strand
CGTGCTGGCCGGTCAGGCGGTCTCCTGGCGGTGGGGTACTGCTGACTTTTCCGGCGATCGTGTCGCGGATGCCTTTCATGCGCTCGTTATGGTTCGCTGCCGCCGGGCCACCGGACTGGATGCAAATGGTGCCGCCCTTGGGCTTGAGCTTCATCGCGATCTTCGCCAGGTTCACGCCGATGTCGTAGTTCTTGGTGCCGACATAAGCGGCGCGCAGGCCCTTGTCCTTGTCCAGCAGATCGGAGTCCCAGGTGATCACCGGAATGCCGGCCGCCTTGGCGCGCTCCAGCGCCTTGGCCATCGCCGGCGCGTTGGAGGGCGCCACTGCGATGCCATCGACCTTCTTGGTGATCAGATCCTGCACGACTTGCACCTGCTCTTCGCCGCCGCCGTGCTCGCCCGGGCCGATGTACATGCACTCGACCTTGCCGGCCATTTCCTTTTCGGCCTTCTTGCAGCCGTCGCGGGCCTGGTCGAAGAACGGGTTATTCATGTTCTTCGGGACCAGGGCCAACACCAGCTTGCCACCGGCCGCACTGGCGAGACCCGGCAGAATGAACATCCCTGCCATCGCTGCCACAATCAACGTCTTCTTCATCACGTTCCTCCTCATGTCGTTATCGGCCCGGGTTATCACCCCGAGCGCATTCCGCGGAACTTGCTCAACAATACCGCAAATACAATGAACAGACCCACGAACGTACCTTCCCAGTTTGCATCCACTCCGGCCAGAAGCAAACTGTTCCGGATCACTTCGATCAGGGCGGCACCGATGAATGCGCCATACGCGCCTCCGGCCCCGCCCATCAGATCCGCGCCGCCGATCACCGACGACGCAATCACGCGCAATTCGTAACCCGTGCCCATGGCGTTGATCGCCGCCCCCTGCCAGCTGACCAACAGCACCGCCGAGATTCCCGCCATGAACGCGGAGAGCATGTACACCGACAGCTTCATGCGGTTCACCGGAACCCCGGTCAGGCGCGCGGCGTTCTCGTTGCCGCCGAGCGCGAACACCCAGCGCCCCCAGGTCGTGTACCGAAACACGATCATGAATACGACGGTCAGTACAATCAGCAGGATGAACGGGTTGGCAACGCCGTAAATTGTACCGCCGCCCAGCTGGAAAAACAGTTTCTCGTCGGGGCCAAACTCGTAAATCATGTGGTTCTCGGACAGCACCTGGGCCAGGCTGCGGGCGATGCCGAACATGCCAAGCGTGACGATGAAGGACGACAACCGCACATAGGCGATCAGCAGGCCGTTGACCAGTCCGCAGGCCAGCGCGGTCAGCAGGCCGGCGACGACGCTCGCCCAAAGGGGGTGCCCCGCGTGGAGCACCAGGCCGGTGACAATGCCCGAAAGCCCGACCACGGAACCAACCGAAAGATCGATGCCGCCGGTGATGATGACGGCGGTCATGCCCATCGCGATGATACCGATGAACGCGAAGTTGCGCGTGACATTGAAGAAGTTGTCATCGGTGAAGAAGACCTCGGAGACCTGCGACATCACCAGGCAGATCATGCCCAGCGCGACGGTCACCCAGAACGGCTGGCTGCGCACCATCTCCCGCAGCGGACCTTTGTCCCACTTTTGCGCGATTTCTTCCTGCGAGGCGCTCATCGCCGTCATCGTCCTCAGGCTGTTTCGATGGCGCCAGTGATCAGGCCGGTGACTTCCTCCGGGGAAGTCTGCTTGATCGGCTTGTCGGCAACGACTTTGCCCCGGCGCATCACCGAGATGTGGTCGCATACGGCGAATACGTCGGGCATGCGATGGCTGATCAGGATGACCGCGATGTTCTGGTCGCGCAGCCGTCGGATCAGGTCCAGCACCTCGGCGACCTGGCGCACACTGATGGACGCGGTGGGCTCATCCATCAACACAATGTCCGGATTCGACAAGCGCGTGCGTGCGATCGCCACCGCCTGGCGCTGGCCGCCGGACATCTGTTTCACCAGATCGCGCGGGCGCGTTTCGGATTTCAGTTCGGCGAAGTGGCGGGCGGCCTCGCGAAACATCGCCGCGTAGTGAATGAAGCTGAACGGGCCGAATTTGAGCTTGGCCTCGCGGCCCAGGAAAACGTTCTCCGCCGCCGTGAGGTTGTCGCACAGTGCCAGGTCCTGATAGACGACCTCGACGCCTTTCTTGCGCGCGTCGACCGGGTTGTGGAACTCGACTTTCTCGCCTTTGAGCCAGATCTGCCCGCCCGAAGGCAGGAAGTTCCCGGCCATGATCTTGATGAGCGTGGACTTGCCGGCGCCATTGTCGCCCATCAGACCGAGCACTTCGCCGGCGTCGATCTGAAGATCGACCCCGGTCAGCGCCTGGATGGCGCCGAAATTCTTGGAAATCCCACGCAGTTCGAACAGGCGCACGGTTCTCCCCTCAATCGGGACGGATGATGCCTTTTTTCAGGATCAGGTTGCCGTAGAGCCGGCGCTCGCCCGTGGCGACCACCGCGAAGCAGTTTTTTACACGCTGGTAGAACTCAAAGCGCTCGATGCCTTCGAGTTTAGCCATTTTTGGTTCGTATTTGCGCAGCAGCGAACGGAACTCGTCGAAGATCGGCATCTGCCCGCCCGGATTGTCCACCACTTGCATGTGGAACGCCGCGCACGGGGCGAACTCGTCAAGCGGCATGAGGGAGAGTACCGCGGCTGCAACGCTCGTTACCTGCGAACCGTCGACGCGGATCACCGGCCGGCCGCTCGACACTGCGGGATAGTTGGCATCGACGATCGCCAGTTCGTCGCCATGCCCCATCGCCCGCAGCGTGGACAGCAATTCCGGCGACAACAGCGGATCGACGTTCTTCAGCATCGCAGCGGCTCCCCGAAATGTTTTTGCCTGGAGTGCGCCGGCTAGCATCGCCCAGTCACCCGCCCCGGAGCAAGCGTATTTTCAGGTTGCGCTGCAAAAAACCGGCGCTGGCACGCTCATACCTGCGTGCTAACATCGCCCGGCAATGGCTCACGGAGGCGACGCATGGAGCTGAATCACAAGGCGCTGGGCCGCTCGAAGTTGAAACTTTCGGTACTCGGATTCGGTGGCACCGGCCTTGGCAACATGTATGTCGCCATGTCCGAGCGCAACGCGATCGACACCGTGTGCGCGGCTTACGCCGCAGGGGTGCGCTACTACGACACCGCGCCGTTGTACGGACACGGCCTGTCTGAACTGCGGCTGGGTGGCGGCCTTCGCATGGTCACGGATCCGGGTGTCATCGTCTCCTCAAAGGTGGGCTGGCGCCTGCGGCCGGCCTTCGGCAAACCGACCGAGGCCGGCCTGTTTCGCGACATTACCGCGTTTGCCCGCTTCAACGACTACAGCTACGACGGCGCCATGCGTTCGTTCGAGGATAGCCTGAACCGCCTCGGCACGGACCGCATCGACATCCTGCTGATCCATGACGTCGATCTCCGCAACCAGGGTGACCGGTTTGCGGAAGTGTTCAGGGAAGCGATGGCGGGCGCTTACAAGGCCGTGCTGTCGCTGCGGGAACAGGGCGTGGTCAAAGCCATCGGCTGCGGACTGAACGAATGGCAGGCGTGCCAGGCGTTTGCCGAGGCGGGCGACTTCGATTGCTTCCTCCTGGCAGGCCGCTACACGCTGCTGGAACAGGAATCGCTGAAATCCTTCTTGCCGCTGTGTGAAAAGCGCGGTATCGGCATCATTCTCGGCGGGCCGTACAATTCCGGCATCCTCGCCAGCGGAGCGGTGAAGGACGCCTGGTTCGACTATGCGCCCGCACCGGCGGAGGTGCTGGCGAAAGTCGCTGCGATCGAAAAAGTCTGCGCTGCCCATCGCGTACCTCTGAAGGCCGCCGCACTCCAGTTCCCTCTGCATCATTCCTGCGTCGCCAGCGTCATTCCCGGCACCAGCAATGCAGCCGAACTGAATGAGAACCTGCGCATGCTGCGCACCCCGGTTCCTCCGGAACTCTGGCGCGCGCTCAAATCAGCGGGCTTGATGGACGCGCAGGCGCCAACGCCTTGATCCAATAGAAACCGTGATCGATGAGAAGCCATGATCGATGCCCATCATCACCTGTGGAAACTGTCCCGCGCCGACTACGGCTGGATCGGCGGGGGCGGCAATCCAGCCGTGGCGCCGATCGAGCGCGACTACCTGGTCGAGGACTACCGTTCGCTCGCCGCGGCAAACGGCATCGCCGGCAGCATCGTCGTGCAGGCGGCGCAGACCGTTGCCGAGACGCGCTGGCTGCTTGAACAGGCGCGCGCCAGCGGAGGATTGATCAAGGGTGTGGTCGGCTGGATCGAAATGGCGGCGGCGAATGCGCCCGATGTATTGCACGATCTGGCGCGGGATCCGCTCCTGCGCAGCATCCGCCCGATGCTGCAGGAAATCGCCGACGTCGAGTGGGTGCTCCAGCCGAAGCTCACACCGGCGCTGCGTGCCGTAATCGAACGGGACCTGTCATTCGATCTGCTCGTGCGGCCGCCGCACCTGAAAGCGGTGCTCGCGCTGCTCTTGCGTCATCCGGATCTGCGCGCCATCGTCGATCACGGCGCCAAACCGGATATCGCCGGCGGAATGTGGCAACCCTGGGCCGACGACATGCGCCGCATCGCACGCGAAACGACGGCGTACTGCAAGCTCTCCGGACTCGTGAACGAAGCCCGCCCGGGGTGGAAGCCCGGCGACCTGCGCCCCTATACCGAACACCTGGTCGAATGTTTCGGTGTGGAGCGCATCGTGTGGGGCAGCGACTGGCCGGTCATGCTGCTCAACGCGGATTATCCCGGCTGGCTGGCGGCGGCGAAGAAATTCATGGCACCGCACTCCGCGGCGGATCAAATGGCGGTCATGAACGACAACGCGATTCGTTTCTATCGGCTGCCGATGAGGCCGGCATGAAAAAACATCCGGTCATCAGCATTTCCGCAGGAACCCTGCACCTGGACATCGCCCCCGGAATCGGCGGCTCCATTGCGCGTTTCTACAGCAAGGAGAAAAACCAGACCGTCGAGTGGATGCGGCCCGCCAGCCGCGAGGGACTCACCGAGGGCAATCCGCAGATGATGGCGAGCTTTCCACTGGTGCCCTTCAGTGGCCGCGTGCGCGACGGGCGCTTCGTTTTCGCCGGGCGCCACATCGCGCTGCCGCGCAACTTCGGAGCCTCGCCGCACGCCATCCATGGCAACGCCTGGAAACTTCCGTGGAGGATTACCGGCCACGACGCCGCTTCCGCGAGCACCGTGCTGGAGCACGAACGCGGAGACTGGCCGTTCGCCTATCGCGCCGAGCAGCACTTCGCGCTGACCCCGCACAGTCTCGAGGTGGAACTTCTCGTCAGCAATACGGATACGGTGGCGATGCCGCTGGGGATCGGCCTGCACCCCTACTTTCCCTACACACCCGGCATGACATTGCACGCGGAGGTTTCGCAGATGTGGGAAGCGGTTGACGACATGCCGGTCCGGCTCACCCGCAACGAGACGGTCGAGTCGCTGGCGCGCGAACTGAAAATGGCGTCGGTGACGCTCGACAACAACTTCATCGGCTGGAAACATGTGGCCACAATGCGCTGGCCGGAAACGGGACGGCGCCTGCGCATGACCGCCGAATCGCCGTTGTCCTACCTGGTGGTTTTCACGCCGCCCTCGCGCGAGTTCCTGTGCGTCGAGCCGGTCAGCAATACAGTGGACTGGCTGAACCTCGGGCATCTCGACCCCGCGCAGGTTGGAGGTACGCTGCTGTCACCTGGCGCGACGTGCACCGGCCGCTGCCGCCTCGAACCCGACTTCGGCGCCTAAAAACGTAATTGTCCGGCAGTCCGCCGTAGCCAGCCAAAAAGGCCCACCGTGGCGCGGGCGCGAACGGCTGGGGCATAATGACGGCGCATGCCCCGGTGTCGGATGCCGGCGATGCTGCGACGCGAAATGCAGAGGGCGTGAATGACAGCCTGAACGCAAACTGAACTTTTGTAACAGATCCGACCTCCTAACCTTATGAAGAACAAGTCTGCCAAAGAGTCACCAGGTACCGCCCGGCGCCATCGCGTTCAGGAATACGTGCGCTGGAGCGACGTCGATGCGAGCGGAATAATCCGCTGGGGAACTTACGTGCGCTTCGTCGAGATGGCCGAAACCGAGCTGTTTCGCGCGGCGGGATTTCCTTACGCGACGCTGTGGGACCGGCTGGACATCTGGCTGCCGCGAGTCCAGTTCCACACTGACTACCGCAGTCCGGCGCGGCTGGACGATTTGCTCGATATCGAAATCGGGGTGGGGCGCATTGGCCGCAGCTCGATACGTCTCGAGTTTTCGATCAAGAAGCCCGGCGGTGATCTGGTAGCAGAAGGGTACCTCGTGATCGTCTCGACAGACCGTAAGAATGGCTGGTCGGTGGATGTTCCGAAACCGCTGCTCGATGCGCTGGCGCCCTACACCCCCTCTCTCCCCGGCCCTCTACCACTCCGGGTACAAGTGTCCCGCGAGGGGAGAGGGAGATGAAAACAAAAAAACCAAACGCCGAATAAGCTGCTTTCAGTTTCTGGTTTCAATAGCTTGCAGCTTGAATGGAAATGACGATTCGTTCCGGGGTCAGCCGCCGCCCGCTATACTTGGCGTTGGCGGCAAAAGAACAAATGCGCCGCGCAGTAAACCACCCGGAGGAGATTCAGCGTGACTGCACGAACCTTGGGCGCCCTGGCGCTCTGCCTTGCCGCAGTCTGCGCAGGCGCTCTTGCCCAGGATAAGCCGGTCGAGTTGAAGTTTTCCCACTGGGTGCCGCCCGCGCACCCGCTGCACAAGACTGCGCAGGCGTGGGCGCAGTCGATCGAACAGGCATCGGGCGGCACGATCAGGATCGCCATTTATCCGTCCCAGCAACTCGGCAAGGCGATCGACCACTACGACATGACGGCCAAGGGCATCGCCGACGTGTCGTACATCAACGTCGGCTACCAGGCCGGGCGCATGCTGGTGGCGAACGCGGCCCAACTCCCGTTCATGATGGACAACGCCGACAGCGGTTCGCGTGCTTACGATGTCTGGTATCGCCCGTACGCGCAGAAGGACATGCCGGGCGTGAAGATGTGCCTCATGTTCGTGCACGACCCCGGTACATTCCACTCGAAAGTCCGGATCAGCGCACCGGAGCAGATCAACGGCCTGAAGGTGCGGCCGGCGCAGGCTGTGATCGCCGATTGGGTGAAGCTGCTCGGCGCGTCCACGATCAACGTCAGCGCTCCCGAAGCGCGCGAGGCGCTGGAGCGCGGCGTCGCCGACGCCATCACCTTTCCCTGGGAGTCGATTTATCTGTTCGGCATCAACAAGGTCACGCGTTTTCACATCGACGCGCGGATGTACACCACCGGCTTCGCGTGGATTCTGAATCCCGACCGCTACAATTCGTTGTCGCCGGCACAGCGCAAGGTCATTGACGAGCACTGCAGTTCCGACTGGGCCTACCGGGTCGGAAGCGAGTGGGGAGGCTACGAGGCAGCCGGGCGGGAGAGAACGAAAGCGGACAAGGCGCACACGGTCGTACCTCTCACGCCGTCGGAACTGGCGGCCTGGAAGAAATCGGCAGAGCCGGTGGTAGGAATCTGGAGCGACGAGGTGCGCAAGCTGGGCCATGATCCGGCCAAGCTTCTGGCGGAGTTTGACGCAGCGCTCCTGAAGTACGGGGCGAAGGCGAAATAGAGGCACCGGCGGGATCCGCAATGGATCGCTTCGTGCGCATGGTCGAGGGAACGGCGGGATTGCTTTTACTGAGCGTCGCCCTTGCCACATTCGCAACGGTGGTTCTGCGCAAACTCTTCAATTACTCCCCGCCGGATTGGTTCGACCTGGCGCAGCTGCTGCTGGGCATCAGCATCTTCTGGGGCGTCGCCTCTGCCTGTTACCGCAACCGCCACATCATGGTGGATCTGGTCTGGGAGTTCCTGTCCTCGCGCGGACGCCGCATCCTGGACATCACCGCGACCGCGATCCTGCTGGTATTCATGGTGGCGCTCACGCTGATGCTCGCTGACGCCATCCGCGACACGGCTGCCGGCAATGTACTGACGATGGAGTTGAAGTTGCCGGTATGGCCATTCCACCTGCTGGCGGGTACCGGAATTTTCGCCGGCACGATTCTCACGGCAGTGCGCCTGGTCCGGCTCTGCGGCCGCGGCGAATGAGCGGGCGATGATCGACAAGGACATCATGGCCGTGCTTGGCTTCGCACTGATGTTCGTGCTGATGCTGCTGCGAGTGCCGATCGGAGTTGCAATGGGGATTGCCGGCGTGCTCGGTTACGGCATGGTCTCGGGCTGGGGCCCGGCCCTCGCGCTGCTGGGCAAAGTGCCGCTGTCCACCGTCACCGACTACAAGCTCGCGGTGATCCCGATGTTCATCCTGATGGGATCGTTCGCCGCCGCCGGCGGCATGAGCCGGGAGCTGTTCAATGCCGGCAGCACGTGGTTCGGGCACTTGCGCGGCGGCCTCGCGGTGGGCTCCATCGCCGCCTGCGGGGGATTCGCGGCGATAAATGGCTCTTCGGTGGCCACTGTGGCGACGATGACCAACGTCGCGCTGCCGGAGATGCGCCGCGCTGGCTATGAGCCCGGATTCGCAGCCGGTGTGATCGCCGCCGGCGGCACGCTCGGCATCATGATCCCGCCCTCGGTGATTTTCGTGCTCTACGGCATCATGACCGAGACCGACATCTCGCAACTTTTCGCGGCGGGTGTGCTGCCAGGGCTGCTGGCGATGGTGATGTACGCGGCCACCATCCAGATCGTCGGCCGCCTGCGCCCGCTGCACATGCCGCGTGGTGTGCGCCACAACTGGCGTGCACGATTCAGCGCACTGACGGAAATCTGGTCGACCGCGGCACTTTTCCTGCTCGTGCTCGGTGGCATCTACGGCGGATTCTTCCTGGTGGACGAAGCGGCCGCGGTCGGCGCAACCGGGGCATTGGTAATTGGACTGGGCCGCGGCCGGTTGTCGCGCCAGGCCATCATGGAATGCCTGGTCAGTTCGGTGCGGGTATCGGCGTCGATCATGGTGATCGTGATCGGCGCCTATCTGTTCGGCTATTTCCTCACCATCACCCAGGCCACGCAGCAGATCGTCGGGTTCATGTTGCAACTTCCTCTCGGGGCCTACGGTGTGCTCGCGTTGATCCTGATCGGTTATCTGATCCTCGGCGCGATCATGGACGAGCTGGCGATGATTCTGCTCACCGTGCCGATCGTGTTTCCGGTGATCGTGCAACTGGGCTTCGATCCGGTGTGGTTCGGCGTGATCATCGTGATGGCGGTGACTCTCGGCCTGGTCTGCCCGCCGGTGGGCATGAACGTATTCGTGCTCAACTCGATCGCGCGTGACATCAGCCTGCCGCGCATCTACGCCGGCACCATGCCGTTCATCGCCACGGACCTCATCCGGCTTGTGGTGCTGTGCGCCTTTCCCGCGATCTCGCTGTGGCTGCCGCGGACCATGGGATAGAAGGTCAACTCTCAACACGGAGGACGCAGAGGATTCTTCACAATACCCCCTTGAGGGGTACGCGGAGGTAAACCAAAAACGAGGAAAAGAAAATTGGGGGAAAAAACGAGGTAACTATTCGCGAACTTGAGCCGCCAACTTTTTCCGCGACGAATCATGTGTAGTAGTCGCGACTCCATCTGACAGACAATGTCCGCTTCTTGGGAAATTTAGACTGATGAGCGACAGGCAAAAACCGGCCAGGAGGAGACGGTCGAGTATTTCCTCCAAAGCAGCCACTCGATCCGCACTATCATTACATATGCGGACAGACATCCTCGGAGCCTCGGCAATGAATCAAGCAGTTATTGCCCGTCGGCACGCTCTGCGAATTTCAATAGTCCTGACCGGCCGGTCTGGTGAATAACTGTTCGTCCCGAGGACCATAGGGTGGTCGCGCCGTTCTGTGTACCACGTTGGCCGCGACGAATATCATCTTATTCGGGCCAACATTGACCGTCTTTTCCTCTCGAGTGAAGCGGCGGATAAGCGCTATTCGTTATGTATGAGTTTTATCTGAAAAGGAGAAAAGAGATGTCAATTAGACCCTCCCCTTCGCAGGATCAGTCCCTCGTAGAGCCGGTCGCTGGCAATGGGTTGCTCGACCGTCGCTTCTTTCTCAAGCAGGGTATCGTGCTGCTCGGTGCTAGTGGCCTTGCTGCAGTGTCCGCTATCCCGGCCAATGCGGCCGATCCGCCCCGCATGCCCCCCTGGATGCAGATCCCAGGGGCAGGGATGAGTGGCTATGGCAGTCCGGCCAAGTATGAGAGCAAGGTCATACGCACCCTCATTCAATCGAAACCCGGCACTACGGGGAGCGGCGCCTCGCGCACACCGATCGAAGCCCTCGATGGCATGATCACCCCGAACAGTCTGCATTTCGAGCGCCACCATAGCGGTGTCCCCGACATCGATCCGGACACGCATCGCCTGTTGATCCACGGCTTGGTGAAGCGCCCTTTGATCTTCACCGTGGAGGCGCTGCTGCGCTACCCGATGGTCTCACGCATCTACTTCCTCGAATGCGCGGGCAATAGCCTGATCATGTACAGTCCGACACCGCCGGCCCTGACGTGTGGGCAGGTGCACGGCATGGTGTCGTGTAGTGAGTGGACCGGCGTGCCGCTCCGGCTGTTACTCGAAGAAGCTGGCGCCGACCCGAAGGCCTCGTGGCTGCTCGCCGAAGGCGCCGATGCTGCCGGGATGAGCCGGAGCGTACCGATGGCCAAGGCCCTAGACGACGCGTTCCTGGCGCTCTATCAGAATGGTGAGCGGCTACGTCCGGAGAACGGCTACCCCGTGCGCCTGTTCCTGCCAGGGTATGAAGGCAACATGAACGTCAAGTGGCTGCGGCGCCTCAAGGTCACGCCGACGCCAATCATGACCAAGGACGAGACATCTCGCTACACCGATCTGCAGGCTGACGGCAAGTCGCTCATGTTCACCTATCCGATGGACGTGAAGTCAGTCATTACCCGGCCGTCCCCTGGTGTGGCGCTGCAGGGGCCTGGACTCTACGAAGTGTCCGGCATTGCCTGGTCCGGCAATGGGACGATCAAGCAGGTTGACGTGTCGGCCGACGGCGGGCAGACCTGGGCCGCAGCAGCGCTTGCAGACCCCGTGCTGCCCCGGGCCTTGACGCGCTTTCGAATCGCCTGGAAGTGGAACGGGGCTCCCACCGTGCTGAAGAGCCGTGCCGCCGACGATAGCGGCGCGGTCCAGCCAACGCGCGACGCCCTGGTCGGCTCGCATGGTACCAACGTCATCTTCCACTACAACGCCATCCAGGCGTGGCAGGTAGAGACAACCGGCGAGGTGAAAAATGTCTACGCGTAGCCTGGCTGCTGTGGTAATCGGGCTCCTTGCTCTCGCCGGCCACACTCGTAGCGTGGCCCAGGACACCCCCAATCTCGGGCACCCGGCCACGGCTGCCGAGATCGCCGGGTGGGACATCAGCATCCCGCCGGACGGCACCGGGCTGCCCCCGGGGAACGGGACGTCAGAACAGGGTGCGGTCGTTTACACTCAGAAGTGCCAGTCGTGCCACGGCGAGCAAGGCGCCGGAAAGCCGAACGACCAGCTGGTGGGCGGGCAGGGCACGCTCACCAGCAAGAGCCCTGTGCGCACCATCGGGAGCTACTGGCCCTACGCGACCACCGTGTTCGACTATGTCCGCCGGGCGATGCCGTACACCCAGTCGCAATCACTGACCAATGAGGAGGTGTACGCTGTGACTGCCTACCTCCTGCACCTCAACGGCATCATCGGGCCCCAGGACGTGATGAATGCGCAAACGTTGCCGCAGGTGAGGATGCCGAACCGCGACAATTTCATTGTGGTCTACCCGACCAGGCCAAAGTAAATGCGCAGGGACGCCTCTTGCTACTCTTCTGCTCAGCAGCCGACCAGGTACATAGCGTTCGTTAAGCTAACCGATACTGGTGCGCGGATGAGGTGATTCGGTGATCGCACGTCTGCTTCTGCTTACCGTTGCTTTCAATTTCGCTCTCGCAACGACATCCACGCCTGCGCAGCAGGCGAATAGGGTTCCGACCGTGGGCTACCTTGCGGGGGCCGTCAGCTCCGACGACCCGATCATCGAGGCCTTGCGGCAAGGGCTGCGCGCGCTCGGGTATGTGGAAGGGCGCACCATCAGGATAGAGTTTCGGACGGCGCAAGGCCATGACGATCGCCTTCCACACCTGGCGCGGGAGCTAGTTCAGCTCAAAGCCGACGTGATAGTCGTGGCAACTCCGCAGTCAGCCCAGGCGGTCCAGCGCGCTACTTCAACCACTCCCATCGTCACTGCGTTGATCGATCCACTGGCAGCCGGTCTAGTCGCCGACCTCGCCCATCCTGGCGGGAGGATCACAGGGGTTTCGTCGATGTCACCCGAGCTCAGCGCCAAGCGGCTGCAACTCCTAAAGGAGACGTTGCCACGGCTCAAGCGGGTCGCCGTCGTGTGGACGCCGATCACCATGACCTCGCCGAGGATGATTGAAGACCTCAAGGCGGCAGCCCGGTCGCTGTCACTCGACTTGACATTCGTGAGCGCGCGAACGCCTCAAGAGTTCCGTGCAGCCTTCTCGGCCGCCAACCAAACGCATGCACAAGCCGTGTACCTGTTCGAGAGTGCGCTCTTTTATGCTCAACGAGCCACACTGGCACGCTTGGCGTTGCAGTCCCGGCTACCGGCAATCTACGGAACCAGGGCCTTCGCCGAGGAGGGCGGACTGATGTCCTACGGTGTCAACTACCCGGACCAGTTGCGCCGAGCGGCTGGGTACGTCGACAAGATCTTGAAAGGCGCCAAGCCAGGCGATCTGCCGATCGAGCAGCCGACCAAGTTCGAGCTGGTCGTGAACCTCAAAACCGCCAAGGCACTCGGGATCACCATCCCGCAGTCGATCCTGCTGCAAGCCGATGAGGTGATACGGTAGGACTAACGCCATGAGCAGACGATCTTTCCTGACCGTAGCAATTGCCGTGTTGCTCGGTGCTGCCGCGGACAGCGCAGCGCCGGCAGATCTTCCGCGCATTGGTTTCTTGACGCCGATACCGGAGACGGGGACTGACCAAGAGGGTTTCCGCCAGGGACTCCGCGAACTGGGGTACGTCGAAGGCAAAAACATTGTCATCGACTGGCGGCGTGGAGAAACCGGTCAGGAGTTGCAAGCTCTAGCGGAGGCATTGGTCAAAGGAAAGGTAAATGTCATCGTGACTACCGGCACACCCGCCACCAAAGCCGCGATGCAGGGCACCGCGACAATACCGGTGGTATTTGCGGGTATCGGCGACCCTATGGCGAGTGGTTTCGCGGTGAGCCTGGCGAAGCCGGGACGAAACGGCACAGGCGTGTCCGTGGTTTCCACAGAATTGAACCCAAAGCGCTTGGAATTCCTGCACCAGCTCGCACCAAAAGCCAGGCGTATTACGTGGCTCCTTAACTCGTCGAACCCTCTAACGGCCACATTGCTCGAAGAAAATGAGATAGCAGCACGCACGCTGGGTGTGCGGTTACAGACACGCGATGCCCGCAATGGGCGGGAGCTCGACGCCGTGCTGCGGTCTCTGGATAAAAACCCGCCCGAGGCGATTTTGGTGGGCGGCGACCTCCTGTATCTTGCTCATAAGGAAAAGGTCGCCGCGGCCGTGCGCAAGTCACGAGTCCCGGCAATCTTCGCTTCGGAGGGCTATCACGAGCACGGCGCGCTGATGTCCTACGGTCCAAGCCTGAGAGAAGCGGGACGGCTCGCAGCCGTTTACGTCGACAAGATTCTCAAGGGTGCCAGTCCCTCCGAACTGCCCATCCAGCAGATCTCAAGGTACGAACTGATCATCGACCTGCGCCTGGCGCGTGAGCTGGGAATCGATGTGCCTCGCGAGCTGTTGGTGCGTGCGGACAAGGTGATCCGGTGAACCGTCCGAGTATCTAGATGACGCCCAACCCGCGCACAGCGGACCGGTTAACAGCGTCGCTTCGCCATGGTGTCACTGGCCGGTTACCTTGAGTTGTTGAACGTCCGTTTCCAAGAGGATTGACCGGCGGCTTTGGGTCTATTCTGTTGAAAAACTCCAAATTGCATTCACCCCGAATTCTTGCAAGGGCGCATTGCAGTTGTTAATTCAGTCGACGGATCGTCAGAGCGTTTGTTAGAAGGCTCTTGGTCGCGCGCAGCAGTAAATCGCATGTCCCCCTACGTCCGAGAACGGGCGACGCCTCAGCGGGCCTGGAATTTTTCGAGTAGCTCCGGAAAAGGAGTTTTTCAACACAATAGGTCGCGAAGAGACGGTCGCGTTTCTAGAAAGCCGCCGGTGGCGCTTGCCAATACCGGACACTGGTCGTCTCAGATCAAGTTGCGACCACTACAAATCATGAGCCAATGAAAGGTTTTCACGCGAAAATATTGCCTTGCTCTTGCCTTTCCTCCGCGTCCTCTGCGTCCTCCGTGTTGAGCGTTGGGTTTTTTCACCGTTTGAGACGAGCGCAGAGGACGCGAGGGGAGGGGAGCGGCGCGTACAGTTCCTCAACCAGCGCGGCGCGGTGCTCGAGCACCGCGCGCTGGTTGATCGAACCTTTGTCGGTGATCTCGTTGGCGTCGATCGAGGGCGGCACGTCCAGCAGGAGTGCGCGCTCGACGCGGGTGGCGCTGCCGGTGGCTTCGCCGGCCAGTTCGTCGATCAACCCCTGGAGGCGCGCGTGGACCGCTGGATCGGCGAGCACTTCGGATGCCGATGCCTGTTTTGGCAATTGCGGGCAAAGAGCGCGGCACTCGTCCAGGCGAGCAAACACCATCACGGCGATGTAATCGCGGTCGTGACCTGCGACCACGACATCCTGAACCCATGGTGCACCGGCTGCGATGAACCGTGTTCGCAATGGACCGACGCTGGCCCAGGTGCCACTGGAGAGTTTGAAGTCTTCCGCCAGCCGGCCGTCGAACATGAGGCCTTTTTCGGGATGGGCGGGGTCCGCGAAGCGCACGGTGTCGCCCATCCGGTAGTAATCCTCCTCGTCGAAGGCCGCGCGGGTGAGCTCCGGCTGCCGCCAGTAGCCGGGACTGACGTTGGGCCCACGAAAGCGTGCCTCGAGCTTATCGCCGACAGGCGCGAGCTTCATCTCCTGTCCCGCAGCCGGCAGTCCGATCATCCCGGAGCGTCCCGCTTCCCAGTTGGCGCAGACCGCAAACGGCGCGGTCTCGGTCGAGCCCAGGCCGGTGATCCAGAGGATGCGCTCGCCGCAAGTCTGCACCGCCAGTTCATCGAATGCGTCCCACACCGGTTGCGACAGTCCGGCCCCGGCGTAGAACAGCATGCCGACGCGGCTGAAGAACTTTTCCCGCAGCGCCGGTTCGCGCTTCAGGTAGGGCACCAGTTCCTCGAATCCTCGCGGTACGTTGAAATAGACGGTGGGCGCGATCTCCCGCAGGTTGCGCACGGTTCGCTCGAATTGCCCCGGCAGCGGCTTGCCGTCGTCGATGTAGAGCGTGCCGCCGTTGTGCAGCACGAGCCCGACGTTGTGGTTGCCGCCGAAGGTGTGGTTCCAGGGCAGCCAGTCGACGATGACCGGTGGGACCTCTTTCAGATACGGCAATGTCGTGGCGATCATCGCCTGATTGCTGCACAGCATGCGCTGGGTATTGATGACGCCCTTGGGTTGCCCCGTTGAGCCCGATGTGAACAGAATCTTCGCGATCGTGTCCGGGCCGGTCGCTGCGTGCGCCCGATCGACGGCAGCCGTGGCGGAGCTGGCATGCAGCGCGTCGAACAACGTAGTGGCGCGTCCGGCTGCGGGAGCTTCGGTCACGACCAGTTCCGTGTCGGGCGCTACCGCCGCGGCGATTGCCTTGGCGTAGCGCTCGCCGTGCGCGGCGAACACCAGCCCCGGCGTGAGCAACTGCAGGATGAAGCGCAGCTTCGCGTGGTCGGTGGAAATCAGCGAATACGCGGGCGAGATCGGCGCATACGGCACACCCACGTGCATCGCCGCCAGTGCTAGCAACGCGTGTTCCAGATCGTTGCCGGACAGAATCGCCACCGGGCGTTCTGCGTATAGACCGCGATCGATCAGCGCCTGTCCGATGGCGCGCACCCGCCTCAATGTTTGCGCGTAACTCAGCGTGTGCCAGTCCCCATTGGCGTCGCGCTGGGCGATGAAAGTGCGCTCCGGCGCCACGGCCGCCCAGTGCGCGAGCTGCGAGGTCAGCTTGTCGGAATAGGCGGGCAGCGGATGCGGCGAGCGGATCAGGATCGCGCCGTCCTCACGGTGAGTGAACGTCGCGTCCGCAGGGCCGAGCGGGATTTTGCGAATCGGGGCGGCCCGTGCCGTCGGCGAGCTAGCGGCGCGCACTCAGAGCGCCTGGTGCGAACGTCCGGCCGATTGACGGCGCAGGTGTAATGCCATGCGCAGCGCGGTTTCCTGCCCCCGGTAGTAACCGACCGCCCAGCCCGCTTCCTCGAAGCCGAGAGAACGGTAGAAATGCTGCGCGCCCACGTTGGTGGCGCGCAATTCCAGCTTCACGATGGCGATGCCGGCGGTCAGCGCCGATTCCTTCAACCACCCGAACACCTGTGTGCCGATGCCCTCGCGCTGATATCCGGATTTCACCGCCAGCAGCGAGAGGTGGGCCTTTTCTTCGCCGAACTCCATGATGCCGAATCCGAGCACCCGGCCGCGATGACGGGCGGTCAGCACCAGCGTTTCCGGGTCGCCGATTGCCCGCGCCACCCGTTGCTGGCTCCAGGACCATCCGAGTCCCGACTCGATCAGGTCTCGCGACATTTCGGCGACCGCCAAGGCGTCAGCAGCCACGGCGGGTACGAGATCGATGTTGCGGGATGTTCTGTCAGCCATCTGAGCTTCGTTTCCGGTCCTTGGGAATTTCGATTGCCAGGAAAGTCAAATACCAAGTTTTCACCGCAAAGATTCTTTTCAATACCCCCTTGAGGGGTGCGCAAAGGACGCAAAGAAAAAATGAATGAGAAATGTGAATGGACTGAATTTCCGTCGAGCCTCTAGCCTGCCGCTTTTCGCCTCTCGCCTGTTTTTCATTTTATTACGTCGCTCAAAGTGAGTTGGTGGCTTCCGCCCTTCACGGCGAGGAATATCTCTCTGAGGAACATCCCCAGGCATCCGATCAGGGCGAACATCGCCAGGATGAACAGCGTTCCAATCAGTTTGGCGATGTCGGCGGCAATGAACACGCCGAGAAACGCTCCCGCGACCAGCAGACATATAAACAGGGCACACAAAACGGCGAGCATGATGGCCTGATAGATCAGCCTGATACGCTGCGCCAGCAGGTTCAGCTCTTCGACATCCTCCTCGACGCGCGCGGCCTCCTCGGGCGGCGATGCGCGCAGCCTATCCGCGAGAACGCGGCGGCGATCGACAATGCGGCCGAGCCGGATGCTCAATGCCGACAGGATCGTTCCGATCGCGGTCAGCAGGAAGACCGGCGCAACAGCGAGCTGGATGATGCGGGCGATGTCGGTGACGTTGGCGTCCATCATTTCTCCGTTCCGGCGCAGCCGGGAAAGTCTTTGAAGCGGCACGAAGCGGTCCTGCAATGCCGGTGCGCGAATGTGGCCATTCTAGCGCTCACGCATTGCGAAAGCGCGTCGTTCGCGCGAACAGGATGGCCAGAAACGGCAACGCGATGCCGATTACCATCACCGTAATCATCAGGGCGCCCAGCTCGCTGTAGTCGGCGGGCGCGGTGACTTGGCCGGTAACGGAATCCCTCACTTCGCGAGACACTGAGAAAGTCCTGTTCAGGTACTTGGTGCCGAGTTGGCCGGCCGACAGCGCCAGGTTGGTGAACGAGGCCATCACCGCAAAGAACGTGGCTTTGAGTCTTTCCGGCGCCGAGTTGGCGATCCAGGCCAGCATCGGGATCATCGCGATCTGCCC
>CAZYTR010000177.1:0-3024 GCA_964650365.1 uncultured Alcaligenaceae bacterium | reverse complement strand
CTCGTTGGTGCCGCGTTGCCAAGGACTGTGCGGATCGCAGAAGTACACCTTGATGTCGCTCGCCAGACTGAAGTGCTGGTGCTTGGCCATCTCCAAACCACGATCCCAGGTCAAGGAGCGGCGCAAGGCCATGGGCAGTTACTTCACTTGCCTGGCCAGGGCGCGCGCCGCCGCGCAAACCGGCGCCGTGACGCTGATCCAGCGCTTCGGCAGCGCGCTGAACCTGAACATTATGGCGCGACGATCTGGATGAGACGCTTGCGACGATCAGGATGGAGATCGGCGAGTGCAGCGCGATGATCATGCCGGTGTTGATTGTCGCTGGCAAGCCTTATGTTTCCGTTTGATTGTCGCGCGGCGACACAGTGCGGACGTTTTTGGGTGTGGCGTATTGAGCGGGCCGGCCTGCTCCTGTTTGTTTTCGATTGAGGGCAACGCGCTGTCGGTAACTCTCGACGTTCATCTCGAAGATGGTGGCGTGATGGACAAGGCGGTCTACGGCGGCGAGCGTCATGGCTGGATCCTGGAAGATCTTGCCCCACTCTCCGAACGGCTGGTTGGCGGTGATGAGCAAGGATTTTCGCTCGTAGCGCGCGCTGATGAGCTCGAACAGCACCGAGGTTTCTGCCTGGTCCTTGGCGACGTAGGCGATGTCATCGAGGATCAGCAGATCGAAGCGCTCCAGGCGATTGAGGGCACCTTCCAGATCCAGTTCTCGACGCGCCAGCTGCAGCGTCTGCACCAGATCGGAAGTGCGTGCGAACAGCACGCGCAACCCCTTGTCGACCAGCGCAAGCCCAATGGCCGAAGCCAGATGCGACTTACCGCCACCCGGTGGCCCGAACAGGATCAGATTGGCGCCCTGCTCAAGCCATGTGTCGCCCGCGCAGAGCGCCATCACCTGTGCTTTGGAGACCATGGGTACGGAGTCGAACTCGAAGTTCTCCAGTGTTTTTCCCGGCAGCAGTCGCGCTTCGCCCAGATGCCGCTCGATCCGGCGCCGATCCCGTTCAGCGAGCTCATGTTCGGCGATGGCCGCCAAGAAGCGGGCGGCGGGCCAGCCTTCTTTGTCGGAGCGTTCGGCAAACTTCGGCCACAGATGTTTGATGGTCGGCAAGCGCAGTTCGTTGAGGATGAGGCTCAGGCGCGTGGCGTCGATGGTGTCGTTCATGCGGCAACTCCTTCGCACGTTTCAACCAAAGCCTCGTAGGCGGCGAGAGAGCCGAGTTGAACATGGACCTGCGGCAGACGAGTCAGATCGGGCCCGAAGTGCAGGCGCAGCGCCCCAAGGTCGGGCAGCTGATCCGTATTCAGCAGCTCCCCGAGCAGCACGGCCAACTCCGCTTCACAGGCACGCTCGTGCGCCAGGCTCAGCAGCTCCACGGTCAGTTTGCACGCCATGCGATCCGAGAGCCGCTCTCGCAGCCTCTCGAACGTGCGCCGATACGCCTCGCGCGGGAACAGCTGGTCGCGATAGACGAGATTCAGCAGCGCCATGGGCTTGCGGCGCAGCGCGTGGATGATGTGGCGATAGTCCACGACATGACCATGTTTGCCGTGGGCACCCGCCCTGCCGCGCGCGAGGGTCGTCAGGCAGGTCCCGCCGATGAACAGTTCCAGCCGATCATCGTAGATGCGCACGCGCAGCCGGTGACCGATCAGGCGCGAAGCGACCGTATAGAACACCTTCCTCAAGGTAAAACCGCCCGAGGAGGTCACGTAGATGTGAGTCTCCTCGTAATCGCAGGTGCGACTGCGCGGCAAGTCCTGCAGCACGGCGCGCTCCGCATCGATCCGTTTGGCATTACGTGCATTTTTGCGGCTGATGATCTCATCGATGAAGCTTCGGTAAGCCTCCAGGTCGGTAAAGTCCGCCGAGCCGCGCAACAACAGCGCATCGCCGATCGCCTTCTTCAGGTGGCCGTGCGGACTCTCGATGGCGCCGTTCTCATGGGCGACGCCGCGGTTGTTACGGCTCGAGGCCATGTTGTAGTGAGCGCAGAGCGCCTCGTAGCGCACCGTCAGATCCTCCTGCGCTGTCGTATCCAAGTTGCGGAACGCCGCCGACAAGCTGTCGCTGCGATGCTCGCGCGGGGCGCCGCCGAGCGCCCACAGCGCGTTCTGCAGCCCTGCGGCGAGCGCCACGTAGCTTTCCCCGCCCAGGATGACATGCGCGTGCTCAAAGCCCGAGCAGGCAAGCCGAAAGTGATACAGCCGGTGATCGAGCGGTACGCCGACAATGCAGATGGTCCCTTGCGCCATCTCGGTAAAATCCGACAACCCCATTCGCCCCGGCTCGTGGACCTGACGGAAGACCACTTCGCGCTCCTCGCCATTCAGCGCCCGCCAGGCGCGCACCCGTCGTTCCAGAGTCCTGCGAACCCGCTCATCCAACATCGGATGTCGCCGCCGCAGCTCCTCAAAGATCGCAATCGCGCGCACGCCCGGTGCCGCCAACAACATCGGCACCGCTTCGGCGTCAAAGATCTCCGCCAGGGGATCGGCGCGCCGCCGCCCCCGCGGGACTTTGGTCTGCGAGGGCAAGCGGGGATCCTTCTCTATCCGGTAAGCCGTGGCGGTGCTGATGCCGGCTCGGGCAGCCGCCACCGGCGGCGTCTCTGTGACTCTGAACTTCATATACAACCTCATCTGGTGATCGTTGATGTGTCGGCCAGGCATGAGGGCGGGTCCTTGTGGTCACGGAACCCCTCCTTCATACCCGAACGGCTGCGATCACCCACGAGCAGGCCCCCAGCGGGGGCGCCCGCCCGCCTGGGGCGCGGGATATTCGGGCTACGCCCGAATCCCCCGCGCCCCAGGCAGAATTCTCATCTTGATTGTCGGGCCGCTATCACCCTGATTGTCGCGCGGCACCTGACCCCGTCGACCTGACCCCGTCGACCTGCAGGGGTTTCGTTCCGGCAGCCTCAACGAGACCCTGCCGGTTGATCGAGCAGCCACACCGCCCAGCGCAGATCGTCGGGCGTCGTGATCTTGCGGTTCTCCGGATTGCCCCGCACGACG
>CAZYTR010000176.1:0-1650 GCA_964650365.1 uncultured Alcaligenaceae bacterium | reverse complement strand
GTCTGCAGCACGATGCGCACGCCGACGTAATCGCCCCAGGCCTGATTCTCCGGCGGTTGTCCGTACTTCTTCACGAAGCGTTCGCTAAAGGCCCGGGCCGAGGCAATGTTCAGACCGTGATACCACAGGCTCTGCCAGTGGCCGGATAGCGCATCCAGGCCGGTTGCCCAGAACGGCGCAGTGTCCATCACGCCGCCGGCAAGCTGATAGGGCAGGCCGTATTCCTTGTACTGCTTCAGGAACGTGGTCTGGTCCACGCCGGCCAGATTGAGGTAGACGAAATCGGGCTTGAGCTGGCGGATCTTGAGAATGTAGGCGCTGTAGTCCGCAGTGTTGGTCGGCACGAAATCGTTGTTGAGGATGATGCCGCCGTTCTGCTCCAGGAAGCGCGAGGAAACCTTGAAAAGATCGTGGCCGAAGGCGTAGTCGGCGGTGAGAAAGGCCCAGCGCGCGCCCTTGATCAGGTTCTTCTGCAGTTGCCATGCCCCGATGGTCTTGGTGTACATGGTATTGCTGCCTTCGATGTGGAACATGTAGCGTTTGCAGTTGGAGCCGCGCAGCGCATCGGAATTGCAGCCGGTGTTGAAGAACGGGATCTTGTAGCGCTGCGCCTGTTCGCCGATGGCGAGCCCCGAAGCCGAACTGATCTCCCCGATCAGGCAGATCACCTGGTCGCGCTCGACCAGCTTGTTCGCCTTGGTCACGGCGGTGGCGGGATTGATGCTGTCTTCGGCGATCATCTCGATCTTGCGCCCGAGGACCCCACCGGCCGTATTCGCTTCTTCGACCGCCAGCATGGCGCCCTTGTAGCCGTACTCTCCTACCTGGCCGAGAAAGCCGGTGCGCGGCGTGATGTGCCCGATACGGATCGTTTCGGATTGCGCGCGCAGGATTGCCGGGAAACCAAACTGCGCCGCGGCAGCAGCGACAGTCAGCGTGGCAGTCTGCTTGAGCAACTTGCGGCGGCCCGGTGCGACGGTCCTTTCGATTTTCTTGCTCATGGTTCCTCCCCCGAGTTCTGTGGCAGCCCGCTCTTGCAGGCTGCTGTTTCGAATCCGTACCGGTTCAGGCCGCCTTGAGAATGCGGGCGACCACGGCGTCGGTCACCTGCCTGGTATTAGCGTTTCCGCCCAGGTCCGGTGTGCGCAGCCCGGACTGCATCACCGCGGACATGGCGGACACGATTCGAGTTGCGAGTTCCGTCTGGCCCAAATGCTCGAGCATCATCGCCCCGCTCCAGATCTGCCCGAGCGGGTTGGCAATGCCTTTGCCCGCAATATCCGGCGCCGAGCCGTGCACCGGCTCGAACATGGAAGGATACTGCCGTTCCGGATTTATATTGGCGGAGGCCGCGATGCCGATGCTGCCGGCAATGGCCGCTCCCAGGTCGGTGAGAATGTCGCCGAACAGATTGCTGCCGACCACCACGCCGAAGCGTTGCGGATGAGTGACGAAACGCGCGGACAGCGCATCGATATGCATCTGTTCGCTTTCGATCTCGGGGTAGCTTTTGGCGATTTGCCAGAACACCTCGTCCCAGAACGGCATGCTGAAACTGATGCCATTGGATTTGGTGGCCGAGGTGACCTTCTTCTTGCCGATCCTGCGCGCGAGCTCGAACGCATAGCGGATGATGCGCTCGGTGCCCAT
>CAZYTR010000175.1:0-1749 GCA_964650365.1 uncultured Alcaligenaceae bacterium | reverse complement strand
CATCTGAAGAACGCACACAAGACGCCGCAGTTCTGGATGCTGTGGGGCATTCTCTGCCTCAATGTGTCGGCGGGAATCGGCGTCATCGGCATGGCTTCGCCGATGCTGCAGGAAATCTTCGGCGGCAAGCTGATCGGCATCGATCTCAAGTTCGATCAGTTGAGCAAGGAGCAACTCGGACTGATTGCTGCAATTGCCGCCGGGTTTACCGGACTGCTCAGCCTGTTCAACATTGCCGGCCGGATCATCTGGGCTTCTTTTTCCGATTACATCGGGCGCAAGACGACCTACTTTACTTTTTTCACGCTGGGGTTCCTGTTGTACGCCTACGGCCCCACGGCCGGGCACTCCGGCAACGTTGCGCTGTTTGTCGGCATCTTCTGCTTCATCCTGACCATGTACGGAGGCGGGTTCGCGACCATTCCCGCCTACCTCGCGGACATGTTCGGAACGCAGATGGTGGGTGCCATCCACGGCCGCCTACTGACCGCGTGGTCAGTAGCAGGAATCCTCGGGCCGGTACTGGTCAACTACATCAACGACTTTCAGATCAAGACCGGTGTTCCGAAGAGCCAGGCCTACGATACGACGATGTATGTGCTTGCCGGGTTGCTGGTCGGAGGATTCATCTGCAACCTGCTGGTCCGGCCGGTTTCGCAGAAGTGGTTCATGACCGCGGAAGAGCTTGCCGCCGAACGCAAGCTGGCGCACGACGCCGCTGCCGCGAGCGCCCTCGGCAGCGACGCAGCCGCAGTCAGCGGACGCGGCAGCCACCGCGGCCTGGTGGCCATATTCTGGCTGTTCGTGGGCATCCCGCTGGCGTGGGGTGTCTGGAATACAGTGGCGAAGGCGTTGGTCCTGTTCCGATGACAGACCACCCATGGTTGCGAGGGCCGCGCATTTGCCCCGCGGCTGCTGACTCATTCACATGAAGAGATGAGCGATTCCAGCAACAGACAGAAATCCAACCCGGAGTTCGCAAGAAAAAGAGGCAGGGGCACGCCCAAGGGACGGCAGACCGAACCGGGCGCATTGCAGGAAGTGCGGGCGCTGCTCGGAAACGAACCGCGGCGCCGTGACCTGCTGATCGAACACCTGCACAAAATTCAGGACCGATACCGGCAGCTTTCTTCAGCGCACCTGGCCGCACTTGCGCAGGAAATGCGCTTGTCCCAGGCAGAGGTGTTCGAGGTCGCGAGCTTCTATCACCACTTCGACATCGTCAAGGAAGGGCAGGCCGCGCCGCCGCAACTCACGGTCCGGGTGTGCGATTCGCTTTCCTGCGAGCTGGCTGGCGCGAAGAATCTGCTGACGCGTCTGCCGGCGATCCTGGGCCGGGAAGTCCGGGTGATCCCCGCACCCTGCGTCGGGCGCTGCGAGGCAGCCCCGGTAGCAGTGGTCGGACAAAATCCCGTGCCGAACGCGACACCCGATGCGGTCAAAGCCGCCGTGAGCGCAGCGAAGACGAACTGTCCGCCGACGCGCTACATCGGTTTTCAAGCGTATCGCAAGGCCGGCGGTTACGCCACGCTGGCAAAATGTCTCAACGGCGAACTCGACCGCGAAGACGTGTTCAAGACCATGGAACATTCGGGTCTGCGCGGACTCGGGGGCGCCGGATTTCCGGCCGGGCGAAAGTGGCGCATCGTCTGGGCCGAGCCCGCGCCGCGACTGCTGGCGGTCAACATCGACGAAGGCGAACCCGGCACGTTCAAGGATCGCTGGTATCTCGAACGCGATCCGCACCGG
>CAZYTR010000174.1:0-20754 GCA_964650365.1 uncultured Alcaligenaceae bacterium | reverse complement strand
TCCGCGTCGCGTCTATCTGCTCGCGGACGAACTTTTCGACGAAATCACCCAAGTCGAAACTCCCGAGGGCGTGACCGCGATCGTCGACATCCCGCGGATCCAAACGAAATCGCCGGACGATTTTCGCGTGGTGCTCGACGGCGTGCAGGATCCAGGCAACGTGGGTGGATTGCTGCGCACTGCGGCGGCCGCGGGCGCCACCTCGGCATATCTCGCCAAGGGATGCGCGGATGCCTGGTCGCCGAAATCGTTGCGCGGTGGAATGGGTGCGCAGTTCGTACTGCCGGTGCGCGAACGCGTGGATCTGTCCGTCGCATTGTCAGGATTCAAGGGCAGCGTGATCGCCACCAGCCCGCGTGCAAAGAAATCGATCTTCGAGATCGATCTGACCGGACCCGTGGCGATGATTTTCGGCAGCGAGGGCAGGGGATTGGGAGAAGACCGGCTCGAAATGGCAACCCAGCTGGTTCACGTTCCGATGGCCCGCAAGATGGAATCCCTCAACGTCGCTGCCGCTGCAGCCGTGTGCTGTTTCGAACGGCTGCGCCAGACCAGGAATTTTTGACTCGAATGGCGGCGCCTGCCGGCGCCACCAGGCTCGATCCACGCCGGTGGCATTTGCCTTGGTCCCCGCAGAAACCGACAAGCAACGGTATCTGCTCCAGCCGTTCCTTATCGCCTCGTCGACGAGTTCCAATTGTCCTCAAATCCAAAAGAGATACGTAAGGGGTAGGGGTAATTGCTCCCGGGTTACTGAACAACAGAGGTGCTCGGGCACGAACACCGTATATTTAACATAATATACATTATGCGCACTTCATAAGGCTCTTGGTGAGGTCGTCGGGTGGGATGCCGCCGCTTCCCCAGTCTCTGCCCAGCCAACTTCTGCCCGGCTAAACTGTAAATTCAGGCCGCCTTCTTGAACAACTCGAAGAAATTGGCGGTTGTTGCGGTGGCGACGGCTTCGACTGAAACCCCTTTAAGGCGCGCCACTTCTTCGGCGACAAAGCGGACGTATGCGGGTTGGTTGGTCATGCCGCGGTAAGGAACCGGGGCCAGATAAGGCGAATCCGTCTCGATCAGCAAGTGTTCCAGCGGCACCTCTCGTGCCACCGCTTTGAGGGCCAGAGCGTTCTTGAACGTCACGATCCCGGAGAAGGATATGAAGAAGTTCATCTCCATGGCCGCGTCCGCAACCGCCTGGGTCTCGGTAAAACAGTGCATGACACCGCCGCATTCTGCAGCGTTTTCTTCCCTCATGATTCTCAGCGTATCTGCGGCCGCTTCCCGCATATGGACGATGAGCGGCTTTCCGGACTCGCGGGCTGCCCGGATATGACGACGGAAGCGTTCCCGCTGCCACTCCAGGTCGCCTTTCAGCCGGTAATAGTCGAGTCCCGTTTCACCGATTGCGACAACCCGGGGATGTGCAGCCAAGGCGAGCAGGCGACTGATGTCGGGCTCCTCGCCGCCCTGATCATCCGGATGTACCCCGACTGAGGCAAATACGTTGGGAAAGCGCTCGGCGATCGACAGAACCTGAGGGAGGGTCTCAAGGTTGACCGAAACGCACAACGCGTGGGTCACGGCGTTCGACTGCATCGCCGCGACCATACCGTCAAGGTCGGCCGCGAGCTCCGGGAAATTGAGATGACAGTGAGAATCTATAAACAACTTATGTTTCTATCTTAAATAGATAAATCGACTAGTTCATCTTCTTTCTCATGTCGTATGGGTGTGCCGATTGATTTTCAATTGACCGCCTGACAGCTCCTCGATCTTGTTTCGCGCGGCGGCGAGCGCTCTGGGGACGATCTTTATCGAAGCCGCTCTGTGCCCCCGCGCTCACGTGCCGGGATAGCCCGATAGCAGACTCTCGATAGCCAGCCGCTTATTCAACGGATGCTGGGCCGCACGGCCGTATTGTAGAACCGAGTCGTACCACGCCATTATTGCCTGTGCCGGCAGCGTTCGCGCCAGCGACTCCAAGGCGGCGGCGTAATCGGGGTGATAGCGGACCGTTCCTCCAGATTTGAGTGCAACCAGATCGTAAGCCCACTGTGATAGCAATCTGGCTATCACTGGCCCGTCGATTGATTCTGCGCGGTCGGCGGCCGTCAGCGGATCGAAACGGGAACTGGCCAGCTCGTCGAGCAGCGTCTTGCGCTGAATCCAGAATTCCGCGTCCCCGGCCCTCTCCATTGCTGCCAGAGGAGCATAGCCCCCCTGCGCAAGCGCCAGCCGGGGATGCTCGATCCCCTGCCCCTTCAACCAGTCCAGCGCGGCATCGGGCGCCGGCAAACCAAACGGCACCTGGAAACAGCGGCTGCGTATGGTTGGCAGCACGCGGTCAGCCCGATGACTGACCAGCACGAAATAGGTCACGCTGCCCGGTGGCTCCTCGAGCATCTTGAGCAATGCGTTGGCCGCGCTCGGATGCATGGCTTCCGCAGGAGCGATGACGATTACTTTGGCGCGCCCTCGATGCGCCGTGATGGCGACGAAATCGGCCAGAGCACGAATGGCGTTCACCGGAATTTGGCGGCTTGGTTTTTTTGCCGGCGTTGCCGATTCCTCCTCCGATGACTCGGTGGCCTGCGCGTCTGCCTGCCCGACCTCGACGGTGCGTAAATCGGGGTGATTGCCGGCGGCATACAGGTGACACGATGGACAATTGCCGCAAGCCCTCCGCCCGGCACGCTCCGCTTCGCAGAGCAGGGCCTTGGCCAGGAACAGCGCCGTCGTCCTCTTCCCCAACCCCGCGAGGCCGCTGAGCAAGAGCGCGTGCGGCATCGCCGAAATGGCTGCCGGCAATCTTTCGAGCGCGCGCTTGACCCACGGCAGGTCTATTTCTTCCATATAGCCAGGAGTCGCTGTTCAATTTCTCGCTGGATATCGGCAATGGGCTTGCTTCCATCGATCCCGACCATGCGGTTTGGCCACCGCTGCAAGCGCTCGAGGTATGCGTTGCGCACCCTGCCGAAAAATGCCGTGTCTTCACGCTCGAACCGGTCCGGAGATTTGATACGCGCCACCCGGCTTTGGCCGAGTTTGGCGCTGACATCGAAAAGCAGTGTCAGGTCCGGCTGCAGATCCGGGTGAACCCAGCGTTCAAGTGCTTCCAGTTTGTCCCGTGCGACCCCGCGTCCGCCGCCCTGATACGCAAAGCTGGCGTCGGTGAAACGGTCACACAGCACCCAGTCTCCCCGCTCCAGAGCCGGACGGATGACGTCCTCCAGGTGTTGGCGCCTGGCTGTGAACATCATCATCGCCTCGGTTTCGGGATGGATCGGTTGATCACCGGCGAGCAATATCTGACGCAGTTGTTCACCGAGGATGGTTCCGCCGGGTTCCCGGGTCACGATCAGGCCGATGCCGCGCCCGCGCAGGAAATCGGTGGCCCAGGCCAGGTGAGTGCTCTTCCCTGCCCCGTCGATGCCTTCGAAAGTAATGAAATTGCCGCGCTTCACCTAGATCTCTGGTACTTGTTCACGGCCCGGTTGTGCTCTGACAGAGTCGCCGAGAATTCGTGGCTGCCGTCGCCACGGGCGACGAAATAACGCGCAGGGCTATTGGCCGGGTTCAACGTGGCCTGAATGGAAGCTTCACCGGGCATTGCGATCGGGGTCGGCGGAAGCCCATAGCGGGTGTAGGTGTTGTAGCGCTGGTCGGTCTCGAGGTCGCGGCGGCGCAGGTTACCGTCGAACGAGGCACCCAGCCCATAGATTACCGAGGGATCGGACTGCAGACGCATGCCCGATTTCAAACGATTGACGAATACTGCGGCGACCATGTCGCGTTCGTCGGCTCGGCCGGTTTCCTTTTCCACAATAGAGGCGAGGATAAGCGCTTGGTACGCATTGGCAACCGGCAGGCCCTTGGCCCGTTGCTCCCAAAGCGCATCGAGCTTCGTTTGCATCCTCAGGTAAGCCTGCCTGAGGATCGTCAGGTCGCTGGTACCGGCGGCAAAGTAATACGTGTCCGGGAAGAACAGCCCCTCCGGGAATCTTTCCTCGAGACCAAGGCGTTCTAGAATTTGTGCGTCTGACAGCCCAGCGCTGTCGTGCTTCACAACGGGATGTTGATCGAGCACGTTGCGGATTTGCCGAAAGGTCCAGCCCTCGATGAACAGAAGTTCCGACTGGGCGAAATCACCGCTGACGATCTTGTCGAGCAGCCGACGCGGCGTGACCCTGACGCCGACACTATAGCTGCCCGCCTTGATATCGCCTGCGTTTCCAAGCAGACGCGCGAGCACCAGAAAGCTCCATCTATCGGAAATCAGGCCGTCTCTTTCGAACTGCTCCGCGACGCTGCGCAGGCTGCTGCCGTGTTCGACGTTGAAATGACGCGCAAGCGGCGCCACTTCGACCGGCCTCAGCGCGAAATATCCAAGCCAGAAGCTAACGCCGACCGACCCAAGCGCGCCGACGACGATCAGCGTCCGCAACACGCGCATGAGCGTCCATTTGGGTTGCGGCAGAAAAAGGTTCTTGCGCTTTACCATGCTGGGGGTGGTCACCTCAACGTCATATTCGCCATCTCCAGGACGCCCGCGGCTGCCGCAGGGTCAACCGGCCGACGCCGTCGGGGAACGCTTCCGGCGGCGTTCAGACCGCGCGGAAAATCAGCGTGCCGTTGGTCCCGCCGAATCCGAAGGAATTCGACATGACAACCTTGATTTTCATCGGCCGTGCGGTGTTCGGCACATAATCGAGGTCGCACTGGGGGTCTTGATTGAACAGGTTGATGGTCGGCGGAGCCACCTGGTCCCGAATGGCCAGCACCGAGAAAATCGCTTCCACCCCACCGGCAGCGCCGAGCAGGTGTCCGGTCGCCGATTTGGTGGAACTGACTGCGAGACGTCTGGCGTGCTCGCCGAAACAGCGCTTCAACGCAATGGTCTCGGCGACGTCGCCCAGCGGCGTGGAGGTGCCGTGGGCATTGATGTATTCCACCTGGTCCGGATTGATGCCGGCATTGCGCATCGCGTTGAGCATGCCGCGCGCAGCGCCTTCGCCGTCCTCGCAGGGTGCGGTGATATGGTGCGCATCGGCGCTCACGCCGTAACCGGCAAGCTCGCAGTAGATTCTGGCGCCACGTGCCTTGGCGTGTTCCAGTTCCTCCAGCACCAACACCCCGGCGCCCTCACCCAGCACGAAGCCGTCGCGATCCTTGTCCCAGGGACGGCTCGCCGTCGCCGGATCGTCGTTACGCGTGCTGAGCGCGCGCGCCGCCGAGAATCCTCCGACACCCAGCGAACACAATGCGGCTTCGGATCCGCCCGCAACCATCACGTCGGCATCGCCGTACTCGATCAGCCGCCCCGAGTCGCCCAGGCAATGATTCGCGGTTGTGCACGCGGTGACCATCGCCAGGCACGGTCCCTTGAAACCGTACATGATCGACAGGTTTCCCGAAATCATGTTGATGATCGCGCCGGGGATGAAGAACGGGGAGATCTTGCGCGCGCCGCCTTCGATCATGGCCCGGTGGGTTTCCTCGATCAACGGCAGCCCGCCGATTCCCGAACCGATATTCAAGCCGATTCGCTCGGCGTCCTTCGGATTGGCCTCGAGCCCGGCGTCGCGAATCGCCTCCACTGCGGCGGCAATGCCGTAATGGATGAAAACATCCACACGCCGCGCTTCTTTCGGCGTCAGCACCTGGCCGACATCGAAATTCTTTACCTCGCCGGCAATCTGGGATGCGAATGGGCTGGCGTCAAAACGGGTGATCCGGGTGATCCCGGACTTGCCCGCCTGGATGTTGGACCAGGCCTCCTTGACGCTGTTTCCGACCGGGCAAACGGTCCCGAGGCCGGTGACTACGACTCGGCGCCTAGACAACGGGACTCCGGAAAAAGAGGAAAGAAGGCGTGATTAGTTGAGATGCGCCTTGACGTAATCAATGGCTTGCTGAACGGAAGTAATCTTTTCCGCCTCTTCGTCGGGGATCTCGCACTCGAACTCTTCTTCAAGCGCCATCACCAGTTCGACGGTGTCGAGGGAATCGGCTCCGAGGTCGTCTACGAACGTGGATTCGCTCTTCACGTCCGCTTCATTCACGCCCAGTTGCTCGGCAACGATTTTTTTCACGCGCTGTTCTACGGATTCCATTAATGTCCCTTCCCTTTACTTGAAGATGCAGTTACGTGTCTGACTGCCGCCAGCCCCTGAGGGCGCCTGCAACGGCGAAAAACACGCGCGTTAGTCTACCAAAATTGCAAGGCCTCCGGAGTCAATCCATGTACATTCCACCATTGACATGCACGGTAGTACCCGTGACGTAGGCGGCGCCCTCGGAGGCAAGAAACACGACCGCCGCCGCCACTTCGTGCGGCTGCCCAAATCTGGCCAATGGCACATGCGCCAGCAGCGCAGTCTTGCTCTCCTGCGGCAATCCGCGCGTCATGTCGGTGTCAATGAACCCGGGTGCAACGCAGTTTACAGTGATGTTGCGGCTACCCACTTCACGGGCAAGCGATTTGCTGAATCCGACGATTCCGGCCTTGGCCGCGGCGTAATTCACCTGCCCCGGGTTGCCGGTCGAGCCCACCACCGAAGTAATGTTGATGATGCGCCCCGATCGCGCTTTCATCATGGGGCGGATCACCAGCTTGCTCAAGCGGTACACCGACTTCAGGTTCGTGT
This sequence comes from uncultured Alcaligenaceae bacterium, assembly GCA_964650365.1. Taxonomy (GTDB): domain Bacteria; phylum Pseudomonadota; class Gammaproteobacteria; order Burkholderiales; family JACQAP01; genus JACQAP01. The sequence continues at coordinate 14,101 of CAZYTR010000174.1, read as the reverse complement.
CCATGATCTCGTCCCATTCGCTATCCTTCATTCTCAGCAGCAGGTTATCGCGAGTAATTCCGGCATTGTTTACGAGGATTGCGACCGAACCAAACCGTGACTCGATGTCGCCGAGCACCTGCTCCATCGCTGCCGGATCGTTGACATTGAGCTTGAGCCCCGCGCCCTTTATGCCTTCGCCGGCCAGATGGGTGGAGATCGCCGTGGCGCCAGCATCGCTGGTGGCGGTACCTACCACCGTCGCGCCGGCCATGCCGAGCGCAACCGCGATTGCCTGCCCGATTCCCCGGCTGGCGCCGGTCACCAGCGCAACTTTTCCCGCGAGCATGGATTCCTCTCCCCCCTCGACCAATTGCAGGCTTATTTCAGCACGGACAAAGCCTGACCGAATGCCGCGCCGTCGCTAAATGAAAGTATCTGAGTTTCCGGTGCAATGCGTTTGTTCAATCCCGCCAGCACCTTGCCGGGTCCGCATTCGACGATATGGGTAACCCCGCTCGACAGCATCTGCCGCACCGTTTCTACCCAGCGCACAGGCTGAACCAGCTGGCGCACCAGCGCATCCCTGATCGCCTCAACCGTTTCGGCGCTCTTGGCATCGGCATTGTGCAGCACAGGGACCATACCGCGCCTTAACGACAGCGAGCCCAGTTCCTGACGCATGCGCTCGGCCGCTGGACGCATGAGACTGCAATGCGACGGCACGCTCATCGGCAGGAGCACCGCGCGTTTCGCGCCCCTGGCTTTCGCGATTTCCATTCCGCGTTCGACAGCGGTCTTGCTGCCGGCGATGACCACCTGCGCGGGCGAATTGAAATTTGCGGCCTCGGCCACTTCGTCCGGGCCGCTCGCCTCCGCACAAATGGCGCGGACCACATCATCATCCAAACCGAGTATCGCCGCCATCGCTCCTGCGCCCGCCGGCACGGCTTCCTGCATCGCCCGTGCGCGAAACCGCGCCAGCGGCACGGCGTCAGCAAAATCCAGCGCGCCGCTTGCCACCAGGGCGGTATATTCGCCGAGGCTGTGCCCCGCCATGAACGCGGGCGCGGATCCTTTTTGCGCCTGCCACGCACGATACAGGGCCACACCCGCCACCAGCATCAAAGGCTGGGTGTTGGCGGTGAGACTGAGTTCTTCCGCGGGACCCTCGGCAACAAGCTTCCAAAGATCCTGCCGCAGAAGTTTGGAAGCCTGCGCAAACGTCTCCCGTATGTCCGGCAGATCCCCGAAAGACTGCATCATGCCGACCGACTGTGAGCCCTGCCCCGGAAAGACAAATGCGATCTTCATGTCGTCCCTATCACCAGCGCAGCAATACCGCGCCCCAGGTAAATCCTCCACCTACGCCTTCCAGCAGCAGCGTCTGGCCGGGGCGGATTCGCCCGTCGCGCACCGCTTCGTCGAGCGCCAACGGGATCGAGGCAGCCGAGGTATTGCCGTGATGATCCACGGTGGAGATGACTTTCTCGACGGGCAGACCGAGCTTTCTAGCGGTCGCTTCCATGATGCGGATATTGGCTTGGTGCGGCACGAACCAGTCCAGGTCCGACACCTTCAGCCCGGCCTGATCCAGCACTTCGTGCGCGACCTCTTCGAATACCCGCACGGCGAACCTGAAAACCGGGCCCCCGTCCATCTGGACGAACGGCCTGCCCCACACCTTTCCGCCGCATACGCTGCCCGGCACCGACAGGTGATCCTTGTGACTGCCATCGGCGTGCAGCCGCGTGGCTAGAATTCCGGGTGTGTCGCTCGCGGCGAGCACCACCGCGCCTGCTCCGTCGCCGAACAGCACGCAGGTGCCGCGGTCGTTCCAGTCGAGAATCCGGGAATAGACCTCGGTGCCGACCACCAGCACTTTCTTTGCCTGCCCATCGCGGATGAAAAGATCCGCCGTACTCAGGGCGTAGACGAAGCCGCTGCACACTGCCTGCAGGTCGAACGCCGGGCAGCCGGCAATGCCGAGCCTGGACTGCAGGATGCACGCTGTGCTCGGGAAAATCATGTCCGGCGTGGTGGTGGCGACGATGATCATGTCGATGTCGCTCGCCGCGACATTCGCAGATTGCAGTGCCCTCTGCGCAGCCGGCAGCGCCAGATCGCTGGCCAGTTCGCCTTCTGCCGCGATATGGCGGCTGCGAATGCCGGTGCGGCTGCGGATCCATTCGTCGGAAGTATCGACGATCTTTTCCAGATCGGCATTGGTGAGAACCTTCTCGGGAAGATAGCTGCCGGTGCCGATGATCCGGGAATTCATCACGCCACCCTTTGATGAATCGAGGCCATGCGCTCGCTGATGCCATGGAGCATGTCGTTGCGCGCCTCCTCGCAGGCGCGCTGAATCGCGAAGCGCAAACCGAAACTGTCCGCCGAGCCGTGGCTCTTGACCACGATCCCTTTCAGGCCGAGCAGGCTGGCACCGTTGTAGCGGCGAGGATCGACGCGACGGCGGAAAGCATTGATGACCGGTAGAGCCATCGCGCCCGAAAGCCTGGTGAACAGATTGCGGCTGAACTCCTGGCGCAGGTACATCGCCAGCATCTGCGCCAGCCCTTCCGACGTCTTGAGCGCGATGTTGCCTACGAAGCCGTCGCATACGATTACGTCGGTAGTGCCCTTGTAGATGTCCGTACCTTCGACGTTGCCGTAGAAATTGAGGCTGCTGTCGCGCATCAGTTCCGCGGCCAGCTTGACCACTTCGTTTCCCTTGATCTCCTCTTCACCGATGTTGAGTAGGCCCACCGTCGGGCGCTCGACGTGTTCAACGGCGCTTACCAGCGACGATCCCATCACGCCGAACTGCAGCAGATGTTCCGCAGTGCAGTCCACATTGGCGCCTAGATCAAGCACGCAGGTACGGCCCCGCTGCGTCGGAAGGAATGAGGCGATGGCCGGACGCTCGATTCCGGGCAGCATCTTGAGCACGAACCGCGACATCGCCATCAGCGCGCCGGTATTGCCGGCGCTGACGCAGGCATCCGCCTGTTCGCTTTTGACCAGATCGATCGCCAGCCGCATCGACGAGTCACGTTTCCCCCGCAGTGCCGAAGCCGGCGCTTCGTCCATTGCCACAACTTCCATTGCAGCTTCGATGCGAAGGCGGCCACCTGCCGTTGCGCGGCGGCGCTTCAGCTCGGATTCGATGGCTTCAGGATTTCCTACCAGTACAACCTGCGCGTCCTCGACGGTATCGAGAAAATCGAGAGCCGCGGGCACGGTAACGTGGACGCCGTAGTCGCCACCCATGCAGTCGAGCGCTATCGTGATGGCCATGGATTACGCGTTGCCTCGGGAAGCGTGCCGCACCCCGGAGTAGCCGGAATCGCGCGCGGGCGTTGTTCGCGCCCACTGCGGCGGGTCGAAGCGGGCATCCGGCTCATTAGTTTCAGCTGCGCGGCCTCGCGCAGCCAATAGCCGGTGTCTCTCAGTCGCCTTTGGTCTTGACGACTTTCTTGCCGCGGTAGTAGCCGTTGGGGCTGATGTGATGGCGCAGGTGTACTTCGCCAGTGGTGGGCTCGACGGCGAGCGGCGGGTTGGTCAGAAAATCGTGGGAGCGATGCATGCCCCGTTTCGAGGGCGACTTCTTGTTCTGTTGGACTGCCATGAGATGACTCCTTCAATTGAAACTTCTTATTGCCGCTTGAGCGTCGCCAACGCGTTAAACGGCGACTCCCGCTTGCGTGGCTCCGCTTTCGGCGACGGCGCCGCGCAGCCGCCCTCCTCGTGGCCCGCCACCATTGGCAGCCCGAGTATGACTTCGTCTTCGACGAGCGCGATGACGTCGAGTTTCGGGTCGGCGTGCAGCTGTTCCGTATCCTGCGCCTCCTCGGCGGGATCGCTCAACGCCTGGCCCAAAGGAACAAGCAGGAAAGTTCGCACCACATCCAATCGCCAGCGAACCGGCCCGAGGCAACGCTGGCAGCGGAGCACCAGCTCGCCGCCGAGCGCAAGCCGCAACGAGGCTTTGCCCTCCTGATCGACATGACCTGCCAACTCATACGCGATTGCGCCGGACTGATCGAACATCGCATCATGCAAGCGCGCAAGCGCCGCGACTGCCACCGTTGCGCGCAGATCACCGGACTCACGCGCGAACTCGACGCTATCGACAACAGTCCGGTCAAACATAAGCCGCGCATAATATTAGTTTTGAATTACCCTGTCAAAACAAAATGTCTTCAACAAACAGTGCTCTGCAGTTGATTCTCGCCTCGACATCGCGCTATCGGAAGGACTTGCTGTCAAGGCTCGGCATAGCCTTCAAAACGGTTGCGCCGGAAGTGGATGAAACACCGCTGAACGGTGAGCATGCTACCGATACCGCGCGCCGGCTCGCGCTTGCCAAGGCGCAGGCCGTGCGCGCCCGATTCCCCGGTGCGCTCATCATCGGTTCCGATCAGGTGGCGGTATGCGATGGTTTGCGCCTCGACAAGCCCATGACGCATACGGTGGCCGTTCAGCAGCTGCGTCACGTCAGCGGCAGGTCCGTGACCTTCCACTCCGTAGTGGTGCTGCTCAACGCTGGCAGCGGCCGGGTCCAGTCGCGGCTGGTGTCCACCACGGTAAAGTTCCGCCGCCTCGACAACGCGGAAATCGAGCGTTACCTGCGCCGGGAGCCCGCGTACGACTGTGCCGGCAGCGCCAAGGCCGAAGGGTTGGGCATCTCGCTGGTCGAAAGTATCGAGTCTGGCGACCCGACCGCGCTCATCGGCCTGCCGCTCATTGCCCTATCGAGCATGCTTAGAGAAGAGATGTTATTTGTTCCTTAACAAGCTCTTATTAATTGATCTGCATGTAAATAATGAAGCGTGGGCAACTCTATCTGATTCCCGTCGATCTGGTTCCCGGGAACACCGGTGACTGGATCGGTACCCGACTGAAAACCGCGGTTCAGGCGCTTCGCTTTTTTGTGGTGGAGAATCCGAAATCAGCCCGGCAGTTCCTGAAAACATTGAATCTGCCGTTGCCTGAGCTGACGCTCGAAGTGCTGGACGAGCATTCCGGAGACGAAGACGTTCAACGATTCGTGCGCAATCTCGAGGCAGGCGTGGATCTGGGGCTACTGTCGGAAGCGGGCTGTCCGGGGATTGCGGATCCGGGTGCGGCGCTGGTAGCCGAGGCACATCGGATAGACGCGCGAGTGATCCCGCTGGTGGGCCCCTGCTCCATCGTTCTGGCATTGATGGCCTCGGGGCTCAACGGTCAGCGCTTTGCATTCAATGGCTACCTGCCCGCGCGCTCCCCGGAGCGCGAGCGCGGCATTCGTGGACTGGAGGAAAGATCGCGGCACATGGACCAGACCGAAATTTTCATCGAGGCGCCTTACCGAAATGATCAGTTGTTCGCCGCACTTCTGCGCACCTGTGCCGCGGATACCATGCTTTCGCTGGCGACCGAACTGAGCGGCGCCAACGAGCAGGTGACAACCCGCACTGTTGCGCATTGGAAAAATGTGCCGCCGAGCCTGGACCGCAGGCCGACCGTGTTCCTGCTCCTGGCGAAGGGGAAAGTATCAGCGCACCGGGGAAAGCGGTCCGACGGCACGCACTAGCGCCTCGCCGAGCGAGGCGCCGAAACGCTTGGCGAAGCGCTCGGCCAGATTCTCGCGCGGCGTGAAGTCGACGATTCTCTCCGCTTTAATGACTTCACGGGCCACGAAATCAACGCTGCCGAGGGCATCGGTCAGTCCAAGTTCGATGCTTTTCTGGCCGGTCCACACCAGCCCGGAAAAAGTGTCCGGCGCTTCCTTCAGACGCTTGCCACGCCCCTTGCGGACCACTTCAACGAACTGCTGATGAATCTCCCCCAGCATGCGTTTCGCGTATTCACGCTGCGCGGGATCGAGTGGCGAGAACGGATCGAGAAATCCCTTGTTCTCTCCGGCGGTGAGCAGTCTGCGTTCGACGCCGAGTTTTTCCATCGTGCCGGTGAAGCCGAAGCCGTCCATCAACGCGCCGATCGAACCGACGATGCTCGCCCTGTCGACATAGATCCGATCCGCGGCAACCGCCACATAGTAGCCGCCCGAGGCACAGATATCCTCAACGACCGCATAGATCGGGATTTCCGGGTATTTCTCGCGCAGGCGACCGATTTCGTCGTTGATAGTGGCAGCCTGCACCGGGCTGCCACCCGGGCTGTTGATGCGCAGGATCACACCCTTGGTGCTCTTGTCCCCGAATGCGTCCTGCAGCCCGTGATTGATGTCGTCGGCATTAGCGTGAGCATCCGCGGCAATGACGCCGTTCAACTCCACCAGCGCGGTATGATCGCTTGGCAACGCCACCTCACGTCCGCCGAGCCAGCCGAACGCGGCGAACATCAGAACGAAAAGATAAATGAAGGTGAGCGTCTTGAAAAAGATGCCCCAGTGGCGAGCCCTGCGCTGCTCATCGAGCGCGGCGCGCGCGAGTTTTGCGATGATCTCGCGTTCCCAAGTACCTCCGGAGCCGCCCGGATCGGTTTCAGCCATGATGCGTTTCCTCGATTTCGACCAGATAAACCTGTCCGTCCTGCTCCTTGATAGGCAGTTTGCTCAGGTTCTGGCCTTTGCACGGACCGCCGACGCAGTAGCCCGTATCCGGAAGATACGCGGCACCGTGCGTCGAGCACACCAAGTATAGACCGGACACGTCGAAGAACTCACCTGGTTGCCAGTCGAGCTCGACCCAGACATGGGCGCAGCGGTTCATATAGCCATGCACTCGACCCCGGTAGCGCACGGCAAACGCGGCGGCCGGCCCGCGAGCAGTGTCCACGGTAAAGCGCACGCCCTTGCCGCGCTCCATCAGGTCGCCAGCCGCGCAGATCAGGCGTTTTGCTTCAGCCATTGCATCAGCTCGGCGAAACTGCCGACACACGCCAACGGTGCCAGGCGCTCAAGCTCCTCGCGCGGGTGCGCGCCGTAAGTCAAGCCCACCGCGAGCACCCCGGCGTTCGCGGCCATCTGCAGATCGTGCGTGGTGTCGCCGATCATCAGCGTGCGCTCCCGCGTCACTCCCAGCAAACGCATCAACGTTTCCAGCATGTCGGGATGCGGCTTAGGGAAACCCTCGTCGGCGCAGCGCGAGGCGTGAAAATGTGCGCCGAGCGCTGCGTCTTGTAGAGCACGATCCAGTCCGCGACGGCTCTTGCCAGTTGCAACCGCCAGCAGGTAGCCCTCGCGGTTAAGTGCGGGTATGCCTTCTTCGACCATCGGGAACAGCTCGATGTACTCGTGGCTGGCAAGAAAGTGGGCACTATAGCGGTCCGCGACTTCGCGATAACGACTGCTTTCCAATCCGGGATCGAGGTAGGCCAGCGCGTCCTGCAGCCCGAGCCCGATCACGTGAAGCGCCGCTTCCCGGCTCGGCACCGGTAGATCGAGATCCCGGAACGCGGCCTGCAGGGAAACCACAATGTTTCCGGCGGAGTCCGCCAGCGTGCCGTCCCAGTCGAAAACCAGCAGTTCGAAGCGTCCGGGCATCAGAGTCTAGTGTCCTGTTCCGCTGATTCGTGGGACAACATTCGAAATTCTGCCCGCAGATCTCATACCTATTTGACAATTATCCGTCATCGATCAGAAAACCCGCGAAATCGGTGTCAGGCAAGGCGCGAGTCCTTGACGGTGGATGGCCCCACGGCGAGGACTCGTAACACAGCATGGCGCCGATTTTCGTCGGGTTTTCAGCCGCGAATCAGCGGGACAGGACACTAATAGTGTCCATCAGCCTTGAGGGAGCGCAGGAATCCTTCCAATTCGGGTGCAAGCGGAGCCTGCACCCGCACCGTCTCGCCGCTGCGGGGGTGGCGGAATTCGACGCCGGCAGCGTGCAGGAACATGCGCTTCAGGCCCTGCTTCGCCAGCCGCTTGTTGGCGTCGAAATCTCCATACTTGTCGTCGCCGGCGATCGGAAAGCCTAGGTGCGCAAGATGCACGCGGATCTGATGGGTGCGGCCGGTCTTCAGTTCCGCATCGAGCAGGCTGAATCCAGGGAAATTGCGCTCGAGGCGGAACACCGTATGCGCCAGCGCGCCGTCCTCGTCGACCACCACGCGACGTTCGCCGGTTGCCGATACATATTTGTGCAGCGCCAGTTTGACGTTGCGCTTGGCATCCTTCCACTGTCCCAGCACCAGCACAAGGTAAAGCTTTTTCACCGCCCCGTCGCGCAACTGCGCGTGCAGGGCAGTAAGGGCGCTGCGCTTCTTGGCCAGCACCAGTACGCCCGAGGTATCGCGATCCAGCCGGTGCACAAGTTCAAGAAAGCGGGCTCCGGAGCGCGCCTGCCGCAGCTGTTCGATCACCCCGCTGGAAATGCCGCTGCCGCCATGGACTGCCACGCCGCAAGGCTTGTCGACGACCAGCAGGTCCTCGTCTTCAAGGAGCACCTTGCCGGCGAACACCGCTTTCACGGCCCGCGTTCCGGATTCGGACGCGGGCCGGGCAACGCGAACCGGCGGGAGCCTGACTTTGTCCCCTGATTGCAGCCGATAGGCTACTTTCACTCGCCGGCCATTTACCCGCACTTCACCGCCGCGAACGATGCGATAGATGTGGCTTTTTGGCACTCCTTTCAGGATCTTGTGCAGGAAATTGTCTATGCGCTGGTCGTGCGCCGACTCGTCCACCTCCCGCCAGGTTACAGTTCCTTTGCTTAAGGTATTCATTTTGCTTATACTATTCCGGCAAACAGGCAATCAGTCAGGACTCGGCGGTTGAGCCTTGTGCGCCGCAAACCAGCGGCTTCATCTCCCGCCATGTCACGCCTGTAACGAGGGGTTAACTTCGCTCACCCGAAAAAGTAGCGATGGTAATTGATGAGTTGCGCGCTCGCACACCAAAGTGGATTCCACCGTCCTGCGTGATGCAGGATGTGTACTGACAAACCTCAGGCCAGAATCTCTCGTCCTCCTCCACCCATGAATTTTCCGACGATGGAAAGCTAGAGCCCCTCTACAACCGGGGCGCCCCCCAGGTTTGTCCTCCCCGTGAACATGTGAGCGCGGGAGAACAAAAATGAAGCGCATGTTGTTTAACGCGACCCATGCAGAAGAGTTGCGTGTCGCGATCGTCGATGGCCAGAAGCTCATCGACTTGGATATCGAAACTGCCGGTAAAGAACAACGCAAGAGCAATATCTATAAAGGAGTCATCACCCGCATCGAGCCCAGCCTCGAAGCGGCGTTTATCGACTACGGCAGCGAACGCCATGGCTTTCTTCCGTTCAAGGAAGTCAGCCGTTCCTTCTTCCAGAACCCCGACGCCGACCCAACGCGAGTCCGCATCCAGGACGCCCTGCGCGATGGCCAGGAACTCATCGTCCAGGTAGACAAGGACGAGCGTGGCAACAAGGGCGCGGCGCTGACCACTTTCATCAGCCTGGCCGGTCGTTACCTGGTCCTGATGCCGAACAATCCCCGCGGCGGCGGCGTTTCGCGCCGGGTCGAGGGCGAGGACCGCGACGAACTGCGCGACACCATCTCGCAACTAGATGTTGCGCCGGGCATGAGCATCATCGCCCGCACCGCCGGTATCGGCCGTTCGGTCGAAGAGCTCACCTGGGACTTGAATTACCTGATGCAACTGTGGCGGGCGATTGAAACCGCCGCCAAGCAGCAGGGCGGCGCCTTCCTGATCTACCAGGAGGGCAGCCTGGTCATCCGCGCAATTCGCGACTATTTCCACCAGGAGATCGGCGAGATTCTGGTCGACACCGAGAGCATTTACGAGCAGGCCCGCCAGTTCATGGGCCACGTGATGCCGCAGAACGTCAACCGCGTGAAGTTGTACAAGGACGACGTGCCACTGTTCTCGCGGTTCCAGATCGAACACCAGATCGAAACGGCCTATTCGCGGCAGGTGCCGCTGCCCTCCGGTGGTGCAGTGGTGATCGACCACACCGAGGCGATGGTGTCGGTAGACGTCAACTCGGGTCGCGCCACGCGCGGGGCCGACATCGAGGAAACCGCGCTACGCACCAACCTGGAAGCCGCGGACGAGATCGCCCGCCAACTCAGGCTGCGCGATCTGGGGGGGCTGGTGGTGATCGACTTCATCGACATGGAGTCTGCACGCAACCAGCGCGACGTGGAGAACCGGCTGCGCGATGCGCTGAAGTATGACCGCGCCCGGGTACAGACCGGCAAGATCTCGCGATTCGGGCTGCTGGAGCTGTCGCGCCAGCGGCTGCAGACCTCGCTTGGCGAAACCAGCCATATCGCGTGCCCGCGCTGCCATGGTACCGGCCACATCCGCTCGATCGAATCCTCGGCGCTGCATATCCTGCGCATCCTCCAGGAAGAGGCGATGAAGGAGAACACCGCGGCTCTGCACGCGCAGGTCCCGGTGGACGTGGCAACTTACCTGCTCAACGAGAAGCGCAGCGAATTCCACTCCATCGAAACGCGGCTCAAGGTCAACGTGCTGCTGATCCCCAACGTGAACCTGCAGACGCCCAACTATTCCGTCACCCGGCTGCGCCACGACGAGCTCAATCAGAGCGAGGTCGTGCAACCAAGCTACAGGATGGCGGAGGTGGCCGCTGAAGTCGCGGCACCCGCGGCAGCCGCGCCGAAGCTGGAGCCGCAGCGGCCGCAGGCCGCGGTGCAGGGAATCACACCGGCCCAGCCCGCCCCGATGCGCCGGGAAGAACCCAAGGCTTCGATCTTGGAAAAGATCTTCGGCTGGCTTACCCGTAAGCCGGAGGCCAAGCCTGAGCCCCCCAAAGCACGGCCGCGTGACCAGCAGCAGCGCCGCGACCACATGCGCGATGGCCGGGGACGAGGACGAGGTCGCCCGGATGAAAAGCGTGAGGAGCGCCCGCCCCGCCCGACTGGGGAAAGCCGCCGCGATCAGAACCGTCCGCGTGGCCAGGAGCATGCCGAGCGCAGGCCTCAGGAACGCCCGCAGCAGCAACAGCAGCGTCCGCCGCGTCCCGAGCAAGGACTGGCGGCAGTCGAGCAACGCCAGCCGGGAGACCGCCCGGAAGGCCCGCGCGAAGGAGAAGGCCGCGGCCGCCGGCGCCGCGGCCGGCGCGAACGCCCGACCGAACTCAAGGACAATGCCAGCCAGCAACCGCGCAGCGATCAATCCGCGAACACGGCAGCGGCCGCCGAAATGGCGAGGCCCGTCCACGAGCGTGAACGCCCCGCGCCGGCGACCCCCTCACGCGAAGTCCAGACCGCCGTTCTCGAACCGGTGATGTTCATGCATCAGCCGGTTGCCGCGGAGCCACCGCCGACCATCGCTCCCACCCCGCTGCCGCAGGAACCTTACCTGCCCGAAGCAATCAGGGAAGAGCGGCAACCTGAACCGTTAGCCGCAGCTCCTGCCCGGCAGGCCTGGAAGATGGAGCCGATCGCGCTGCCGCCCGACATGGTGATGATCGAGACGCAGTCGGACAGGGCGGCCAGGATGCTCGAGGAAGAACACCAGGACGTACCGCGGCCCGCCAGGCCACCCCGCCAGCGCAACCCCGAGGCGGTCAATGCCGAGGAGCCGTTGCAACAAGTGGAAACGCGCAAGGAATAATCCACTATCGGTTGCGCTTGCGCGCTGCGGCCATCGAAAAGATCTTGGCGAGCTTGCCGTCGGTTCCGGTCGCGGCGACGGGTGTTTCATCGCTTTCGGCGATGCCGAACGCCAGCTCCTTGAGTTCCTTCAACTGATCGCGCAACCGTGCGGCGGTCTCGAATTCTAGGTTCCTGGCGGCATCGAGCATCTCCTTCTCGACGCGTTTCAGTTCCCTGAGCAGGTCCTTTTCGTTCATCGCGCCGTAGGCGGCGAGCTTTTCCGCGGCTTTCATGTCCTGCAGCGTGGAAGGCTCATAGACGCCCTCAATCATGTCCTTGATGCGTTTGGAAACACCCTTCGGCGTGATGCCATGCACGATGTTGTAGGCCAGCTGCTTCTGGCGCCGGCGATCGGTTTCCGCGATCGCGCGCTGCATCGAATTGGTCACCCGGTCCGCATACATGATGGCCGAGCCGTTCAGATGGCGCGAGGCACGGCCGATGGTCTGGATCAGGGAACGCTCGGACCGCAGGAACCCCTCTTTGTCCGCATCCAGAATCGCCACCAGCGATACCTCGGGGATGTCGAGTCCTTCGCGCAGCAGGTTGATGCCTACCAGGACGTCGAACTCCCCCAGCCGCAGATCGCGGATGATCTCCACCCGCTCCACGGTGTCGATATCGGAGTGCAGATAACGCACCTTGACGCCATGTTCGGCAAGATAGTCGGTCAGGTCCTCCGCCATGCGTTTGGTGAGCGTGGTCACCAGCACACGTTCGTTGCGCTTCACCAGCGCGTTGATCTCGGACAGCAGGTCATCCACCTGGGTGGCGGCCGGCCGCACCTCGATCTCCGGATCCACCAGCCCGGTCGGCCGCACTACCTGTTCCACCACCTGCGCCTGGTGCTCGCGTTCGTATTCCGCGGGTGTGGCGGAAACGAAAATTGTCTGCGGCATGATCTTCTCGAACTCGTCGAACCTGAGCGGCCGGTTGTCGAGCGCGCTCGGGAGACGAAAGCCGTAGTCCACCAGATTCTCCTTGCGCGCGCGGTCGCCGCGATACATGCCACCGATCTGCGGGACGGTGACGTGGCTCTCGTCGATGATCATCAGCGCGTTGAGCGGCAGATAGTCCAGAAGTGTGGGCGGCGGCTCGCCGGGTTTGCGGCCGGATAGGTGCCGCGAGTAGTTTTCGATGCCCTTGCAGAAACCCAGTTCATTCAGCATCTCCAGGTCGAAGCGGGTGCGCTGTTCGATGCGCTGCGCCTCCACCAGCTTGCCGTGCGTCTGGAAGGACTCGATGCGCTCGCGCAGTTCGATCTTGATCGCCTCGACTGCCTTGAGCGTGGTGCTGCGCGGCGTCACATAATGGCTGGAGGGATAGACGGTATAACGCGGCACCTTCTGGTTCAGGTGCCCGGTCAGCGGATCGAACAGGGTCAGCGATTCCACCTCGTCGTCGAACAACGATATGCGCAGTGCCGTCTCCGAGCTTTCCGCGGGGAACACGTCGAGCACATCGCCGCGGACGCGGAAGGTTCCTCGCCGGAAGTCGAACTCGTTGCGCTCGTACTGCATTTCCGCCAGGCGCGCGATGATGTCACGCTGGCTCTTGCGCTCCTTCTCCCTGAGATGCAGGATCATGCCGTGGTAGTCCACCGGGTCGCCGATGCCGTAGATCGCCGATACCGTTGCGACGATCACGGCATCGTCGCGCTCCAGCAGCGATTTGGTGGCGGAGAGCCGCATCTGCTCGATGTGCTCGTTGATGCTCGAGTCTTTCTCGATGTAAAGGTCGCGCGACGGTACGTAAGCCTCGGGCTGGTAGTAGTCGTAGTAGGAAACGAAGTACTCGACAGCGTTCTCGGGAAAGAACTCGCGCATTTCGGAATAGAGCTGGGCCGCGAGAGTCTTGTTCGGCGCCATGATGATCGCCGGGCGGCCGGTGTGCGCGATGACGTTGGCCATGGTGTAGGTCTTGCCGGAGCCGGTCACGCCGAGCAGTGTCTGGTACGCCAGGCCGTCGCCCAGACCTTCGATGAGCTTGGCAATCGCCTCGGGCTGGTCGCCTGCAGGCTCGAACGGCCGGTAGAGGTGGAAGGGACTGTTTGGGAAAGTAACCAGCACGGGTAGAATACGCGGCTGACAAATTTTGATGTTATCACGATGAACGCGCCGCACTCCTCCTCCCTGCTGGGCGCCGTCCAGATGGCGCCCAAGGATCCCATCCTCGGCGTGACCGAGACCTTCAACGCCGACAAGAACCCCGACAAGGTCAATCTCGGCGTCGGAGTGTATTACGACGACAACGGCAAGGTGCCACTACTGGAATGCGTGCGGCGCGCTGAGACCCAGCTTGCCGAAAAGTCCGCCCCGCGCAGCTATTTGCCGATCGACGGCCTGCCCGCCTACGACCGCGCGGTGCAGGCCCTGGTGTTCGGTGCCGACAGCGCGGCAGTCAAGGAGAATCGGGTGGTCACGGTGCAGGCGCTGGGGGGAACCGGCGGACTGAAGATCGGTGCCGATTTCCTGCGCAGGATCGCGCCGGATTCGCAGGTATGGATCTCGGAGCCAAGCTGGGAGAATCACCGCGCGCTGTTCGA
>CAZYTR010000173.1:0-19378 GCA_964650365.1 uncultured Alcaligenaceae bacterium | reverse complement strand
GTGCTCTACACCTGCCAGCAGTTCCATGGCGGCATGGGTTACATGCGCGAGAGCGCGATCGAGCGCCTGGCGCGGGATTCGCGCGTGCTTTCCATCGGCGGCGGCGCGACCGAAGTGATGCTCGAGGAAGTGGCAAAGCGTTTCGCCCCGGACTGAGACTGGAAGAGAAGAACGCAACGACGATGAAATACGACACCCTGGAAACCGAGACCACGCAGGGGCTTGCCGTCGTGCGCATGAACCGTCCGGACGTGCATAACGCCTTTGACGATCATTTGATTGCGGAGCTGACCAACGAACTGCGCCGCCTCGAACAGGCGCCGGAAGTACGCGTGGTCGTGCTCGCCGCCAACGGCAAGAGTTTCTCCGCAGGCGCGGATCTCAACTGGATGCAGCGCATGGCGAAATATTCCGAGGCCGAGAACCTGCGCGACGCGGTGGCGATGGCCGGGCTGATGCGCACGCTGCACGGAATGCACAAACCGACGATTGCGCGCGTGCAAGGTGTGGCATTTGGCGGCGGTGTCGGTCTGGTCGCGTGCTGCGACATTGCGGTGGCTGCCGCTGACGCGTCGTTCTCATTGTCTGAGGTGCGGCTGGGGCTGATACCTTCGGTGATCAGCCCCTACGTCATCGCCGCAATCGGCGAGCGCGAGGCGCGTCGTTATTTCCTCACGGCCGAGCGTTTTGACGCCGAAGAGGCATGGCGCATCGGCCTGGTGCACGAAGTCACCGCCGGCGACAAGCTCAATGAGGCGGTGAAGAACTTTGCCGACTATCTCCTCAAGGGGGGGCCGAACGCACTGGCGGCGGCAAAGAAGCTGACTGCAGACGTCGCCCGCCGTCCGCTGGACGATGCGCTGATGGAGGAGACCGCGCGGCGTATCGCATCGATCCGCGTCAGTCCGGAAGGGCGCGAAGGCTTGAGCGCTTTCCTGGAGAAACGCCCGCCTTCCTGGACGAAGAAAAACTAAAGACCAGACGCGTTCAACACGAAGGAAACGAAGGAAAATCGAAAACACACGAAGGAAAGAAAAAAGGGAATCTGGTTCATGACATGGCGTCGAAAGTTGTCTATTGATCGAGAGTGAAGATGGTCGTGACAGAACTTCCTGTTTGCACAAAAGTGTGGTTTTCCTTCGTTTTCCTTCGTGTACCCCTCAAGGGGGTATTGAAAAGAATCCTTCGTGATGAAAGAGTTTGAACTTGAATGTTTGAGAAGATACTCATAGCCAACAGGGGCGAGATCGCCTGCCGCGTCGCGCGCACGGCGAAGCGGCTCGGCATACGCACTGTCGCCGTTTATTCGGAGGCCGACGTAAGCGCGCTGCATGTGGCGAGCTGCGACGAGGCCTACCTGATCGGGTCGGCGCATCCCCGCGAATCGTATTTGCGTGCGGACCGCATCCTCGATGCTGCGAAGAAAAGCGGCGCGCAGGCGATCCATCCCGGTTACGGCTTCCTGTCCGAGAACGCGCAATTTACCGAAGCTTGCGTGCAGGCCGGGGTGGTGTTCATCGGTCCTCCGGCGGAAGCGATCGAGTCGATGGGATCGAAGAGCGCCGCAAAGGCGCTGATGGAAAAGGCCGGTGTGCCGCTTGTGCCCGGCTATCACGGCGCTGCGCAGGATACCGCGACGCTCGGGAAGGAAGCCGATCGCATCGGTTACCCGGTGCTGATCAAGGCCTCCGCGGGCGGCGGCGGCAAGGGCATGCGGGTGGTCGGGAAGGCAGCGGATTTTGCCGATGCGCTCGCTGCGGCGAAGCGCGAAGCGGCCTCCTCGTTCGGCGATGACCGGGTGCTGATCGAAAAGTATCTCACCCGTCCACGGCATATCGAGGTGCAGGTGTTCGCGGACACACAGGGGCATTGCGTTTACTTGTTCGAACGCGACTGCTCGGTGCAGCGCCGTCATCAAAAGATCCTCGAGGAGGCGCCGGCACCGGGAATGACGGCAGAGCGCCGCCGCGAGATGGGCAATGCCGCGGTTTCCGCGGCGCGGGCGGTTGGCTACGTGAACGCCGGCACGGTGGAATTCATCGCCGACGAACACGGTCGTTTCTATTTCATGGAAATGAACACACGACTGCAGGTCGAGCACCCGGTGACCGAGATGATCACCGGGCTCGATCTGGTCGAATGGCAGTTGAAGGTGGCTTCCGGGGAACCGCTGCCGCTGGTGCAGGAGCAGCTGGTGATCAAGGGCCACGCGATCGAGGCGCGCGTGTATGCGGAAGATCCCGCGCGTGAATTTCTTCCCGCCGCCGGACGCATCGAGCACCTGTGCCAGCCGGAGCAGTCGGCGCATGTGCGCGTGGACAGCGGCGTGAAGGCGGGCGACGAAGTCGGTGTGCACTACGATCCGATGATCGCCAAGGTGATTGCCTGGGATTCGGACCGCGCTTCCGCGTTGCGCCGGTTGCGCGCAGCGCTGGGCGAGTTTCAGATCGTTGGGCTGACCAGCAATCTGGCGTTTCTGTCCGCCGTCACCGCGCATCGCGCGTTCGCCGAAGCGCATCGCGAACCGGGATTGCTCGATACCGGCCTGATCGAGCGTTATCGGACCGAGCTGTTCCAGGACAGCGAGCCGGCATCCGACCCAATCCTGGCGATCGCGGTATTGAGCGAACTGCTGCGAATGGATCATGCAGCCGCGCAGGCCGCGATGCGCTCTGCGGATCCCTATTCGCCGTGGAACGCGCGCGATGGCTGGCGCCTGAACGAGGACAACCATCACACCTTCGTGTTCATCGACACCGGCAAGCGCGTGGAAGTGGTGGCGCACTACCGAAACCGGGGTTACCTGCTGGAACTGCCAGGTGGAAAGATGCTGGCCTCCGGCGAAGTCGCCGGTGAGCGGACGATCAATGCCGATCTCGCCGGCAATCGTACCCGTGCCACCGTGGTCCGCCGGGTCAACGAGCTGACCGTGTTTGCCTTCGGCGGCAGCCATCGGCTCGAATTCGAGTCCCCTGCCACCGTCGAGGAAGAGGATCCGTCCGGCAGGCTGGTTTCGCCGCTGCCTGGAGCCGTAATCCAGGTGCTGATCAAGGACGGTGAAGCGGTACAGAAAGGCCAGGCGCTGATGATTATCGAGGCGATGAAAATGGAGCACACCATCTCGGCGCCGCAGAGCGGGACGGTCAAGCGGATATACTTTGCCGCAGGCGAGCAGGTCGCCGAAGGCGCGCAGTTGCTCGAGTTCGAGGAAACGACCAAGGCATGAAATACCCGAAACGCGTCAAGATGGTTGAAGTCGGTCCGCGCGACGGCTTGCAGAACGAGCCCGGCAGTGTCCCTGCCGATGTGAAGGTCGCGCTGATCGATTGTTTGTCGGATGCGGGATTCCAGGTTGTCGAAGCCGGAAGCTTCGTCTCCCCGAAATGGGTGCCGCAAATGGCCGACACCGCGGAGGTGATGGCGCGCATCCGTCGCAAGCGGGGCGTGACGTACCCGGTGCTGGTGCCGAACACGAAGGGGCTGGAGGCCGCGATCGCGGCGAAGGCGACGGAAGTGGCCGGCTTCGCAGCCGCCACGGAGGCCTTTTCAAACCGCAACACGAACTGCACGATCGCCGAATCGATGCAGCGCCAGGCCGAGGTGTGCAAGGCGGCGCTCGATGCTGGGCTGCGTGTGCGCGGTTACATTTCTGTAGTGCTCGGTTGTCCCTACGAAGGCGAGGTGAAACCAGTGGCGGTTGCCGACGTTGCGCAGCAGCTGCTCGACATGGGCTGTTACGAAATTTCTCTCGGCGACACCATCGGCACAGGCACTCCGGCCAAGGCGCAGCGCATGATAGAAGTGGTGGCGAAGAAGATTCCGGTCGAGAAGCTCGCCGGTCATTTCCACGACACCTATGGACAGGCGCTGGCCAACATCCTGGCGGTGATGGAAATGGGGGTGGCCACTTTCGACAGTTCGGTGGCGGGGCTGGGCGGCTGCCCGTATGCGAAAGGCGCGACCGGCAACGTCGCCAGCGAAGACGTGCTGTACATGCTCAGCGGCCTGGGCATCGAAACGGGCGTGGACATGGGCAAGCTGCTCGATGCGGCGGGGTTCATCTGCGCGCAACTCAAGCGGCCGACGGTATCGCGCGCCGGCCGCGCGCTCGCAGCAAAACGCGAGAAGACGGCGGCATGAATTCGGAGCGCAAGGACATTCAGTCGCCGTGCGTCGATGTCTGCCAGATGAATCCGTTCACCGGACTTTGCAGCGGTTGTTTTCGCACCCTCGACGAGATCGCCGGCTGGCTCGATTTTTCCGTCTCCGAGAAACTTGAAGTGCTCAAGCGCCTCGACGAGCGGCGTCCTGGCCATACCCTCCAGCTGAAATGACGCACAGCTCCTGCCACGCATGGGCGAGCGACCGCCCGGTGGTCGCGAAGCGCTTTCCGGCGTTCTACGCCGGCCCAAAGAAAACTCAACGCTGATGCGCCCCAAGCCGCTCGCAGGAATTCGCGTTCTCGATCTCACCCGTCTTCTACCCGGCCCGGTGTGCACGCTGCATCTGGCCGATCTCGGCGCCGACGTCATCAAGATCGAAGATACCGGCGCCGGCGACTATGCACGCACGATAGGCGCCGGGGCCGGCCGGACGGCGCCATTGTTTCTTGCCATCAACCGCAACAAGCGCGCGCTGCGCCTCGACTTGAAAAAATCAGAAGGCGTCGAGGTGTTCCTGCGCCTGGCGCGCGACGCGGACATCGTGGTGGAGAGTTTCCGCCCGGGCGTCGTGGACCGGCTCGGCATCGGTTATGCCGCATGCAGCGAGGTCAATCCGCGCATCGTCTATTGCGCAATTTCCGGATACGGTCAGACCGGTCCTTACCGCGATCTGGCCGGGCACGACGTGAATTACTGCGGCTACGCCGGGTTCATCGATCAGGTGGGCCCGTCCGGCGCCGATCCGGTGATACCGAATCTTCAGGTCGCGGACATCCTCGGCGGCGCGGTGGTGCCGGCGATGGGCATTCTTGCGG
This sequence comes from uncultured Alcaligenaceae bacterium, assembly GCA_964650365.1. Lineage (GTDB taxonomy): Bacteria > Pseudomonadota > Gammaproteobacteria > Burkholderiales > JACQAP01 > JACQAP01. The sequence continues at coordinate 14,400 of CAZYTR010000173.1, read as the reverse complement.
CGCTGGTGGATGCGCGGCGCAGCGGTCAGGGACGGTACGTTGACGTGGCCATGACCGAAGGCGTGCTCTCGCACAATCTGCAGGCGCTCGCCGCCGTGGCTTCCACGGGGCACGTTCGTCCCCGCGGCGAGGACTTTCTCTCCGGCCGCGAACCCTGTTATGCGGTCTATCGCACCTCAGACGGCAAATACATGGCGGTGGGCGCGCTGGAACGAAAATTCTGGGATCGCGTCTGCGACGTGCTCGCGCGCCCCGACCTCAAGGCCTGCCACTGGGAATTCCGTGACAAGGAACCGCAATGGGGCAAAGAAGAACTGAAAAGAATATTTGCCGCCAGGCCGCAGGCCCACTGGGTCGAAAAATTCCGCGGTCAAGACTGCTGCGTGACGCCGGTGCTGGCGTTCGAGCAGAGTCTCGAAGATCCGCAGATCAGGGCGCGCGGGATGGTCGTTCTCGATGGCGAAACTCTGCAGCTGGCCCCGCCCCTGAAGATGAGCGAGTTCGAGTTTTCTGTGGAGCGCCCCGCGCCCGCGCCCGGCGAACACAGCGACCAGATTCTGCGTGAAGCCGGCTACGCCGATGCGGCGATCAGGAAATTGCGCGCCGCCGGCGTGATCTGACAAGGAGTTGTTCGAGGATCATTGCGAAACCGTGCACATTGGGGCGTATCCTGGATGCGGAGCGCGAAAAATCCGCAGCAGCATGATTGGCCGGCGCTGTTCAAGTCATCGGCAGCATCACGATTTTCTTGTAGGCCGGGCGGGCGCTCAGCGCTTCGTACCAGCGCTCCAGATTCGGCATTTGCGGATGGTCGATGGGCAGGGTCATCCAGCGCTGGATCGCACAACCCATCGGAATGTCCCCCATGGTGAGCGCATCGCCCGCGACAAACGCGCGGTTCTTGAGGTGCGCATCGAGATACCCCAGGATTTCGGCGGTCTTGAGGCGCGAGTCCTCCGTCGCCTTGTCGTCGCGCTGATCGGCCGGAGTGCGCACCAGGTTCCAGAACAGCGGCCGGAAGGTCGGCCAGAACATCGTGGTCTGCCAGTCCATCCACTTGTCGGCCTCGGCGCGGACATTGAGGTCCTCGGGCCAGAGTTTGCCGGGGCTGTGCTTGGCGGCGAGATAGCGCACGATTGCGTTCGACTCCCAGAGCACGAAGCCGTCCTCTTCGATGGTCGGCACCAGACCGTTAGGATTGAGATTGCGGTATTGCGGCGTGTTTACCACGCCGAAGGTGCCGCCGGCGTCCACCCGCTCATACTGAACGCCCATTTCCTCGCAGCACCACAGCGGCTTCTGGACGTTGACCGAGTTGTTGCGACCCCAGATTCTCAGCATGGCATCCTCCCCGGTTCAGAGTCTTGTTGTCAGCTTGAAGCGCCGAGCTCGGCGAGCGCCGTGTCGATCAGTCGTCGGGAAATGCTGATCTTGCTCGGTAATGCCTGTGGCAGCCGGTCCGCGGCAAACCAGCCCGCGGCTTCGATTTCGCCTGGATCGGGCGTGATCTCGCCACCGGCGTAGTCGGCGTAGAAAGCGATCATCAGCGAATGCGGAAACGGCCAAGGCTGGCTGGCGAAGTATCGCAGATTGGCAACCTCGATGCCGACCTCCTCGCGCACCTCACGCACCAACGTTTGCTCCAGGGTTTCCCCCGGCTCGACGAAGCCGGCGAGAGCACTGTACATGCCGGGCGGGAAATGAGGCGAACGCGCCAGCAAAAACTCGCTGCCCTTTCTGACCAACGCCATCACCGCAGGGGCGATGCGCGGGTAATGCGACTGGCCGCAATTCGGACAGACGCGTGCCCTCTCGCTGGCTTTCGGCTGGGTCGGTGTGCCGCAGTGGCCGCAGAACTGGTGGGACCGGTTCCAGTCGACGATCTGGAATGCGCGCCCGGCGAGCGCGAACAGCGAATCGTCGAGCGCGCCGAACAACGCGCGCAATCCCGACAGCTGCATGCCCTCGGGCGGGGCAACGTCCTCCTCCAACTCACAGGCGAAGCAATGCTGCTCGCCGAGGATGCCGAGGTACTGGCTGCGTTTCGGCGCGAATCCGAATTCGCGCGGATCGGAAGCCGAGGGAACGCTCGCGCTTTGCGTGCCGCGCACTGTCAGGATCTGCGAGCCCTGGAATGCGAACCACAGCGCCGGCCCCTTCCAATCGGCCGGCGGACTGATCAGCGCGGTGAACCGATCGGGAGCGGCCAGGATCATCGCTATCGCCTGGGAATGTAAAGATCGGTGATGCTGCCTTCGGCGATCTCGGCGGCGAAGAAAACGGTTTCGGACAGCGTCGGGTGCGGGTGGATGGTGAGTCCGATATCTTCCGCATCGGCACCCATTTCCAGCGCCAGCACGGTTTCCGCGATCAGCTCCCCGGCGTTCGGCCCGACCATGCCAGCGCCGAGCAGGCGCTTGGTGTTCTTGTCGAAAATCAACTTGGTCATTCCCTCGTCGCGCGCGGTGGCGCGCGCCCGGCCGCTTGCCGCCCAGGGAAATGCTGCCCTTTCGATCTCAGTCCCCTGTGCCTTGGCCTGCGTCTCGGTGAGTCCCATCCAGGCGACTTCGGGATCGGTGTAGGCGACCGATGGAATGGTGCGGGCGTCGAATGCGCGTTTGCTTCCGGCGATGATTTCCGCGGCAAGCTTGCCTTCGTGACTGGCTTTGTGTGCCAGCATCGGCTCGCCGATGATGTCGCCGATCGCAAAAATATGCGGTACGCTGGTGCGCAAGAATTTGTCCGCCGGGATGAAGCCGCGGTCGGTGACATTCACCCCGGCAGCCTGCGCGTTGATCTCCTTGCCGTTGGGTCGGCGCCCCACCGCGAGCAGCACGCGATCATAGACTTGCGGCTTGGGTGCGTTTTCGCCCTCGAAAGTCGCCTTGAGGCCGTCGTTCTGCGCCTCCAGTTTGGTGACCTTGGTCTTGAGGTAAATGCCCTCGTAGCGTTTCTCGATGCGCTTGTGCAATGGTCTGATGATGTCGCGGTCGGCGCCCGGAATCAGGCCATCGAGCAATTCCACCACCGTGACCTTCGAGCCGATTGCGTCGTAGACCGTGGCCATCTCCAGGCCGATGATGCCACCGCCGATCACCAGCAGCCGCTTCGGTATATCTTCGAGTTCGAGCGCGCCGGTCGAGTCCATCAGCCGTGGATCGTCGTACGGGAAACCAGGAATACGCGCGACACTCGAACCGGCGGCGATGATCGCGTAGTCGAATGACACTTTCTTCACGCCGTCCGGTGTCTTCACTTCGATCATGTGGGAGGACGTGAACTTGCCCACACCCTGCACCACATGGACCTTGCGTTGCTTGGCCAGTCCCGCGAGGCCGCGGATCGACTTGTCCACCACGCCGTCCTTCCAATCGCGCAGCTTGGCGATCTCGATCCTCGGTTTGCCGAAAGCGATGCCGAAGTGGCTCATTTCCTCGGCTTCGGCGATGACGCGCGCCGCATGCAGCAGTGCTTTCGACGGAATGCAGCCCACGTTCAGGCACACCCCGCCCAGCACCGGGTAACGCTCGACCAGCACCACCTGCTTGCCGAGATCGGCGGCACGGAACGCGGCGGTATAGCCGCCGGGGCCGGAACCCAGGACCAACACTTCGGCGTGAACATCGCCTTTCGTGATCGGTCCCGTTGACGTGACGGCCGGTGCAGCCGGGGCCTTCGGTGCGGCTGCGACAGGCGCCGGTCTTGGTGCCTCGAGCTTCGCAGCCGGCGCCTCCGCGCTGGCGCCTTCGAGGAGCAATACCACGCTACCTTCGGAAATCTTGTCGCCGACCTTGACCTTGATCTCCCTGATCACGCCGGATTGCGGCGAAGGCACCTCCATCGTCGCCTTGTCCGATTCCAGGGTGATCAGCGCGTCTTCCTTGTTGATCCTGTCTCCGGGATTGACCAGCACTTCGATCACGGGGATGTTCTTGAAATCGCCGATGTTGGGGACTTTGATTTCGACCAGTTGGCTCATGAGAGTTTTTTCTGCAATGAACGGCTAAAGACAAAAGCCGAACTGCTCACCACGCGGTGAGATTTTCTGTTGGTTCTTAGCCTGACAGCGGCAAGGGATCACTCACGAACATGGCCGTCGCCGAGGACGATGAATTTGAGCGACGTCAGGCCTTCCAGGCCCACGGGGCCGCGGGCATGCAGCTTGTCGGTGGAAATGCCGATCTCCGCGCCGAGGCCGAACTCGAACCCATCGGCGAAGCGGGTGGACGCGTTGACGAGCACGGAGCTGGAATCCACTTCGCGCAGAAAACGCCGCGCCCGGGAGATATCTTCGGTGACGATGGCGTCGGTGTGCTGCGAACCGTAAACGGCGATGTGCTCGATCGCCTGGTCGAGGCCATCCACCACGCGCACGGCGAGGATGGGGGCGAGGTATTCGGTGTACCAGTCTTCTTCGGTGGCCGGTTTCATCTGCGCCACGAGCGCGCGCGCCTGCTGGTCGCCGCGCAGTTCCACGCCTTTGTCGGAATAGATCTTCCCCAGCGCCGGCAGCACGGCTGCGGCGATATTCTTGTGCACCAGCAACGTTTCCATGGTGTTGCAGGTGCCATAGCGCTGCGTCTTGGCGTTGTCGGCGATGCGGATCGCCTTGTCGATGTCGGCGCGATCGTCGATGTACACGTGGCAGACGCCGTCGAGATGCTTGAGCACCGGTATGCGCGAGTCGCTGGAGATGCGCTCGATCAGGCTCTTGCCGCCACGCGGCACGATGATGTCCACGTAATCTTTCATGGTGATCAGTTCACCGACTGCGGCACGGTCAGTGGTCTCGATGACCTGGATCGCGGTTTCGGGCAACCCGGATTTGCGCAAACCCTCGTGCACGCAGGCGCCGATCGCCTGGTTGGAAAGGATCGCTTCGGAGCCTCCGCGCAGAATTGCGGCGTTGCCGGACTTCAGGCACAGCGCGGCGGCGTCCGCCGTGACGTTGGGGCGCGCCTCGTAGATGATGCCGATGACGCCGAGCGGCACGCGCATTCTTCCCACCTGGATGCCGCTGGGCCGGTAGTTCAGCCCGGAGATTTCACCGACCGGATCGGCTAACGCGGTGATCTGGCGCAATCCCTCGGCCATGGATGCAACGCTCTTCGGTGTCAGCGTCAGCCGATCCACCAGCGCAGCCTCGAGTCCCTTGGCGCGCGCAGCCTCGACATCTTTCCTGTTCGCATCCAGCAGGCGCGCGATGTCGCGCTCCACGGCCTGCGCCATGGCAGCCAATGCGTCGTTCTTTGCCCTGGTGTCGGCCTTTGCCATGTCGCGCGAGGCGGCCCGCGCGGCGCGTCCGACTGAGTGCATGTAGGACTGAATGTCCATGATTCCTAACCCTGAATTGTGCCGGGGATTTTACCCCGAATTCCCGGCCGCATGCCGCCCTGCGCCGGGGCCATCAGGCTCAATCCGAGCTGCAGCAACGCATCCCATACGTCTCCGTCGGCGAGCCCTTTGATCATGCGGTCGACCTCAGCGGCGCGCCGCAGCGCGGCGATGAGTTGGGTCGAAGTCAGTCGCGGCAGCGCGCGCGGCATCAGCTCCAGGCGCGGCCCCCACACGCGCGCCTCGCGCAGCGCCTGCGCCAGCGGCTGTCCCGCATTCATCGCCGTCTTTACCCTTGCCATTGCCCGCGTTTCCTCGGCGATTGCCCAAAGCACCAGCGGCGGCGCGGTGCCCTCGCCGCGCAGGCCGTCGAGCATGCGCACGAAATGCGCGCGCTCGCCATTGAGCACGGTGGCGCCTATCTCGAACACGTTGTAGCGCGCGACGTCCAGAACCGCGTTCTTCACTTCTTCTAAAGGCAACATTCCGGCGGGAAACAGAAGCGCAAGCTTCTGCACCTCCTGGTACGCCGCCATGAGATTGCCCTCGACCCGGCTGACCAGGAACTCAAGAGTCTCGGTGTCGGCCCGCTGATCCTGCTGTGCGAGCCGGCCGGACAGCCATTGCGCAAGCTTCTCGCGCTTGACTGCGGCGGCGTGCACGGCCACTCCGGCGCGCTGCAGCGCGTCGAACCATTTGGAGGCCAGTTGCTGGCGATCCAGCCCGGGCAGCGTGATTAGGACGATGGTGTCCTCGGGCAGAGAACCGGCCAGCCGCTGCAAGGCTTCGGATCCGTCCTTGCCGGGCTTGCCCGAGGGGATTCGCAAGTCGAGCACGCGCCTGGGTGCGAACAGCGACAGGCTGTTGCTGACCATCGCGACTTCTCCCCAGTCGAATCCGGATTCGACAGACAGCACACGGCGTTCGTCGTAGCCCTGCTTGAGGGCTGCCGCGCGGACGCTATCGGCAGCTTCGAGCGCGAGCAACAACTCCTCGCCGAATACGACATAAAGTGATTTCAGCCCACGCGAGAGATGCTGGGACAGTTGTTCCGAGTCAACTCGCATTTCTGTTCTAACGGTTCATCTGGACCAGGAGTTGCTCCACCTTGTCGGGGTCGTCGCTCTTCAGCATCTTCTGGGCGAGCACCGTTACTTGTTTCAGGTCGGACTTCAATACCTGCTGCTTCACCGACAGCAAGTACGCCGGATGCATCGAGAATTGCCGCAGTCCGAAACCCAGCAGCACCCTAGTCAGGCGCACGTCGCCGGCCATCTCGCCGCACACTGCGACCGGCACGTCGGCGCGATTGGCGCTGCGGATGATGTGCGCCACCAGGTTCAGCACGGCTGGATGCAGCGGGTCGTAGAGGTGTGCGACGGTGTCGTCGGCGCGGTCGATTGCGAGCGTGTACTGGATCAGGTCGTTGGTGCCGATCGACAGGAAATCGAGCTTGCGGGTGAAGGTGGAGAGCGACAGCGCCGCGGCGGGAATTTCTATCATGCCGCCGATCTTGATCTTCTTGTCGTAGGCGATGCCGTCTGCGCGAAGGCTCTTCTTGGCCTCGTCTATCAGGTGCAGCGTCTGGTTCAGCTCGTGCGCCGAGGACAGCATGGGAATCAGTATGCGCACCTTGCCATAGTGCGAAGTGCGCAGGATGGCACGCAGCTGGTGGTGGAACATCTGCGGCTCGGCCAGGCACAGGCGGATCGCGCGCAGGCCCAGCGCCGGGTTGGGCGCGACGCGTTCGGTGTTGTCGATGTGCTTGTCCGCGCCTAGATCGAAGGTACGGATGGTGACGGGCAGGCCGCGCATGTCCTGCACCACCTTGCGATAGGCTTCGAACTGTTCCTCCTCGGTCGGCAGGTCGCTGCGATTCAGATACAGGAACTCGGTGCGAAACAGGCCGACGCCCTCGGCCCCGTTCTCCTTGGCTCCCGCAACATCGTCAGGCAACTCGATATTGGCCTGCAGTTCGATCGCGGTGCCGTCCAGGGTGGTGGTCCTGGTCTTTCTCAGCCGCCTGAGTTTCAGGCGTTCGAGCTCCCACTGTTCCTGGCGCAGCTTGTACTCGCCCAGCACCGTATTGTCGGGGTTGATGATGACCACGCCGTTGGTGCCGTCGACGATCAGCACTTCGTTCTCGCGGATCAGCGTGCGCGCGTGGTGAAGCGCCACCACGGAGGGGATGTTCAGGCTGCGGGCGATGATCGCCGTGTGCGACGTGGCGCCGCCAAGGTCGGTGACGAAACTGGCGAACCGATGGCTCTTGAACAGGATGACATCCGCCGGGGAGAGGTCGTGCGCGACCAGGATGCTGTTCTCCTCGGGCGTGCTGCGTGCCAGGACTTCGCCGGGCCGCCCCATCAGGACCTTCAGTACCCGCTCCACGACCTGGATGACATCAGTCTTGCGCTCGCGGATATAACCGTCCTCGATGCGCTCGAACTGTTCCATCAGCGCTTCCATCTGCAGCTTCAACGCCCATTCGGCGTTGCATTGCTGGGATTCGATGAGCTGTTTCGGCACCTCCGACAGGGTCGGATCGTCGAGGATCATCAGGTGGAGATTTAGAAAGGCTTCGAACTCCGCCGGCGCGCCGGCTGGAATGTGCTGGCCGAGGCTGGCGAGTTCGGCGCGCGTTGTTACCAGTGCCGCGTTGAAGCGGGACTGCTCTTCCGCGACCTGCGACCTGGAGATGTTGTAATGCGCGACTTCGAGCTGGGCGTGTGAAACGAGCTGGGCATGGCCGACGGCGATACCCCCCGATACCCCGATGCCGTGGATGGTGAAACTCATAGCGAGACAGGGCCGAGGTTCGAGGGCCGAGGTTCGAGCGGGAATGCGGTTTTCAATCGGCTCTTGTACCTCACACCTCGCACCTCACACCTCGCACCTGTTTTATTCCCCTTCCCCGAATCTGTCGTTGATCAGCGCGGCCAACGCCGCCATCGCTTCGGCTTCATCCGCACCGTTGGTCTCGACCACGACGGTGGCGCCTTTGGCGGCGGCGAGCATCATCACGCCCATGATGCTCTTGGCGTTGACCCGGCGGTCGTCGCGCGTGACCCATACTTCGGCGGCAAATGTGCCGGCAAGCTGGGTGAGCTTTGCGGCCGCGCGCGCGTGCAAGCCCAGCTTGTTGGTGATCTCAATTTCCCGTTGCTGCATTTTCTATCGGTGCCGCGGGAATTTGCATGACGCCTTCGATGCCCCCGGAGATCGCTTTCGCGACCACGGTCTTCAGGGGCTCTTTGCGATAAGTCAGTGCGCGCACCAGCATCGGCAGATTCACTCCGGCGACCCCTTCTATTTTGCCCAGGATCAGCAACTTGCTGGCGATGTTGCAGGGCGTGGCGCCGTAGACGTCGGAAAGCACCAGCACGCCGCCGCCCTGGTCGAGGCTGCGCGCCAGCTTGATCGCCTGCGGCAACACCAGTTGAGGATCGTCGTGCATGCTTACGCCAATCTGCATCAGGTGCGGCGGCCGGCCGCCCATCACGTGGCCAGCGCAGTGAATCAGGCTTTCACCCAGCGTGCCGTGGGCAACGATCAGTATTCCAACCATAAGTGCCTTTGAACCGGCGAAGTGAGTATCGTGGAGATTCTACCTCTGGCAGCGCCTGAACTGCGTGAGGCGACAGAAGAGAGGGGTGATTGAGTGATTAAGTGATTGAGTGATTAAGTGATTGAGTGATTAAGTGATTGAGTGACTGGTTTCAATCACCTAATTACTGAATCACCTAATCACCGATTTTTGGCCCCTCACCCCTCACTCGTCACCCCTTACTGCTTTTTCCAGCGCATCGATCATCAGCGCGGCGACGTTTAAGCCGGTCTGGTCGGCGATTTCACGCATGCAGGTGGGGCTGGTGACGTTGACTTCAGTCAGGTAATCGCCGATCACGTCCAGGCCGACCAGCATCAGTCCCTGAGCCCTGAGTGCGGGGCCGACGGCCTCTGCGATCTCCCGGTCGCGGGTGGTCAGCGGCTGCGCTACGCCGGTGGCGCCGGCGGCAAGATTGCCACGGGTTTCCCCCTGTTTGGGAATACGCGCAAGCGAGTACGGCACGGGCTCGCCATCGATGACCAGGACGCGCTTGTCGCCCTTGACAATCTCGGCGATGAAGCGCTGCGCCATCACCGTGCGCCGGCCGTAATGGGTAAGGGTTTCGATCACCACCCCGATGTTGGGATCCTGGCGGTGCAGGCGGAACACCGAGGTGCCGCCCATGCCATCCAGCGGCTTGAGGATGATATCGCCGTGCTCGGCGAGAAAGTCGCGGATCAACTGCTCGATGCGCGTGACCAGCGTCGGCACCGTGAACTGCACAAACTTGGCGATCGCCAGTTTCTCGTTATGGTCGCGCACGGCTCGCGGGCTGTTGACGACGCGCGCGCCTTGTTTTTCCGCCAGCTCCAGCAGGTAAGTGCTGTAGATGTATTCCATGTCGAAGGGCGGGTCCTTGCGCATCAATACCGCATCGAAAATCTCCAGCGGCACCGGCCTTCTTTCGCCGACGCGGTACCAGTGATCGTCGTCGGAAGTGAGCGACAGGTCGCGCGCGTAGCCCAGTACGCGGCCGTCGCGCCAGATCAGGTCCTCCTGCTGCAGCACCGCGAGCGCATGGCCGCGGGCCGCCGCCTCGCGCATCATCGCGTAGGAAGAATCCTTGTAGGTCTTGAGGGTGTCGAGCGGGTCGAGAACGAAGGCGATTTTCATGTTGTCATCGCGGGAGCGCGCCGTCTGCGCCGCGCACGCAAGCGTGCTGGAACCACGTCTCAGGTATTGGCGGCCAGGGCCTGAGGATACGGTTGCTGTTCGAGCGCGGCTTCCATCCGCTCCAGCTCGATCGCGGCGGCGAGCAAGGCCAGCCGCGCCACCACGCCGTAGGCGTAAAAGCGATTGGGCGCGCAGTCGGGATTGCCGTCCAGGTCCGGCAGCGAGCAACTATCCTCGAAAGCGAGTGGCTCGAAACGCATGCCCGGCGCATTGAGGTTCTGGTCGACGTCACGCTGGGTGTGCACGCGATAAAAACCGCCGACCACAAAGTGATCGATCATGTAAATGACCGGTTCGGCGACCCCGTCGTTCACGGTCTCGAAGGTGTAGACGCCTTCCTGCACCATCACGTTGGAAACCTGCAGGCCTTCCTTCACCACCGCCATCTTGTTGCGCTGCTTGCGATTCAGGCCCTGTACTTCGGAGGCGTTCTTGACGGACATGATCCCCATCCCGTAGGTGCCGGCGTCGGCCTTCACGATCACGAAGGGCTCGTACTGGATGCCGTACTCGCGGTATTTCGCGCGCGTCTGGGTCAGGATGTGGTCCACCCAGCCCGCGAGGCATTCCTCGCCGACGCGTTCCTGGAAGTTGATCTCGCCGCAGGTGGCAAAGTACGGATTGATCAGCCAGGGGTCAATGCCCACCATGCCGGCGAACTCTTCGGCAACTTCCTTGTACGCGGCGAAGTGGTTCGACTTCAGCCGTGTCGCCCAGCCCGCGTATAGCGGCGGGATCACCGGCTGCTCGAGGTTCTTGAGGATGTCGGGGACACCAGCCGACAAATCGTTGTTGAGCAGAATGGTGCAGGGGTCGAAATCGGCAAGCCCCAGGCGGTTGCCGCGCCGAACCAGCGGCTCCAGCACGAGCTTCTTGCCGTCGGGCAGGTCCAGCGCCGTCGGCGCGGTGATCTCCGGCAACAGTGAGCCGATCCGCACCTTCATTCCGGCGAGCTGCAGGATGTTCTGCAGTGCTGCCACGTTCCTCAGGTAGTGGATGTTGCGGGTATGGTTCTCCGGGATCACCAGAAAACCGCGTGCATCCGGGCACACCTTCTCGATCGCGGTCATCAAGGCCAGTACGCACAGCGGCAGGAATTCCCTGTTCAGATTGTTGAATCCCCCGGGAAAGAGGTTGGTGTCCACCGGCGCCAGTTTGAAGCCACTGTTGCGCAGATCCACCGATGCGTAAAACGGTGCCGAATGTTCCTGCCATTGGCCGCGTAACCAATGCTCGATCCTCGGCATGCTGTCGAGAATCTGCTTCTCGAGCGAAAGAACGGGGCCGGTCTGGGCAGTGGCAAGTCGGGGAACGGTCATGTTTGTCAACGGGTTGGGTTCGTCAAGATTGTAGCAGACGGGCTCCGCCGGCGAGCCGTTCAGTTTGCCGCCTCCGCCTCCATCCGCAACATGACGCCATTCGGCGGCGCGAGCGAAGCCGGTGACTTCGGGCGCCTCGAACGGCAAAAAAACGGGCGCCCGAAGGCGCCCGATGAGTTGCCAAGCGTACTTGGCTGGGAGGATTACATGTGATACGCCGTTTCGCCGTGCTCGGTGATGTCGAGGCCTTCGCGCTCCTTTTCTTCCGTTACGCGCATACCGATGAGCAGATCGACGATCTTGTAGGCGATCGCCGCCACCACGCCGGACCAGACCAGCGTGGTGCCCACGCCCCAGGCCTGGGACACGAACTGGGTGCCGATCGAGTAAGCCTCAGGGGGCGGGAAAGCGTTGGCAACGTAGTCGTACACGCCGGTGCCACCCAGAGACGGCGAGCAGAACACCGCGGTACCCAGCGCACCGATGATGCCGCCGACGCAGTGCACGCCGAACACGTCCAGCGAGTCGTCGTAGCCGAAACTCTTCTTCAGGCCGCTCACTCCCCACAGGCACGCGATGCTGGCGATGATGCCCAGGATTATGGCCCCCATTGGGCCGACGAAACCGCAGGCCGGGGTGATGGCGACCAGGCCGGCGACCGCACCGGAGGCGATGCCCAGCATGCTCGGTTTGCCCTTGACCAGCCATTCGACGAACATCCAGCCCAGCGCCGCCGCGGCAGTGGCGAGCAGGGTGTTCACGAACACCATCGCGGCGAAACCGGTGGACTCCAGATTGGAGCCGACGTTGAAGCCGAACCAGCCCACCCACAGCAGCGAGGCGCCGACCATGGTCATGGTCGTGCTGTGCGGCGTCATGGCTTCCTTGCGGTAACCGATGCGCTTGCCGATCATCAGGCAGCCGATCAGGCCGGCGATACCGGCGTTGATATGCACCACCGTTCCGCCGGCGAAGTCCAGCGCGCCTTTCTGCCAGATGAACCCCGCGGTGGCGCTCGCGGCCGTGGCGGCCTCAGCCGACGAATAGGCGTCGGGCCCGGCCCAGTACCACACCATGTGCGCGATCGGCAGGTAAGAGAACGTGAACCAGAGCACCATGAACAGCAGCACGGCGGAGAACTTCACCCGCTCGGCAAAGGCGCCGAGGATCAGAGCCGGGGTGATCGCCGCGAATGTGAGCTGGAAGGCGATGTAAATGTACTCGGGGATGACCACGCCCTTGCTGAACGTGGCAACGTTCGAATCCGGCGTCACCCCGCTCAAGAAGGCTCGACCCAGCCCCCCGAAGAAGGCATTGCCTTCCGTGAAAGCAATACTGTAGCCGTAGATGGCCCACAGGATCGCCAGCAGGCTGAACGTCGCAAATACCTGCATGAGCAGCGACAACATGTTCTTGGCGCGCACCATGCCGCCATAGAACAGAGCCAGGCCGGGGATGGTCATCAGGATAACCAGTACTGTTGCGACGATCATCCACGCCGTATCGCCCTTGTTGGGGGTCGGTGCCGGGACGGCGGCCGGCGCCGCCGTGGCAGCAGCGGTGGGCGCGTCTGCCGCAGGCGTATCCTCGGCAAAGTTCGGGGCCGACAAACCCAGCACCCCGCACAGAGCACAGAGCATCAGAATTTTCTTGATCATGACATCCTCCCTAAATCGCATCGGCGCCGGTTTCGCCGGTGCGGATGCGAACGACCTGTTCGAGTTCGAACACGAAGATCTTGCCGTCGCCGATCTTGCCGGTGTTCGCGGACTTCTCGATCGCTTCGAGCGCCTGTTCGAGCAGTTCTGTCTTGATCGCCGCCTCGATCTTTACCTTGGGAAGGAAGTCGACGACGTATTCGGCGCCACGGTATAGCTCGGTGTGGCCCTTCTGCCTTCCGAAGCCCTTGACTTCGGTGACCGTGATCCCCTGCACGCCGATCGCGGACAAGGCCTCACGCACCTCGTCAAGCTTGAACGGCTTGATGATTGCGGTAACTAGTTTCATGGTTTCTCCAATTTGCTTTGCGATTTGCCCCGGTCTTGCGCCGGCCCTTTCAATTGTCCGGGATGCCTGTTAGAAGTTTTTTTTACAGAGAAGGTGAGCGTTTCCTCTGCACGTTTCTTTTGGTTTCGGGTTACATCTTCAAAACAGCGGCCAAAATCCTCGCATTTACCATGCCACACAAAAATCGACTTTAAATTAACGCGTTAATCATGCTCCGGGCGGAGGCGCATGGAGCGATGCACTAAAGAAATGCGCCACCAGAGTCCCCCGCACCATGCCGGTGCGAAGAGGGACGCAGGGTCGTTTTGTTACACTTCCCGAAGGAGGGTGCCCGTGGATACCAAGCTATTGGATGAATTGAATCGAAGAGTGAGCGACTTCATAGTCGCCACCCCGGCAAAAGACATCGAGAAGAATCTGCGCGCGCTGTTGTCGAGCGCTTTCTCGCGGCTCGATCTGGTGACGCGCGAAGAATTCGATGTGCAACAGGAAGTGCTCCGCCATACTCGCGAGAAGCTGCAACAGATGGAGGCGCGGGTTGCGGAGCTGGAAGCGAAACTGAAAAAGGGGTGAGGCGTGAGGCGTGAGGCGAGAGGCGCGAACAACCGATGAATACCGCGAGTCCACAGCCGCGACGCGCTCGCTTGAGACGCCCAGTCGCCAGTTCGCGTGCCGCGGCTCCATATACTCGACCTTCGCTTCCCCTCGGGGCGGTATCGAAAAGAATCCTCAATCGGCGATTCTTGAATTTTGTGTTCGTTACGCCTCTCGCCTCACGCCTTACGCCTCACCCCCATTAACGTGTCCCTCGCCGTCCTTTACAGCCGGGCGCTGGCCGGCATGGAAGCGCCGCCGGTAACCGTAGAGGTTCATCTCGCCAACGGGCTGCCGAATTTCACCATCGTCGGATTGCCCGAGATCGAAGTAAAAGAAAGCAAGGACCGGGTGCGTTCCGCC
>CAZYTR010000172.1:0-4560 GCA_964650365.1 uncultured Alcaligenaceae bacterium | reverse complement strand
AGGCGCGTTCGCCGCGCTCGGCGCCACCGCCTGTTGTCTCGGTCCGCTACTGCTGGTCACGCTCGGAATCGGGGGCGTCTGGGTGGGTAGTCTGAGCGCGCTGGAGCCGTTCCGGCCGATCTTCATCGGGGTTGCGGCGCTGTTCTTTGGGGTCGCGTTTCATCGGCTCTATATCGTCCCGAGGCGGTGTGCTCCCGGCGACACGTGTGCGGTGCCCGCGACCCTCGTTCGACAGAAAATCGCGTTCTGGATTGTTCTTATCATTGCCGCCGCGATACTCCTGTTCCCCCTTTACGCGCACTGGTTCTATTGAAAGGAACCCGACATGCTCCGGTCCCTGATGTTTGCGGTTTTCCTTGCGCTGTCTTCCCTCACCGTTGCTGCTGACGCAGTCAACACGGTGACGCTGGGGGTGCAGGGCATGACCTGTGCCGCTTGTCCCATCACGGTCAAAAAAGTGTTGAAAAAAGTCCCCGGCGTATCGGAAGTCACAGTCGATTACAAGGCAGGCACTGCGGCGGTGAGTTACGACCCAAGAAAAGCTGATCCCGACGAGTTGGCTAAGACCGTGACAGCAGCCGGGTATCCGACCACCGTCAAAGAGGTACGCTGATGGCGCCTGTGCTCCAAAGCATCATTACCTGTCCTGAGTGCGGCTTTGAGAAGGAAGAAACCATGCCGACTGACGCGTGTTTATTCTTCTACGAGTGCACGAAATGCAAGGCGCTTCTGCGGCCTGAATCGGGAGACTGCTGCGTGTTTTGTAGTTATGGCTCTACGGTGTGCCCGCCTAAACAGGGGGAATCGTCCTGCTGCTTTCCATCTGCCGTGGAATAATAGTTCTGGGCGCGGACCCTCGTAGTCCGGAAAACGCTCCCCGCAGGACACGAACTGCCGAAACGAGAAACAAGGAGGCCAGGCCCAGGCCGACCGCCACATCGGGCCATCCGGAGCCTGTGACCCAGACGCCTGTCGCCGCAACAAACACGCCGATATTGGCGGCGATATCGTTGCGAGAACACTCCCACACCGAACTCATGTTGATATCTTCCTGCCGGTGTTTCCACAACAACGCCAGGCAGGCACCGTTTGCGACAAGGGCCACAATACTGATGGCACCCATTACCTCGAAGATTGGCACGGTGGGAACGATGAACCTATAGATCACTTGCCCGAGCACCGCTATCCCCGCGGCAAGTATCAACGCTCCTTTGAAGAGCGCAACTTTGGATTTTGAACGTTCACCTCTCGACACTGCATACAGACTCAACCCATAAGTAAGCGCATCGCCCAGGTTGTCGAGCGAATCGGACAGGAGGGCTGTGGACCCGGAAAACACGCCGGCCGTCAATTCCACGACAAACATGACCGCATTGATTGCGAGCACCTGCTTGAGGGTCGAGCTTTGCCGTTCCCTGAGCGCGTCCAGCGCGCACACCTTGTCTTCGCAGCAATCCGCCATGTTCCGTTTCACGTCAAGCGCCTCATGGCACATGTCTTCAAGGGTCAAAACCACATTCTACGCGTACTCTGAGGCGCGTCTGCCTCGCGCCCGACGAAGAAAACAGCGACGTTAAAAAAGCAGCGCGCGCCGATACGCCAACGCACCACCCCGAGGTCCAGCGGCGCAACTGACAGTCGCCGGAACCAGGGCGAGGGTTCGTCTCGATTCGATCGGGTAATCGAAATCACCGGGATAGGAGCCCTTCTCGACCGACCCTGTTGACACAGCTATCGAATGCGGACTATATTCTAACAATCGTTAGATCGTTAAATCGTATGCGCGAACTGAAGAATCTTCTTTACGAACAGGTCAGCCGGATCGGCAAAGCACTGGCGAGCCCCAGGCGCCTGGAACTCATCGAGTTGCTGTGTCAAAGCGAGAAAACAGTCGAAATGCTGTCGCAGCAGGCTGACATCAGCGTCAAGCTCGCGAGCGCGCATTTGAAGGAACTGCGTGCGGCCAGGCTTGTGGACACGCGCAAAGAGGGCAAGTACGTCTTCTACCGGTTGGCTGAACAGGGGGTCGCCGACCTCTGGGTGAACCTGCGGGGGCTGGCCGAAGAGCGCCTTGTCGATTTACAGATGGGACTGAGCTCGTTGGTTACACACGGCAATGACCTCCGCGGTGTGGATCGGGGCTCGATTCTCAAGCAGGCGCGGAGCGGCGAGGTCGTCATCATCGATGTGCGCCCCGAGGACGAATTCGCGGCCGGACACCTTCCCTACGCGCGGTCGCTGCCTCTCCCCGAGCTCAAGAGGCGGCTGAACGAATTGCCGAAGAACAAACCCGTGGTGGCCTACTGTCGCGGCCCGTTCTGCATGATGGCCAAAGATGCGGTTGCGCTTCTGCAAAAGCGCGGGTATCGGGCTTTCAGGCTGAACGACGGTGTAGCCGAATGGCGGGCCCGCGGGTTGCCCGTCGAGCAGTAGCTGCCGTCAGGAGAGTTACAACATGAAGACTCTGTTCATCCTGAATGATGCGCCGTACGGCAGCGAACGAATCTATAACGGCCTGCGCCTGGCGGGATCCCTGTCGAAGGCCGAAGGCGAAGACGTGAAAGTGTTTCTGATCGGGGACGCCGCCGCCTGTGCCAAAGCCGGGCAGAAGGTGCCGGAGGGTTTCTACAACATTCAGGTGATGCTCGGTCGCGTGGTGCGTAATGGTGGCGAGGTGGGCGTGTGCGGAACCTGCATGGATGCACGCGGAATCGCCGAGTCCGAACTGTTGGAGGGAACCCGCAAAAGCACGCTGGCTGAACTCACCACGTGGACACAGTGGGCCGACAAACTGATCGTGTTTTGAGGAACTATCATGGCACACGGCAAAACAGTCCTTATACTCGGGGCCGGCATCGGCGGCATCGTCGCGGCCACCAGACTGCGCCAGATGCTGCCCCGCGAACACCGCGTGGTCCTGGTCGAACGGCAATCCCGGCACGTGTTCTCCCCTTCTTTCCTGTGGACGATGATCGGCCAACGCAGCGCGGATCAGATCTCGCGTCCGGTGGCGGCACTGGCCAGGCGCGGAATCGAATTGATCCAGGGCACAGTCGAACGCATCGACGCCGCGGCGCGCACTATCAGGGTCGAAGGGAAAGAACTCTCCGGCGATTACATCGTGATTGCCCTGGGTGCCGATCTCGCGCCCGAAACGATCCCGGGGCTCGCGCAGGCGGGTCACAATTTCTATACATTGGAGGGGGCTGCATCCCTGCGCGACGCAAGGCTCAAAGTGCAGTCGGGCCGGATCGTCGTCCTGGTGAGCGCGATTCCCTTCAAATGTCCGGGCGCGCCCAACGAAGCCGCCATGCTTTTGGAGTACGACTGTCGCAAGCGCGGGGTTCGCGATCGAGTACAGCTCGACCTCTACACGGCTGAACCTGGCCCGATGCCGGTCGCGGGATCGGTGGTCTCGGGGGCGCTGCGCCAGATGATCGAATCAAAAGGCATCGGATACCACCCCAACCACGTGGTGACGGCCGTCGACCCAGCGCAACACCGTATCAGCTTTGCCAATGGCGCCACCGCCGACTTCGATTTGCTCGCTTACATCCCGCCCCACAAAGCGCCGCAAGTAGTGCGCGATGCCGGCCTGTGCGCAGAGAGCGGCTGGGTGCCGGTAGACCGCGGCTCTCTGGAGACGAAATTCCCGGGCGTGTATGCCATCGGCGACGTGACCGGAATCATGCTCACCTCCATTAACAAGCCGTTGCCGAAGGCGGGTGTGTTCGCTCATAACGAAGCCGAGGTAGTGGCTCACAACATCACTCGGGCGATCACCGGCGAGGGTGCCGAGCGGCGTTTTGCCGGCGACGGCGCGTGTTTCATCGAAACGGGCGAGGGCCGCGCCGCCTTCGGCAGCGGCAACTTCTACGCTGACCCTGCGCCGCAAATCCGGCTCAGGAAACCGAGCATGATTTTGCATCTGGGGAAGGTGATGTATGAGAAATACTGGCTGTTTCGGTGGTTTTAGCGCGACAGAAAGAATGTTGAGATGACTGTCAACGGACGCGCTGACCTTCTATTCAGATCCATTGACGGCCATGCTCAGCGTATCGAACCAGACTACTGCGAGGTAAGAGGACACGATGATATTTGCGATGCTTGCCTCCGCCCCGGGTCGGTGTGGCGACATGGCGGCTTGGAGGTACAACATGATGGGTGACATGGGTGGTTGGTGGGGAATGGGCTTTGGCTGGATTTCGATGATACTGTTCTGGGGCCTGGTGATTCTCGCTATCGCGGCGCTTGCCAAATGGCTGATGCAGCAACCTTCAAGTGGCGGAAGTCCCCGCGACAAGACGCCGCTGCAGATTTTGCAGGAACGCTACGCGCGCGGTGAGATAGACCGGGAGGAGTACGAGCAAAAGAGGCAGGATCTCATGTCCCGCGGGTAATGCGTTCAGAGGGGCAAATTCGACCGACTCTTTTTATTTGCGAATCCTTCGTTCGATTCAACACCAATGGTTTAGCGATTCGAGGGTAGCCGAGCATCGCATTTCAGGATGGAAGGCGCTCGCAAAATGGTGGTGGGCGCTGTGTGCCGGACTGAGCGGG
>CAZYTR010000171.1:0-2913 GCA_964650365.1 uncultured Alcaligenaceae bacterium | reverse complement strand
GCGCCCTTGCCTTTCTCGATGACGCCGAGCACGACTTCGACCTTGCTCGCGCCGACGTTGCCGGCGCCGATCAGGCGGCGATTGACGGTGCCCGGGTGGTTGGCGGGATGGTAGGACGGCACATCTTGCGGACGGACGAAGTATCGCGAACGAATTGGCAATGACATGACTTCTCCTCAAACGCGTTCAACGCAAAGCGGCGCGCGGACACGTTACCGACGGAGTCGGCCGATTGCGGGTAGCGCGCCGAAGCGCTGCCTCCCGCCCCGGATGGCTACGCCAACGCCGTGTCGGCAGCGCAAAGGTACGCAAAGGAAAACAAAAACGACTCCCCGCAACTCAAATACAACCGCGTACGAAACTGGCCTGATCCCGCGCGGCGCCGAGCAGCAGGCCGAGGTCGTTGCCCGCCAGGATCATGCGCATCCCCCGCCCGATGTAGCGCTTGAGCAGATCCCTGGTGTAGACACCGCCCAACGCCGGCCATTTGCCGTGCTTGCGGCAGGCGCCGACCACCGCATCGATCGCCGCCACCACACGTTCGCTATCGATCTGGCCGGGAATTCCCATCTCCAGGCAAAGATCGTTCGTGCCAATCAGCAGGACGTCGATACCAGGCACCGCTGCAATCCTCTCGGCATTCTCGATCGCGCGCGGGGTTTCCAGCATCGCCACTACCAGAGTCGCCTCGTTCATTCCCGCGACCACTTCATTGGCCGGCACCGCGGCAAAACCGAACTGGGGATAGCCGCCTGCGATGGACCGATGTCCGAGCGGCGCGAACTTGAACGCATCCACCATGGCACGAGCCTGTTCCGGCGTATCCACGTGCGGCATGACGATGCCGAGCGCACCGCCGTCGAGACAGCGGGTGGCAAGCGCGAGTTCGCCGGCCGGCACGCGCACCAGCGGCGCGATGCCGGCGTCGAGCGCGGCCACCGAGATCGAATAAGCCGTCTCCACCGAGGTCGGCCCATGCTCCAGGTCGATGAACAGCCAATCGAAGCCCGCGGTTTTCATCACTCTCGCGATCTCGACGCCGCGCACCGCCCGCACGCCGATCCCGATTGCGATGCCGCCTTTCGACAGAAGTTCCTTCGCCGGATTCACAATGCCTTGCATTCTCGCTCCTATGTATCGTTGCGATCAGTGCAGTCGATCAACACCCAACGCAGCAGCTCCGGCCGTAAGTGTTTCACCTTAAGGCGCAGAGGGCGCAAAGGCCGCAGAGAAAGGCAGAATTCTATGTGAACGAAATTCATGACTCGTGAAATGTGCAAGGGTGTCTGATGATCACCAGTGTCGGAGCCCTCGAGGCAATCAAAAGCGATCTTCTTGCCGCTGTCCCGATCCGCGGAGGTCCCAGCCAACGGTGTTTCTGCCTTTTCCACATCCTGGGTTTCTCTGTGTCCTTTCTTGCTTTTCTCTGCGTTCTCTGCGTCAACGCTCTTATCGCCGGCCCGCGGCCGGCTGTTCCTTCATCCTTGCATTTCCTCCCATCGTCCGCTTTTCTCGGAGCGAAACAACGCGTCGATCACGCGCATGCTCTGCACTGCGTCCTCCACGCCGTAGGGCAAGGCGATCTCGCCGCGAATTGCGCGCGAGAACGCGTCTCCCTGTGAAGTGTACTGGTCGCTCTCCGGCAGGGTTTCGGTGCGGATGCCCGCACCTGCAAGCGACGAGCCGTCGTCGATGAAGATGCTGGTCTTCTCGCCCTGCGGCGCGTTGACCGGGATCTGGATCTCGATGCGGCCCTTGGACCCGCACAACTGGATGCGTTGATAGGGCGCGCACTGGGTCGAAACGGTGAAATCCAGATGGCGACCGGAGCCGAAGTCCAGCAGCGCGCTGGTCATCCGGTCGGTGCCGAAGCCGGGGTCGCGATCGATCAGCGCGATGGCGCGCTGAGGTTCCGATTCGAAGAAGAACCGACCGGCGGTAATCGGATAGCAGCCGATGTCGTAGAGTGCGCCGCCGCCGATCGCGGCGATGTTGCGGATGTTACTGGCGTCAACGTTGAAGTAGGAGAAGAGCATCTGCAGCACACGCAGCGTTCCGATCCGGCCGTCGCGGATGTGCTCGCGAACCCGCAGCCATTGCGGATGGAAGCGCACCATGAAGGCCTCCATGATCAGCACCTTGCCGGCCACGGCGCGCAGTTGCGCGGCTTCTTCGGCGCTGAGCGCAATGGGCTTTTCACACAGCACATGTTTGCCGGCTGCGGCGGCCTGCAGCGTCAGCGGCACATGGAGATGGTTGGGAAGCGGGTTGTAAATGGCTTCGATCTCCGGGTCGGCGAGCAGTTCCTCGTAGGACCCGTAAGCCTTCGGGATGCCGAGCGCGCCCGCGGCTTCGCGCGCCGATTCCGCGGAACGGGAGGCGATTGCGCGGATATCGCACCACTGGCTCTTCTGCATGCCGGGAATGACTTTCTGCCGCCCGATCTTCGCGGTGCTGAGAATTCCCCAGACGACCTTTTTCATCTTTACCTCACGGTGGAATTGTCCCGCCCGAGTGTACCTCACGGCCGCGCACATGGTCCGCGGCGCCGACGACGCAAGAGGGTGCAAAGTCCGCCAAATCTCTTCACAATGTTCCGCACAATGCAGACATGCGGGTTGGCATGAAGCGCGGGATTCTGTTGCTGATCTTTGCAATTTGGGCATCGCCCGGCTTGGGCGCGAGCCCGGAAGAATTGCTATCGGCGTATGCGGCGCAGGCCAGTCAGGCGGAACCCGGCTTTGCAGGGTTCTCGGCCGACCGCGGCAAGGCGTTTTACTTTTCCGGCCATCGCCTGGAGGACGGCTCGGAGCTTTCCTGCGCATCCTGCCATCACGAGGACCCGCGGCGCGAGCAGTATGCCCATCACGACAAAATTCCCTGCCGCGCCTGCCACGGCATGCCCGACACCGG
>CAZYTR010000170.1:0-2138 GCA_964650365.1 uncultured Alcaligenaceae bacterium | reverse complement strand
AAGCGGCGGCACGTTGCCGAGCGCATTGCTTGCCATTTGATGCAGAAAGCGCTGATTACCGCGCGCAGCCGCGGAAAGCCACTCGCGCAGACGGTGAACGGGTGTCGCATCGCCGCACACCGCGCGAAAATCGAAGAAGATTGCTGCGTTGAGCAGCGACTGCGGGTCGCCGCGTTCGATCCAGGTTGAAAAGGTTTCCTTCCACTCGCCCGTGCTAAGGCACCAGCGTGGGTTGCGCGCCATGATCTCGCCGCTGCAAAGCGGGAAGCCGCACTCGGCAAGTCGCGCGTTGATGCGCGCCGCCAGCGGCAGCAGTTTCTCACGATTGCGCGCCGGCGCGCCTGGTTCATCAGCAAACAGGATGCCGTTATCCTGATCTGTGGCAAGCGTTTGTTCATGGCGCCCCTGGGAACCGAGCGCGATCCAGGCGAAGCCGTCGGAAGGCACGCCGGCCGCGTCGCACTCCAATTCGACGACGCGCGTCGTCAGCTGGTCGTTGAGCGCCGAGATCAAATGCATCATGTGTTCCGCGTCCACACCCTGCGCCAGAAGGCTGTGTGTGAGCGAACGGATGTCCGCCGCAAGTTGCTGCAACCGGGAGACGGTTTCGGCCGACCGAATTCCTGCATGGATTCGCGTCACGCCGATCCTCTGCAGGGCGAACAGGTCGCTCTCGGAAACGACCCCCAGGATCGCGTCGCCGTCCTTTACTACCACGTGATGAAAGCCGTGGCGAGCCATCGCAAGTGCCGCTTCGAACGCCAGCGCCGACGACGGCAGGCAAATCGGCCGAGGGCTCATGCAGTCTGCCACCGGTAGCTGCGTATCGGTTCCCTCCGCCACAACCCGATCCCGCAAATCGCGCAAGGTGAAGATTCCCTCGAGATCGCCGGCCGCGGAGACGATGAGAATCGAGCCTACCCGCGCCTCCCGCATCACGCGCGCAGCCTCGCGCACCATCGTTGCCCCGGAACAGACGACTGGAGGCCGGCGAATCAGGTCGGCAAGCGGTGAGTCGAGCGGTTGCCGGCTTGCGCCCAGCAAGTATTCGCTCTGCATGCTCTGGCGCGAACGCACGAGTAATGCCGCCAGCCGGCGCGTGCAGAAATCATGGAATACCGCGCTCAATTGCACCAGTCGATGGAAGTCCTCTGCCGAAAGCTGGTAGCAGAACGTGTCCTCAACCGCGCGGTAGTAGCTGGTAACGCTACGGCCCCCGATCAGGGCACCAAGCGGAAAGCATTCTCCCGCGGCAAGCCGCCAATGTGAGTCGCCACTTGTCGGCTCGGGATTGCCGCCGCCGACCACTCCACCTTGCTTGATGATGAAAAACTGGCGAGGGATACCGTGCGAGGGATCCAGGATGAGCGACTGTGCCGGGTAATACGCGAGACTCAGGCGGCTTGCAAGAAATACGAGGTGATCATTCTCCATCCGGTCGAACGGCGCATGTCGGCGCAGATCATTGGCTGTTGCTCTGACAAGCGAGGGTTCTTTTCCGGATGGACGGTCCATTGGATCTACGCTACGGGTTTTGCTGTCGCGCTGCAATGCGTCGCGACAAGCCAAAAAAAAGCCCCGCTCGCGCGGGGCTTCTTCGATCGGGCCAGGGGCCGGAATTACATGTCCATGCCGCCCATGCCACCCATGCCACCCATGCCGCCGCCGCCACCACCGTGGGAATGTTCTTCCTTAGGAGACTCGGCAACCATCGCATCGGTCGTCAGGATCAGTCCGGCCACGGAGGCCGCATTCTGCAGCGCGCACCGCGCGACCTTGGTCGGGTCGACCACGCCCATCTCCATCAGATCGCCGTATTGTGCGGTCTGAGCGTTATAGCCGAAGTTACCCTTGCCCTCGACCACTTTGTTGAGCACCACGGACGGCTCATCGCCGGCATTAGCGACGATCCAGCGCAGCGGCTCTTCCAGTGCACGCATCACGATCTTGATACCGGCGTCCTGATCGTGGTTGTCGCCTTTGAGCTTGCTAAGGCCGGAACGCGCACGAATCAGCGCCACGCCGCCGCCTGCGACAATGCCTTCCTCGACTGCAGCGCGGGTTGCATGCAGCGCATCCTCAACGCGGGCCTTCTTCTCTTTCATCTCGACTTCGGTCGCAGCGCCGACTTTGATCAA
>CAZYTR010000169.1:0-2516 GCA_964650365.1 uncultured Alcaligenaceae bacterium | reverse complement strand
TGAGGGGTGAGGGGTGAGGCGTGAGGGGTGAGGGGTGAGGAGCGAACCCAATGCTGCCTCCAGCGCTTCCCTTTCGGCGAAGATGATTTCGCTGATGTCTTTGGTCAGGTCCGATATCCGCTTCGCCTTCTCCGCGTAGGCCGGGTCGCGGGCCAGCAGGTGGCCGTACTCCTTGACCATCGTGCCGCAGCCGCTCGCGGTCATGACCACCGCTTCCGCGCCGGCTTCGATGTTCGGCCACCAGGCGTCGATGTTCCGGCGCATGTAATCGAGCGCGTCTTCCTGGCGGTTCAAATGGAAGGTCACGGCGCCGCAGCAGCCCGCTGCGGCGGCTTTCACCAGCGAAATTCCCAGCCGGTCAAGAACACGCGCTGTCGCCGGATTGATGTCGGGCGCCATTGAGGGCTGCACGCATCCGTCGAGGACCAGCATCTTTCGCCCGTGGCGCGGTTCCGGCCAAACGGTGTTGCGCGCAGCCGCTTTCGGCACCTTGCGTTTGAGCGCGGCGGGCAACAGCGGCCGCAGGACCTGACCGAGCCTGAACAGCGGGCCGAACAGCCCCGGGTTGGGAATCACGGCGCGCAGCGCAGCGCGCTTGAGGAACTCGGTGAACGGCCGGCCTACGCTTTTTTCGACGATGTTGCGGCCGATATCCACGAGGCGGCCGTACTGCACGCCGGAGGGGCAGGTAGTTTCGCAGGCGCGACAGGTGAGGCAGCGATCCAGGTGCAGTTGCGTCTTGACCGAGTAGGCGTTGCCTTCAAGCAGTTCCTTGATTAGATAGATACGGCCGCGCGGACTGTCCAGTTCGTCGCCGAGCAACTGATAGGTCGGACAGGTGGCGGTACAGAAGCCGCAGTGCACGCAGGCACGCAGGATGCTGTCCGCTTCACGCCCTTCCGGGGTGTTTCTGATGAATTCCGCCAGGTTCGTTTTCATCTAGGACAACTTCTCAACGCAGAGGCGCAGAGAACGCAGAGGGCGCAGAGAAGAACAAGAAAAACAATCTGGGTGATTCCAATGATCTTCCTGACGATTCCCAATCATATCTACAGCGCTTGAAATTCACCATTCGGATCCTTGTACCTCTGCGTCCTCTGCGTTCTCTGCGTCTCTGCGTTGGGTTTACAATTTCAAAAATCGGCATGGATGCGGCCGGGGCTGAGGATGCCTTCCGGATCGAAGGCGCGCTTGAGTTTCTTGTGGATCGCCAGCAGATTCGCCGGCAACCGCTGGATGCCCAGCTGCTTGTCGCCGCCGCGGAACAGGGTGGCGTGGCCGCCGGCCCGCTGCGCGGTCTCGAACGCCTGTGCCGGACTGAGATTGGCGGCGATCCAGCGCAGGCCGCCGTTCCACTCGATCAATTGCGGGCCGAGGCCGAGCGGCGCGGTGGTGGGTTTGATGGAAAGGCGCCACAGTGCCTCGGCACCAGCGAAGAACGGGTGGGTCTGCTCGCGGATCGATTGCCAGAACGCAGCGCCGTCGGCAACAGGTTCGCCGCCGAGTTTCTTGCGGGCCGCTTCGACTGCGGAACCCGCGCCGGACAGGCGCAGGTAGAGCGCGCCGTCCACGTGGCAGGATGCCGACAACGGTAATGGCTTCCCCGCCCAGCGGGTCATCGAATCGAGCGCGGCCGTCTCATCCACCTCCAGGCGCAGCGTGCGTTCCTGTTCCGGCAACGGCAGCACTTTGAGCGAAACCTCAATGATCAATCCCAGGGTGCCGAAGGAGCCGGTCATCAACCTCGACAGGTCATAGCCGGCGACGTTCTTCATCACTTTGCCCCCGAAGCGCAGATCCTCGCCCAGGCCGTTCAAGATGCGCACGCCGAGCGCGCACTCGCGCGCTGATCCCGCGGAAGCGCGCCTCGGCCCCGAGAACCCACAGGCAACACAGCCGCCGAGGGTGGCGCCGGCGGCGAAGTATGGCGGCTCGAACGCGAGCATTTGCCGGTTCATCGCCAGCTCCGCTTCCACATCCCCGAGAGGTGTGCCGGCGCGCGCCGTGAGCACCAGTTCGGTGGGCTCGTACTCGACGATGCCGGTACACGGTCGCGTGTCGAGCACATCGCCGATCAGCGCCAGGCCGTAGAAATCCTTGGCTCCGCTGCCACGGATGCGCAGGTGCGTGCGTTCCGCGGCGGCCTTGCGGATGGTTTCGGAAAACTGTTCTATGACTTGTTGCATGAGAAAGAAGAATGAACCACGGAGGACACAGAGGACACGGAGGAAAGGCAAGTGCAATAGAAATGCTGGGGTTAAAAGCCTTTTATTGCTTGATGATCCGTCGCAGCGAAAATTGGCGGAACAGGTTCGCGAACAGTTACCCCGCTTGTAACTCCAATTTGTTTTTCCTCGTTTTTGTTCTTCCTCCGTGTCCTCTGTGTCCTCCGTGTTTCAAGGTTCCGTACTAGAAACGGGGCAGGTCGGGGAACTTCTCCTTGCCGCGGTGCACGTGCATGGCGCCGAACTCGGCGCAGCGCTGCAGCGTAGGAACGGCCTTGCCGGGATTGAGCA
>CAZYTR010000168.1:0-13520 GCA_964650365.1 uncultured Alcaligenaceae bacterium | reverse complement strand
ACGATGCTGGCGATCGGCGCCTTCTTTCCCTGCAGCAGGTTGACCTGGAAACCCCAGGACGAAGAAGCCACCACGCCCTCGTTGGTGAAATCGTCGATCTGCATGAAGGCGTCATGCCAGTAGCGTGACACCAGCTTGCGTTGTTCGCGCAGCAGCGTCAGCGCCGCCTTGTATTGCGCTTCGTCGAGTTCGTAGGGATTCTTGATGCCGAGCCCAGGCTGGGAATGCATCAGGAACAGCGCCGCGTCTGCGATATAGATCGGGCCGTCGAATGCCTGCACCCGTCCCTTGTTCGATTTGCCGTCGTCCAGGGTCATTTCCTTGAACACGACATCCCAGCTCTGCGGCGGCTTGCTGAACACCTTGGTGTTGTAGGCAAGAACGTTGTAGCCCCACTGGTACGGGACACCGAAATGCTTGCCGCCGACGGTGTGCCACGGCGCCTTCTGCAGGCGCGGATCGATGCTCTTGTAGCTGGGGATCAGGCCGATGTTCACTTCCTGAACCCGCTTGCCCGAAATGAGGCGCATGCTGGCGTCCCCGGAGGCGGTCACCAGATCAAAACCGCCTTCGTTCATCAACGCCACCATTTCGTCCGAAGTGCCGGCAGTCTTGACTCGAACCTTGCACGCAGTTTTCTTCTCGAAATCGGTAACCCAATCGAAGCCCTTGTCGGTGTCGCCGCGCTCGATATATCCGGGCCAAGCGACGATGTCCACGACACCTTCCCCCTTGCCGATCTTATCCATCCTGGCGATGGCCGGCGAGGCGCACAGCACGACGGCGGCAAGCGCCGTCAAAAGACAGCTACCCGTCAAACGAATATTGCGATGCGACATGGCAATCTCCCCCTTGTGATTTTTCGACCAGCCCGGCAGCGAATGCCTCGGTGTCCGAGGCGGCCCGCGACGGCCGCGCCCACCGGAAGTTCCGGCGAACGGAGTCGATTGTAGCACCGAAAAATCCGCGCGAAAGGGGTGGTGGATTCGCGTGGCGATACGGCTGCGGCGCTCGCAGGGTCAGTCGCCGAATTGGTATTCGGCGGTGAAGAAGACGCTACGCTCGGCGGCAGGGTAGGCGTTGTACAGGGTCGGTGTAAGCGGGTTGAGGCTGCGTATTCCGTAGCTGAAGTACTTGCGGTCGGTCAGATTCTGCACGGTTGCCGACAGGCGCAACCGGCCAATCTGGTGCGCAAGCCGTGCGTCGACCAGCACATATGCGGGCATCTGTTCGACGAAATCGTTGGTCTGGTCGTTGTCGAAATACTGCGCGCCGACGTACGAGACTTCTCCGTACAGGCTGGTGCCCTGCATCCACGACTTCCTGCCCGTCAGCACGGCGCGCTGACGCGGGACTAGCGGCACATTCTTGTCTTCCAGGTTCACCCCGCCCTGCGTCCCGTCACGAAACTTAGCCACCGTATACGCGTAACTCACCCCGATTTGCGTCGAAGACGACGGTCTCCACGCGGCATCGATCTCTGCACCATAGCGTCTCGTTGGATCGAGATTCACGTTCTCGAAGGTATCGGGCTTGAAACGGATCTCATTTTCCAGATCCATGTAAAACAGCGCTGCGCGAAAACTTGACTTCGAACCCGCCCATTCCACTCCTGCCTCGCGGTCATTGGAAGTCTGCGGTTCGAGGAATGCCACTTTGGGATCGAACAGAGGACCGCCGAACTGGCTGTAAATCTCGTCAACGGTGGCGACGCGGAAGCTGGACCCCAGTCTGCCGTAGACGGACCAGTCGCCCGGCAATCCCTGCCGCAGCGCCAGTTCGTACGCATTGACATCGAGGTCCTGCGTGCCGCTGGCGTAGGGGGCATTGCTGGTCGCATCGCGCGCTTCGTACCCTACATGTTGCATGCGAGCGCCGATAGTCAGCCTCGTCGCAGAGGGGAAATCCGTCGAGTGCTGGGCATAGAGCGCCCGGACATCCTGCTCCGCGCTCACGGCTGCGGGGCCGGTGACGGTCGAGGCGTAGTCCCATTGCTCCCAATCGATCCCTGCGACCAGGGAATTGTCCAGACCGAAGGCGTTATGACCGAGCCTGAGTCGCGGCGCCAGGGTCCAGACTTCCGCAGTGGCATCGACCTTGGTGAAACCGCCGAACAACAGCGCGTCGGCAATCTTCTTGCGATATGCGAGGTCGGCGGCGAATTCCGTGCTGCCGGCCGCCGCCTTGGCGAAGGCTCTCGCAAAGACCGTTTCGCGATCGCTGTAGTCACCCGGATTGGTTGCCCCGCGGCGGTCGGTTTCGAGCTGTTCCCTTGTGCGCGCGCCCGGCAGCCCGAGGTCCTGGTTCTCGGCGCCGATGGAAAGTCCGAACCTGGCCCCGGAGCCGAGCGTGTAGAGCGCAAGCTCCGCGTTGCGTTGGCGCAGGAGGTTGTTGTCGCGGTAGTTGTCGGACTCGACATGCTGGGCGGTGGCCCTTACTCCGACCTTATCCCCCGAAAGGAAGGCGTTCGCACCTACGGAGCGGGTGTCATAGGAACCCGCCCCGGCCTCGGCATGAACCGCCCGCTCGCCGGACCGGGGCACGCGCATGATGATGTTGATCACCCCGCCGGTGGCGCCGCTGCCGTAGAGCACGGCCCCGCCACCGCGAAGAATCTCGATGCGCTCCACCGCGGCGAGCGGAATGGCGGACCAGCGCACCGAGTTGAGCTCGTTGTCGTTGATGCGAAGGCCGTCGATCAGCACCAGCGTGTTCTGGTCGCCGTTTACTCCGAAGCCGCGCAGATCGACTTGCCGGTCGGGACTGCCGGTGGCATCGCGGAAGCCTACTCCCGCGAATCGGGAAAGTACCTGGATCACGGTTTGAGCGCCGCTGTCTTCTATCTGCGTGCGGTTGATGGTCGTAACGCCGATAGGAGTGTCGGCGCCGGACTGCTCGAAACGCGTCGCCGTGACGACGATGTCCTCGGTAGTCAGTTCCAGAGGCTGTTGCGCAAAGGCGGGGAATGCGGCGCTTACTCCAAGCGCAAGGGCAAGCAATCGGACCTTCATGATGAACCCCGCTTCCTGGTGTGCGCCCACCGCGCGCACGTTATCGACGGGGAATTTCCGCAGTCAGGGACGGCCAGGAATGAACTTCAATACCTGGATACCCGCCCCGCGCGGAAACTCCGTTGACGCTCAAGGGCCGGTATCCGGGCTTGCGAACCGGGCGTGCCGCCTTCCCATGGATATTCCGGCTTGCAGACAGCCGGCGTCGCCCACAGTGGCATCGTGGCACGCCCCTAAAATCGCTTACCGTTGCGGGGGCAGCACAGGAATAAGGTGACCACTCAATGGCTCGTCGCCGCCAACTGGAGGACGCGCCACATGCGGGCCATTGAGTGGTCACCCGCACCTGTTTCCCGTTGAACCCCCTCCGGAAGAACCGGTCGGGGGCACCCGAGAACAGCGGCGATTCTACCCCATCGGAAATGGGCCAAAGCCAAGGGGTGGGTATATAGGGTGGTGCCCCTTGGGCCTTTGGGAGCGTCATTTCGGGCTGGGGGGAGCGCTTGAGCGTATATGTCAAAGCACATTCAAAAAAAACCGTTAGCAGTTGACTTAACAAGATTTTTATCTCTATAGTATGACCATGGAAGCCGAGCTTAACGCCCTCGACGGCAAAGTTACCCAACTCGCCCAGTTGTGCCAGAAACTCCGCAAGGACAACAATCAATTGCGGCAGCAACTGGCTACGGCTCAAAGCGAGAGCAAGAAGTTAGCGGAAAAGGTAAACACCGCCACGACCCGACTCGAAGTTTTGCTCAACCAGATTCCCGATGGGGCCGAATGAGCAAGGAAGCCAGGGGTCTCGAAGTGAACGTCATGGGGCGCGAATTTCGCGTTTCATGCACGGAGGAAGAACGGCGCGACCTGCTCAAGGCCGTTGACTATCTCAACGCCAAGATGCGCGAGATTCGCGACACCGGGAAAGTCATCGGCGTGGAGCGGATCGCCATCATGGCGGCCCTGAACATTACCCACGAGTATCTCTCCACCCGCATGGATGGCGGCTTTGACGTCGGGGAGTTCAAGCGTAGAATGTTGAGCATGCAGGCAATTATCGACCAGGCAATGAACGGCCAGGACGAGTTGTTCTGAGATTGTTGCAGCGATCAATGTCCCCTGCGGTGTTGTTGGGCTCTACATTCTTTGAACCAATGCTCCTTGCCTTGGTTGCGGCCTAAAGCAGCACTGTTGTGCGCGTCCCAGCGGGAAGCGCCTGATGTGCTCGGAAAGCGACCACCTTGAACCGTAGGTTCAGGATGCCAGCCTGACGACAATCGCGGGGGGCGCCTCTTTTGCGGATCAGCGACAAACATCCAACACGAGCGGCGATGCCGCTTTTTTTGTTTCCACGAGAGCGCCTCGACCACATGGCGTTCCAACGCAGCGGGACTCCATTTTCTTGCCAGCCAGGACGATGAATTGCTGGCTGATGAAATCCGAGCCGGACGTCTTCGGCATAGATCACCTCGCGGCCGCGCCTGAGCAGACTGCGGCCTGGTGGGGCGTGCGCAATTACCAGGCACGCAATTTCATGCGCGACCAGATGAAAGTCGGAGACCGCGCGTTCTTTTACCACTCCAGTTGCGCAGAGCCCGGTATCGCCGGCATCGTGCGGGTATCCAGACCTGCGCATGCGGACATGACACAGTTCGACCGAAGGAGCGCGTATTTCGATCCAAAGGCCACGCGCGACACTCCGCGCTGGTTCAACGTCGACGTCTCCCTGGTGAAGAAGACGCGTCTGGTCGGCCTCGGGGAACTGCGTTCCCATCGCGAGCTCGCTGCGATGCGGGTGCTGCAGCGCGGCAACCGCCTGTCGATCACCCCGGTCGAGCCGCGCGAGTGGGATTTCATCGTCGGCATCCTCTAGAGACGGGACCGCCGCAATGGAATGGTGGCTCGTTTATCTGTTGGTGGGCCTGTTCGTCGGTTTATTCGCCGGCATGTTAGGCATCGGCGGCGGATTGATGCTGGTCACGCTGATGGTGTTCCTGTTCGGCCTGCAGGGGTTTCCTGCCGACCGCATCGTGCACATCGCGCTCGGCACATCGCTCACCAGCATCGTCTTCACTTCGATTTCCAGCATGCGCGCGCATCACCGCCACCACGCGGTGCGCTGGGACATCGTGAAAATGGCCACGCCCGGGTTGGTCGCGGGCACGCTGCTCGGCACCTTTGTCGCCGACTGGATGGCGTCGAAGTATCTGACAATCTTCTTCGTTGCCTTCGTGTACTACGCCGCGGTACGGATGTTCGTGGACATGAAGCGCAAGCCGACACGCACTCTACCGGGGCGGGCCGGAATGTCTGTCGCGGCAATCATCACCGGAATCGTTTCGAGCCTGGTGGGCGCCGGCGGCGGTCTGATGTCGATCCCGCTGATGACGATGTGCAACGTGCCCATGCGCAACGCGGTCGGCACCTCGGCAGCACTGGGGCTGCCGATCGCGATCGCCGGCGCGGCGGGGTACGCCTATAACGGGCTCGGCCAGGATCATCTGCCGCCGCTCACGCTCGGTTACGTTTACATCCCGGCCCTGGTTGGGATCGTAATCGGCACTTTCGTCACCGTGCCGGCCGGTGTAAAGGCGGCGCACGCCATGCCGGTGCGGCGGCTGAGAAAAATATTCGCCGTGATCTTGTTCCTGCTGGCAACCAGGATGTTTTGGACGCTGGTCTGATATTTATCCTCTGGTCTTGAACCAACCGGCGAGGCTAAGACGTTCACGCTTTCCGGGCAGTACTTCGTGGGCGATGCGCTTGCTCAGAAACAGCACCAGCGTGCCGCCGAGCGGCAGCACGTCTGCGAATTGTCGCGTCTTCCCGGCGTCCAGGTGCAGCCGCAGTTCCCCGCCATCCTCGCGCGCCCAGTTCTCGTTCAGATAAAGCACGCAGGAGAGCCGGCGGCGGCCGTCGTTGCGAAACTGGTCGAAGTGTTTACAGTAGAAAGCGCCAGGTTCATAGCGCGAAAAATGGCATTCAAATTCAAACAATCCGAGCTGTAACTCGCGATTAAGCTCCAGCCGCAGCGCTTCGAAGCGAGCCAGGCAGCGACGCTGCGCTGGGGCCGCATCCACTTCCTCCAGCCAGCAGATTTCGTCGGTTCGAATGTCGCTGCGGGTCTGCCGGCCAGCGCCGCTGCCGACCGCTGCGGCCTGCAGCGCACCTTTCGCAAACAAGCAGCGGCATTCGGCGCGCAGCTCCGAGATCAGTTCGGATTCGATGAAACCCGGAACGACCGCCCAGCCCTCGGCAGCAATGGCTTCAGCGAGGGCACCGTCCTGAGCGGCTATCGACACGCGTGCTAGCGAAACCGCTCCCGCAGCAGCGCCTTCTGCACCTTGCCCATCGCATTGCGCGGCAGGTCGTCGACGAAGTGAACCGCTTTCGGGACTTTGTAATTGGCCAGCGTATTCTTAACCGCGCCGATGACTTCGGCAGGATCGAGCCGAACGTCTCTTTGCGTGACAACGACCGCGGTGACCGCCTCGCCGAAATCAGGATGCGGCACGCCGATCACCGCCGATTCGGCCACGCCGGGAATGGCGTCGAGCACCAGCTCGACTTCCCGCGGATAGATGTTGTAACCACCGCTGATGATCAGGTCTTTGGCGCGGCCGACGATGGACAGATAGCCGTCGCGGTCGAACACACCGACGTCGCCGGTGCGGAAGTATCCCTCGGCGGTGAACTCCTCCCGCGTCCTTTCCGGCATGCGCCAGTAGCCCGCAAACACGTTTTCACCCTTCACCTGAATCGCGCCGATCACTCCATTTTTCACCGGCCGGTCGCGCTCATCTGCAATTCGCACCGATATCCCCGGCAGAGGAAAACCGACGGTACCGCCGCGGCGCTCGCCGGCGAGCGGGTTGGAGCTGATCATGCCCGCCTCGGACATGCCGTAGCGCTCCAGTATGGTCTTGCCGGAACGCGCCTCGAAATCCCTGAAAGTCTCCAGCTGCAGCGGCGCCGAACCGGACACGAACAGTCTGACGTTATTGCACAGCGCGCGCGTGAATGCCGGTTCGCTCAGCAGCCGGGTATAAAACGTCGGCACGCCCATCATCACGCTCGCGCGCGTCAGGTCGCGCATGACCCGCTTCACATCGAACTTTCCGTGCCACAGCAGTTTCGCGCCGGCCAGCAGCGCGCAGTGATTGGCAACGAACAAGCCGTGCACGTGAAACATCGGCAGCGCGTGCAGCAACACGTCGCGTTCGCCGAATTTCCAGAAGTCCACCAGTACGCGTGCGTTGGATGCAAGGTTGCGGTGTGTAACTACCGCCCCTTTGGAGCGTCCGGTCGTTCCCGAAGTGTAGATGATCACCGCGGAATCATCGGGCTGCATTTCTTCGGTAGCGAAATCGTGTGCAGCCGCGGCAGCCGCGCGCCCCAGAGTACCGCCGCCGTCCTCGTCCAGGGTAAAGATGTGCGAACGAACGCCGCACAGTTCCTGCATCAGCTCGGCCGCAAGCGGCCGGCACACGACTACCTTGGGCCCGGCATCATCGAGAAAATACGACAGCTCGCCGCGCTGGTATGCGGTATTGAGCGGCAGATAGATCAGGCCCGCTCGCAGACAGCCGAGATACAGGAACAGCGACGCGGGGGATTTGTCCACCTGCACCGCAACCCGGTCGCCACGCCTTGCGCCGAGACCGGCCAACAGGTTCGCATAGCGCGCCGATTCGCGCGCCAGATCGCCGTAGCTGAAAGTCCTGCCGGTTTCAGTCTGCAGAAGATCGTGCTGCAGGCGGCCGCGGTTTGCGGCTTCGATGGCCGCGTAGAAATTCGCGTTCATCAGATAAGGGTGTCGACCACGCCCGCGCGCAAGTAGTCGTCCACGTCACCGCGTGCACTTTCGCGGCCGATCACCCGTGCCATCGCGGCCGGAGGCAACATCTGCACGTTCGCACCCGGCAGCGCCACCACACGCGCAGCCGGTGCCGCCAGCGCGACATAAATTCCGCCCGCCGCCTCGCCCAGAAGCTGCAGTGTCACCCGGTGGCCGCGCACCCTGAGATCCGAGAGCACGAGTGCGAGATGGGCGACGTACTGGGAAAGCATGACGCGCTCGTCGCGTAGAGTCGGTGCCTGTCCCGGGGCGTCGAGCAGCAGCATAACTGCCTCGCCGGGGTGCGAATCCCCCGCCGACTGGCACGCGCCGGCCAGCGTCCACAGTGCCAGCGCTCCGACCGGCTCGCGGCTTACCAGGCCGAAGAAAGTATCGGGCGAGGTTTTCGAGGTCCTGCCAATCAGAACGCCGTCGATGGTGCGTGCCTGAAAGCCCGGTGGCATCACTTCCAGCAGCGCTGCCGGCGGCGCCGGCTCGGCATTCGACAGCGGCGAGGGCGCCATCCCGCGCTCGAGCAGACGTGTGCCGAGTTGGTTGTGCTGTTTGCGCAAGTCGAGCTGCGGCTCCGCATTGCGCTGCGCCATCCACCCCAGCACCGCCTGCCGATAATCTCCTGAGCTGTCCGTACACAGGCGATCCGATGGCTGCAGGCGCACGCGCGCCGCGCCTCCCATCAGCGCCGTGACCGCCTGCGCGTCTTCGGCGTCGAGTTCCTGTCGTCCGCTCAGCGCCTGGATCACCGCCGGTCCTGACATTGCCAATCGCGACGCTGCCGAATACACGCGTCTTCCGCAGGCCGCAGCCAGCATGCTGGCACCGCCGAAGCAGTCACGCCCCAGAACCGCAAGCGTTGAACCTCCCGCAAGCCTGAGATCGAGAAAGTGGCGATAAAGCTGGCGGAATGCGCCGAGCGCAGGCAGGCCCTCGTCAAGCCGCGCGCCCGCCGAATCCAGACACAGGATCACCGGCACACCGTCGGTCTGGCTTTGCTGCAGCAACGCGGAAAGCGCCTGTGACTCCACCACACCGAACGAGCCGCCGGCGATATCGCGATCGGTGGCTGCGATCGCCACTGCGGTGCCGCCGACGGTGCCGGTGCCCGCAGTCAATGCACCGCACGCTTCCTGCGCGAGCTCCCGGAACGAACCGGGGTCGAGCAGCGCCGCTACGCGCTCCGCCGGATCATTGGCCAAGAAAGAATCGGAAGACATCGCTGATCGCCTGACGCCCCGCTAGATATTGCACCAGCGGCGCGCGATTTCCTCGTATGCGACAACCGATTCGGCGACGCGCTCGACTACGCAGTACTCATCGGTCTGGTGGGCCAGCTGCGCTTCGCCCGGCCCCAGAACGACGGTTGGCGGCGCGCCGTAGGCAACTCTAAGCGCCGCCGCATCGGTGAAATACGTGGCCGCCCGCGGCTCAGGCCGGCTACCGAGAATGGGGCGCATCAATTCGAACACCTCCTGCACCCAGGGATCGTCGGGTGCGGTGTATACATTTTCCAGATCGAGCAGCGTCTCGAGCTCGACATCGGCTCCCAATTGGCGCCCAAGCTCGGCCTTGAGCTGGGCGTGCCTGACGCCGGGAACGGTGCGGATGTCGATGCCGATCACCGCTTCGTCCGGAACCGAATTGATGTTGAGCCCGCCGCGGATGGTGCCGACGTTGAGCGTGGCCTGGCCCATCAGCGGGTGGGGCGGATTGGCGAAACGGAAATTCTCCAGCACTGCAACCGCGCGCGCCGCCTTGAACACCGCGTTGACGCCTTTCTCCGGCAGCGAGCCGTGCGCAGTAACGCCTCTGGTGCGCGCGTTGAGCCAGAACGCGCCCTTGTGTCCGACGAACGGATAATTCGACGTCGGCTCGCCCACCACCACCGCGCCCGCGCGCCCGAGCGCGCCGCTCTTCTGCGCAAGATGAAACGCGCCCTGGCAGCCGGTTTCTTCGCCGGCGGTGATCACCAGTTCCAAACCCGGCGAGCGCTCCAGCTTGCCGGAGAGGTTCACGCAGGCCACCACGAACGCGGCCACGCCGGATTTCATGTCGCTGGTGCCGCGGCCGTAGAGTTTGCCGGCATCGGTGTCGGCGGCGAACGGATCCATTTTCCATTTCGCCGCACCCAGCGGCACGGTATCGATATGGCCGGTGAAGCACAGCGGCGCCTTTTCGCCGGAGCCGCCAATGGTTGCGACCAGGCTGGCGCGTTTCGACGACAACTGGTGATACGCCACCCTGAAGCCGGCGTTCTCCAGCAACGCGCCAAGATGCCGCGCGCACCGCTCTTCATTGCCCGGCGGGTTTATGGTGTTCATGCGCACGATCTGCCTGGTCAGTTCTACCGCATCGATGCGCGCTGCCACGGCTCTATCCTCCTGCGGCCTATTGTCTGCCGAAATATGCTTCGCGTACTTCGGGGTTCCCGCGAAGCTGATCCGCGCCACCGGCTGCGACCACCCTGCCCTGGGACAGCACGTAGCCGCGGTGCGCGATCGCCAGCGTCTGCTTCACATTCTGCTCCACCAGGAGCACGGTTATACCCTGTTCGTTGATCGAACGGATGACGTTGAAGTTTGCCTTTACGTACAGCGGCGACAATCCCAGCGAGGGTTCGTCGATCATCAACAGCTTCGGCGCCGCCATCAATCCTCGTCCGATCGACAGCATCGCCTCCTTCCCGCCCGACATGCTACCCGCAAGCTGGCGGACGCGCTCCGTCAGTCACGGAAAAGCTTCTGACACGCCCGCCCGCTGCGCTTCCGCCTTCGCACCCGCCGCATCGCGACAGGCACCCATCAGCAGATTCTCGCGCACCGTAATCTTCGGGAAAACTTTGCGCCCCTCGGGAATGCGAGCGATGCCGCAGCCTATACATCTACGGGCCGCAGGACTAAAGTGGATTTCGTGCACCGTCGCAGCTTGACAAGAGGTTCCTCGTACGGGAGATCGCCATGAAGGTCGTTTCCGCTTCGCTTCGCGCGTTCTTGCTGGCCCTCGCGTTTGCCGCGAGCTCAGCTGCGGCGCAGGAAAAGGTCCTGAAGTTCATCCCGCAGGCCGATCTGCGCATCCTCGATCCGATCGCGACCACGGCGTATATCACGCGCAACCATGGCTACATGGTGTACGACACCCTGTTCGCGACCGACGCCAAATTCAAAGTCCAGCCGCAGATGGTGGACAAGTGGGAGGTCTCGCCGGACAAGCGCACCTACACCTTCACGCTGCGCAACGGGCTCAAGTTCCACGATGGCCAGCCGGTGCGCTCGGCCGATTGCATCGCGTCGGTGGAGCGCTGGGCCAAGCGCGATGCGCTCGGCCAAAGGCTCGCACAGTCGACCGATTCGTGGACGGCGGTAAACGACAAGACCTTCAAGCTGAAGCTCAAGAAGCCGTTCCCGCTCACCCTCGATGCCCTGGGCAAGCTGTCGTCGAACGTGCCGTTCATCATGCCGGAGCGCATCGCCAAGACCGACGCATTCCAGAACATCAGCGAGGTGATCGGCTCAGGGCCGTTCAAGTTCGTGAAGGAAGAGTGGGTGCCCGGCAGCAAGGTGGTCTACGTCAAGAACAAGAACTACGTGCCGCGCAAGGAGGCACCGTCCTGGGCCGCTGGCGGCAAAGTGGTCAACGTGGACCGGGTCGAGTGGATGTATATCCCGGATTCCGCCATTGCCGCCGCAGCGCTGAACGCCCGCGAGGCCGATTGGTGGGAGCAACTGCCGCCCGATCTGATCCCGCTGCTGCGCAAGAACAAGGACCTGCGCGTCGAGAACATCGACCCGCTCGGCTCGCTCAGTGTTATGCGCTTCAACTTCCTGCAACCGCCATTCAACAACCAGAAACTGCGCGAGGCGCTGCTCTACGTCGTCAACCAGAAGGACTACGTGATGGGCATCGCGGGCAACGAGGCAAACGGCCATCCGTGTTACTCGTTCTACACGTGCGGAACACCGCTCGCGTCCGAGATCGGCGCCGAGCCGCTCAAGGGCAAGCGCGACTTCGATAAAGCCAGGCAGCTGATCCAGGAGTCTGGTTACAAGGGCGAAAAAATCGTGATCATTTCGGCCACCGACCAGCCGATCGTGCACGCGCAGTCGCTGATCACCACCGAGCTGTTGCGCAAGCTCGGCCTCAACGTCGAGCTGCAGGCCGGCGACTGGGGCACTCTGATTACGCGCCGCACTTCGAAGGAGCCGGTCGAAAAAGGCGGCTGGTCGATCTTCCATACGTGGCTGGTCGGGCCGGACATGCTCTCGCCGGCCAACATGGCGATGGTCAATCTAGGCGAGAAGTCGTGGTTCGGCTGGCCCGGCGATCCGAAGCTCGAGGAGTTGCGCCAGGCCTGGTTCAACACGACCGACCCCGCGTCAGGCAAAAAGGCCGCCGACGCGGTGCAGTTCGCAGCCTTCAAGTTCGTACCGTACATCACGACCGCGCAGTTCATTATTCCGACCGCGTATCGCTCGAACCTGTCCGGCGTGATCGTCGCCCCGGTGACCTTCCTCTGGAACGTCGACAAGAAGTGACCGCGCCGCATGATCGTCTACATTCTGCGCCGGCTCGGCGCGACGCTGATTGTCATGGCGGTGGTGGCGCTGTTCGTGTTCTCGCTGCTGTTCTTGACGCCGGGCGATCCGGCCGCAGTGATCGCCGGTGACGTCGCGACCGCTGACGACATCCAGCGCATCCGCGCGAAGCTCGGCCTGAACGAGCCGTTTCTGGTCCAGTTCGGCGGCTGGGTCGGGCGGCTGCTGCACGGCGACCTTGGCACGTCGATCTTCACCAATCTGCCGGTCACCACGCTGGTCGGGCAGCGCGTGCAGCCGACCGTGTCGCTGACGCTGCTGACGCTAGTCGTCGCAGTGCTGATCGCGGTGCCGCTCGGCGTCATCGCGGCCGCACGAGCAGGCACCTGGGCGGACCGCCTCGTGATGGGCTTCTCGGTGCTCGGCTTCTCGGTGCCCGTGTTCGTGCTGGCCTACATGCTCATCATCGTGTTCTCGGTCAAGCTCGAATGGCTGCCGGTGCAGGGCTACCGTCCGCTCAGCGAAGGCATCTGGCCCTGGCTGTCGCATCTGATCCTGCCGAGCATCGCGCTCGGCACGGTCTACATGGCGTTCATCGCGCGCATCACGCGCGCGGCAATGCTGGATGTGCTTTCGCAGGACTACATCCGCACCGCGAACGCGAAGGGACTCGCGCCGCGCGCGGTGCTCACGCGCCATGCGCTTAAGAACGCCGGCGTTCCCATCATTACCGTGATCGGCATTGGCATCGCATTGCTGATCAGCGGCGCGATCGTCACCGAGACGGTGTTCGCGATTCCCGGCATCGGCAGGCTTACGGTCGATGCGATTTTGCGGCGCGATTACCCGATCATTCAGGGCGTGATCCTACTGTTCTCCGGCGTATACGTGCTGATCAACCTGCTGGTCGATCTTTCTTACCGGTTGTTCGACCCGCGCATCCGCTACTGATATGACCACCGCAGTTCTCGCCGCGCCGAAATCTGCGTCGCCGACCTGGCTGTGGTTTCGCGACGCTATCCGACGGCATCCAACTGCCATTGCCGGCGGCATGGTGCTCACTGTGATGGTGCTGATCGCGATTCTGGCGGCCTGGCTCGGCACCGTGGACCCGCAGGCGCTCTCGCC
>CAZYTR010000167.1:0-7239 GCA_964650365.1 uncultured Alcaligenaceae bacterium | reverse complement strand
GCAAGAAGAAGGTTGATGCCCAAGGCCGTGCGATCGACGAAGTGAAGTCTGGCGGCAAGAAGGTTGATGCCCAAGGCCGTGCGATCGACGAAGTGAAGTCTGGCGGCAAGAAGGTTGATGCCCAAGGCCGTGCGATCGAGGAATAAGAGCCTGTACCAAGAGAAGACTCCGACCCCGGCCGTTACGCCGACGTGGGCACCTAACTCGGTGGTAATACTGAGTAGCCGGGGCGGTGGTCAGAAGACTTAAGCGCAGTTCGATTTAGTCAAAAACGGGCCGACACTTAGAGTGTCGGCCTTGTTTTTTGGCCCCAGGCAGCGCGGAGCGCCTCACCCCGAGGCCGCTCTCCCTTAACTTTTTCCATGAAAATTAGCGAATTCCCCGCGTAAAGGGCTCGATCTTGAGGGATGAAAGTGGTCCGGATGCCATTCACTCGCGCCTCAGCTGGTGCCCGAATTGTCATTGCGACTTGATCCTATCGCCGGCCCGGTCCCGGAGCCTGCAACTGAATCAGGCTCGGGCCCCGGTACCGGGGCACACGTGCCAAATAGACAGGTTCAGTACGTCGCCGTGCAGACATAGGGCCAAATCGCCCGGTGCCTCGAAAGAGTCAAAGCATCATTGGGTCGTGCCAAGGTGCGACGGATCGATCAGTTCAGCCGTGACCAGCCCGGCTCGCTGCGATCGAGCAGGCGTTTCAGCGCTTCGAAGTGCAGGACGGACTGCTGACGTTCGCCGGCGATCTGGCTCGCTGCTTCGGCGACCTTTTTTTCCGGCACGCGCTTGAGCTTGCCGCCGGTGCCTTGCGCCAGCACCTGGACCATGCAGGAGCGCTCGAGGTAATAGAGGTCGTCGAAGGCATAAGCAACGTTGTCACCGCAGACGATGACGCCGTGATGTTGCATAAAGACCACCTCGTTGCCGCCGAGCGCGTTGCAGATGCGATCGCCCTCGGCGTTGTCCAGCGCAACGCCGCCGTACTCGCGGTCGTAGCCGATGCGGCCGTAGTAACGCATGGCGTTCTGGTTGGCGAACACGTCGAGTTCACCGCCGTCCAGTAGTGTCAGCGCTGTGGCGAAGGGCATGTGGGTATGCAGGACGCATTTCTTGCGCTTGCCAAGGTGAATGCGTCCGTGGATGAAGAAGGCAGTCGGCTCCACCGCGTGCTTTCCCTCGATGACCACGCCCTTTTCGTCCACGATCATCAGGTCGGCGGGCGTGATCTCGGACCAATGAAGGCCCTGAGGGTTGATCAGAAATTTGCGGGGATCGCCAGGCATTTCCAGGCTGAAGTGATTGCAGACGCCTTCGTTCAGCCCCATGCGGGCAGCAGAGCGCAGCGCCGCGGTCAGGTCTATTCGGGCCTGGGTGACCGGATCGAATCGTTTCATGTTGTTCGCCTCCCTAAGTGAGCGTAGTTCAGTCAGCGTTATCGCGGTCCTGCAGCCATCAGCGCGTGTCAATGCGGCCCTTGAACGGGATGCAGTGCAGGCCGATCGGCTCGGATCGGCCCCGCAACGTCAGCGGCGGCAGCGAAATCGCCTCCACTGTCACCCCGGTCGCCTGCAGCGCTTCCATGACCCGGTCCGAGAGCAGCAGTTCACCGGCCCGCGCCCGCTGCATCAGCCGCGAGGCGATGTTCACCGCATCGCCGATGATGGTGAAACTCATGTACGCGGGCGAGCCGACGTTGCCAGCCACCACCTCGCCTTTGTTGACGCCGATACCCAGCCCGGTTTCGAGGCCGTATTTTGTCTGCCATGCGGACGACAGGGTTTCGAAGGCGGAGAGCATGTCGTAGCCGCACTTGATCGCACGCTCGGCCGCATTTGGCTGTTCGAATGGGACCCCGAATCCGACCAGCAGACTGTCCCCGGCCATGTTGAAAATCACGCCCTCGTAGCGATAGACAACTTCGGTGAGCAGCGAAAAATACTGGTTCAGCAGCAGCACGACCTGAGTCGGTGCAAGTTGCTCGCCCATACGCGTGAAGCCGCGCAAGTCGGCAAACAGAATCACGGCATCGAATCGGGACTGGTAGCCGGCCGGTTCCCGACCGCCGACCCCGGGCGTGGCGAGGATCCTGTCCATCAGCCTGCGCGGCGCGTTGCGTTCGAAGCCTAGCGGCGTTGCCGGTGCGTTGGCTTCCAATGCCTGCGTCGCGGCCGTTTCTTGTTCGCGTGCGCGATGGGTCGCAAGCAGCGATTTCACCCGTACAAGGAACTCGTCGCGCTGTACCGGTTTGGAAAAGAAATCGTCGGCGCCAGCCTGCAATCCCTTGATGCGGTCCTCACGGTTGTCCGTCGAAGTGAGTAAGACGACCGGCGTAAGCGCAGTTGCGGGATTGGTCTTGATGCGCTTACAGACTTCGAAGCCGGACATGCCGTGCATCGTCAAGTCAAGCACCACCAGCTCCGGTAATTTTGCTGCCGTAATCTGCAGCGCCTCTTCGCCATTGCTGGCGGTGAGGATCTCCACTCCAGAGCGCCTGAGATAGAGGGACATCAGCAGGCGGTCGTCCGCTGAATCGTCTACCAGCAGCACGCGCGGGGCGGGCGACTCATGGTTGGAATGCATCGACATCTGGCATCGTTGCGCCAGTCGGGCGCAAAGGTTGTCAGTACGCTCGATATTGTCTCACGGCCGCTGCGGCGCCCAGCCCTTTCGGAGAACGTGTGTCTGCATCGACGAACGCGTTTTCTTTCATTCCCTGGGGGCAGCCTCCCCGGCGCGGCCGGATCGCGGGTGTACTTGCAGCCACAGTGTGACCGGACCATCGTTAGTCAAAGATACTTTCATCGTGGCGCCGAATTCACCGGCCACAACCGGGGAATGTGCCAGTCGGGCGCGTGCCAGCATATGGTCGAACAGCCGCCTACCTACATCGGGCGGGGCGGCCGGAGTGAAGCTGGGACGTGTGCCCTTGGCGGTGTCGGCCGCGAGCGTGAACTGAGGTACCAGCAGCAGCCCGCCCGCTACATCCCTCAGGCTCAGATTCATTTTGCCGGCGGAATCGGCAAACACGCGACAGGCGAGCAGCCGCTCCAGCAGTCGTTCTGCCTCCGCCACGGTGTCGTCGCGCTCGGCGCAGACCAGCACCATCAGCCCGGGGCCGATCGCGCCGGTCGTCCTGCCGCCCACGTCTACATGCGCTTCGCTGACCCGCTGCAGCAGCCCGATCATTGCTCGCCGCTTTCCATGAGTTCGCAGGATTTTACCCGTAGACCATTATCAGAGCTTCCCCGGGTCCTGACGACTGCCCTCGACCAATCGCGATGACGCTACACTATTAGGCAATCGTGGAGGTCGCCCATGGAACAGGCTCAGGAGGGAAGGGAAATCGCGACGCTGGCGGGCGGGTGTTTTTGGTGCCTGGAGGCGGTGTATATCCGGCTGAAGGGCGTGGAACGCGTGGAGTCCGGTTACACAGACGGACAGCGACCCAATCCGACCTACGAAGCGGTGTGCAACGGCGACACCGGGCACGCGGAAGTGGTGCGTATCACATTCGATCCAAAGGCGCTGAGCTACCGCGACCTGCTGGAGGTCTTCTTCGTGATCCACGATCCGACCACGC
Organism: uncultured Alcaligenaceae bacterium; assembly: GCA_964650365.1. Taxonomy (GTDB): domain Bacteria; phylum Pseudomonadota; class Gammaproteobacteria; order Burkholderiales; family JACQAP01; genus JACQAP01. The sequence goes on along the minus strand of CAZYTR010000167.1, from coordinate 3,662 downwards.
TTAATCGCCAGGGCAACGACGTCGGCAGCCAGTACCGCTCGGCGATTTTCTACCACACTCCGGCACAGAAAGCCGAGGCGGAGAAAATCATAGCCGAACTTGCCCGGGAAAAGGCATTTGCGGATCCGATCGTTACCGAAGTCGCGCCGGCCGGACCGTTCTATGTTGCCGAGCGCTATCACCAGGAGTACTTTCAGAACAATCCGAACCAGCCGTACTGCCACTACGTGGTCGCGCCTAAGGTGGCCAAGTTCAGGGAGAAGTTCGCCAGACGCCTGAAAAAGGCAAGCTAGCCTGTCGAGGGAGCCTCCCCAGGGCTTTGCCGGGTGATACTTACATTGGCCCGAAAGATACTCGATTGGGCCGTTTTCGTTGTTGCAGCTCGTTCAAGGAGGTCTTGCAGCCATGCCAACACTCAGCATTAACGGTCAAAGTTACTTCACCGATTCGCCGCCTGATACGCCGCTCATGTGGGTCATCCGCGAGGACCTGAGACTCACGGGTACCAAGTTCGGATGCGGACTGGGCCTTTGCGGCTCCTGTACCGTACATGTCAACGGCCAGCCCGTGCGCTCCTGCATGGTCAAGCTCGCCGACGCGGAGGGGGCGGTCATTACCACCATCGAGGGATTGCATCCGTCGGATTCGCATCCGGTGCAGAAAGCCTGGATCGAAGCCCAGGTGCCGCAGTGTGGGTACTGCCAGTCCGGGCAGATCATGCAGGCGGCGGCGCTGCTTGCAGTCAATCCCAGTCCTACCGAAGAGGAAATCGTGGCGCACATGAACGGCAATCTGTGCCGCTGTGCCACCTACTCACGTATCGTCGGCGCCGTCCAGCGCGCCGCGCAACTGATGAAGGAGGGCGCTAATCATGGCTAAGACGATTACACAGGGTGTTACGCGGCGCGAGTTCCTGGTGCGCTCGACGGTCATCGCCGGAAGCGGATTCCTGAGCATCGGGCTGCCCGGATTGATCGCCAGCCGGGACGCGGAAGCGGCCGCATCCACGCCAGTCTTTACTCCCGCGATCTGGTTCACCATCACGCCGGACAGCATAACCACCATGCATATCCTCAAGACTGAGATGGGCCAGCACATCGGCACCGCTTTGGCGCAGGTGATCGCCGAAGAGCTGGAAGTCAAATGGGAAGACGTGCGGCTCGACACGCCGCTGGAGAGCGTGGAGAACTTCGGGGTATACGGGCTGGCTTACACCGTCAACAGCGGTAGCGTAACCACCGAGTTCGACCGCATCGCGCGTGCCGGTGCCGCCGGCCGCATCGTGCTGGTGGAGGCGGGTGCGAAACTGCTCGGCGCCAAGGTGGCGGATTGCCGTGCGGAATCGAGCCGTGTCATCGACAAGGTTTCAGGCAGGTCGGTGGGCTACGGCGAAATCCTGCAGAAAGTGAAAATCGACCGCAAGTTCTCCTATCCGGACGACCTCAAGAGCATTCCGCTCAAGAACCGCAGCCAGTACAAGATCATCGGCAAGTCGCTCCCCGCGCTCGACATTCCGGCCAAGACCAACGGCCAGGCCAAGTACGGCATCGATGTGTTCCTGCCGAACATGGCTTATGGCGCGCTAGTGGCACCGCGTACGCGTTATGCCTCCAAGGTGCTGAGCATCGACGATTCCGAGGCCAGGAAGATCCCGGGTTTCATCAAGGCGGTCAAGATTGAAGAAGCAATGGGCAAATGCACCGGCTGGGTGGTCGCGGTGGCCGAGAAATTTCCCGCGGCAATGAAGGCGGCCAAGGCGCTGAAGGTGAAATGGGACGCTGGCCCGTACGCGAACCTGAGCTCGGCCACCCTTCTCGAGCAGTACAAGCAGCTGTCGAAGGATGAGAAAGCGAGCGCGCCCTGGGTCCTCGAAGGCGACGTCGACCAGGGCTTCGGCGAGTCCGACAAGGTTCTCGAGATGGAGTACACCACTGACATGGTCTGCCACGCCACCATGGAGCCGCTCAACGCCACGGTGCAGTACACCAACGGCGAGTGGCACGTCCACGTCGGCACTCAGAGCACGTCCTTTGCACGCATGACGCTGACCGGCTACCTCTCCCAGGTGCTGAAGAAGAAGCCGGAAGAACTTAAGATTTTCGTCCACCAGTACCTGGTGGGCGGCGGTTTCGGCGGCAAGCAGGACTACGACGATATTCTGGCGGCGGCCTACTGCGTCAAGGAAACAGGCCGGCCGGTCAAGCTCATCCATACGCGCGAATCCAATTTCGCCACCAGCTTCGCGCGCACGCCGACGTATCACAAAGTGAAAGCGGGAATCAAGAATGGCGAGCTGGTGGCGATGAACCAGGACATTGTGTGCGGCTGGATGGGCGCGCGCTTCGGCGTCGGCAAGAAGGGCGGTACCGACTGGCTGCAACTCGATTCATGGGACGAGAAGAAGCAGGACATCGACCAATGGTCGATCGGCGGCAGCGATCATTGGTACCACGTCAAGAACCATCGCGTGCGCGCGTGGAACCACGAACCCACCACCTGGGCGGTTCAGGCGAGCGCACTGCGTACGGTGTCCAATTCCTACAACATCTTCGTCGTCGAGTCCTTCATGGACGAAGTGGCGCTGGCAGCCGGACGCGATCCGCTTGAATTTCGCTTGTCGATGTTGAACGGCAAAGGCGGCAATCGTGGTATTCCCAACTCCGGCTATCCCGCCGGAACCGGCTCCGACTACTACATGGACCGACTGTGGATTTCCCTGCCGTGGGGAACAGACGGATCGTGGCCGGTCTATGAGTCGGGCACGGTGGGCGGCGCGTTGCGTCTTGCCAATTGTCTGCGTGTCGCGGCGGGCAAGTCAGGCTATGGCACCAAGAGGCTGCCGCCTAATACCGGCCTCGGCATTGCGGTGACCGCGGCGGAGGAACGTCAAAGCCCGACCTGGGTCGCCGGCGTGGCCGAAGTCACCGTCGATCCGAAGACCGGCAGGTTCAGCATCAACCGGCTGACGATCGCGATGGATCCGGGCACGGTCGTCAACCCCAACGGTGTCGAGTCGCAGATTCGCGGTTCGGCGCTGTGGGGCGCAAGCCAGATCATGTCCGAGCGCCTGACGCTGAAAAACGGCGCGTTCGAGCAGACCAACTACCACGAGTACGTGCCGATCCGGCTGGCGCAGGTTCCGGAGATCGATGTCACGATCATCCAGTCCGACCACCATCCCAGCGGCGTAGGCGAGCCGGCTTCTACCGTCGTCGCACCGGCGGTGGCCAACGCCATCTTCAACGCCGTGGGTGCGCGGGTGCGACACATGCCCATCTCGCCCGAAGCGTTGCTGAAGGCGATGAAGCAGAAGGCGTAACGAGCTAGCCGCAAAAAGCCAGCCCGGTCCCGCGGCACTTGCCACCGTGGGGCCGGGCACTCCTTGTGTCTGCGTCTGCGGCGTCAGGTAAGACTAAATAGGCGCTCACCGCAGAGGACGCGGAGGACGCAGAGGAAAGGCAAACAAACTGGAGTCCTTCGTTGATCGGCTGAATACGATAGAACCGACTTTCTCTGTCTATTCTGAACGTTCTTCCTCCGCGTCCTCCGCGTCCTCTGCGGCGAGAGTATTTTTGTCTTAGCATGTTGCGGGAGCGCGAGATGTCCGATGACATTCTTTCTTTGAGAGCCGGCGAGCTGCTGGCGCATTACCGAAGCAAGCG
>CAZYTR010000166.1:0-22208 GCA_964650365.1 uncultured Alcaligenaceae bacterium | reverse complement strand
ACAGGTACTGTGAAGTGGTTCAATGATTCAAAGGGTTTCGGGTTCATCACTGGCGCCAATGGCGAGGATGTCTTCGTTCATTTCAGCGCGATCGTCGGCGAGGGCCTGAGCGCATGGCGGTTCCTTTTACTGCCGGTACTCATCGGCATCGTCGCCGGCGTGGGGGCGAGCGCGCGCTGGTACCGCACCATTTTTCTCGAAGAGATCAATCGCGACTACGTGCGCACTGCGCGGGCCAAGGGACTGTCGGAATTGCGCGTGCTGTTCAAGCACGTGCTGCACAACGCCATGATCCCGATCCTCACCGGGGCGGTCGTGGCGATCCCGCTATTGTTCCTCGGCAGCCTGATCACGGAGTCTTTCTTCGCCATTCCGGGGCTGGGCAGCTACACCATCGACGCGATCAACAATCAGGATTTCTCGGTGGTGCGGGCTATGGTGTTTCTCGGATCGGTGCTTTACATCATCGGCCTGATCCTCACCGACATTGCCTACACGATTGCCGATCCCAGGGTGAGGCTGCAATGACGAGCCTGCTGCCGATCCTGCCAGTAGTGCTGTGGACCGATGCGCTGGTCTTCATGCTGGTCGCGGTGATCCTGGTTTTCGCCTGGTATGTTCGCCGTCACGAGCATTTGCTGACGCCGTGGAGAAAAGTGGCGCACAGCCGCAGCGGCATGGTCGCGGCGGTGGTCCTGGCCGCATTCGTCGCGGTCGGGTTGCTGGATTCGCTGCACTTTCGCCCGCGACTGGGGGACGGCGCCGCCGGCGGCAAAGCGAACTACTCCGTCGAGGTGTTATCGCTGTTCGACGTGGTTGTGGCCCACCTGCGCACCAGGCCCGAGAAGACTTACTCCGCGCCGCTGGCAGCGCATTTGTTCGCCAGGGAGACGGTGGAACTGCCGGATGGCAAGCAGGCGCGGCTTTTCCCCCGCCTGACTTACGGTGGCGCTCATCTCGGCGATCCCGAAGCCGAACGGGCGTGGGACGTGGCGAAGCGCGCGGTGGCCGGCGTGGCGTGCGCGACATTGCTCTGGAATCTGCTGGCGTTGATGGTGACCACGTGGCTGTCCCAACGTGACCACCGCGGCATGTCGGACACCTGGCGGCTGATTTGGAATGGCGGGACCGCCGTGCCGTGGCGGGAGATGCTCATCACCGCGGGCCTGTTTCTGCTGGTGCTGGCGCCAATGCTGTTGCTCTCGGCGAAGTATCACGTGCTGGGCACGGACAAGGTGGGGCAGGACGTTTTCTACCAGGCGCTCAAGAGCATCCGCACCGGGCTCGTGATCGGTACGCTTACGACCATGGTGATGCTGCCGTTCGCGCTGTTGCTCGGCATCATGGCCGGTTACCTGCGCGGCTGGGTGGACGACATCATCCAGTACGTCTACACCACGCTCAATTCCATTCCCGGCATCCTGCTCATCGCAGCCTCGGTGCTCGTGCTGCAGGTCCTCATGGACAAGCACGCCGAACTGTTCGAGACGGTGCAGCAGCGGGCCGATGCCAAGTTGCTGGTGCTTTGCCTGATTCTCGGCGTGACCAGCTGGACCGGATTGTGCCGGCTGTTGCGCGGGGAGTCATTGAAGCTGCGCGAGATGGACTACATCCAGGCGGCGCAGGCTTTCGGTGTTTCCGGGTTCCGCATCATCACCCGCCACATCCTGCCCAACGTGATGCATATCGTGCTGATCGCGGTAGTCATGGATTTCAGCGGCCTGGTGCTGGCGGAAGCGGTGCTGTCCTACGTCGGCGTAGGCGTGGATCCGACCATGATCAGCTTTGGCACCATGATCAATTCCGCGCGCCTGGAAATGGCGCGCGAACCCATGGTGTGGTGGTCGCTGGCGGCGGCATTCGTGTTCATGCTCATGCTGGTGCTCTCTGCCAACCTGTTCGCCGACGCGGTGCGCGATGCCTTCGACCCGCGCATCCGGGGAAGGCTGGCGACCCCGGCATTCATATCCAAGTATCTTCCCGCCGTGAAAAACGCTTAACTCGCCGTGGCTAACCCGCTGCTCGAGGTCGAGAACCTGTCAACCTGGCTTGCCGCCAACGAAGGTGTGGTGCGCGCTGTGGACGGGCTTTCCTTCTCGATCGAACGCGGCGAGACCTTCGCACTGCTTGGTGAATCGGGCTGCGGCAAGTCGATGACGGCGTTGTCGATCACGCGGCTGTTGCCTGACGCCGGCCGCATCGTGTCGGGCGCGGTACGGCTCGAGGGGGAGGAACTGCTGCAGCTCCCGGAGGTCGCGATGCGGCGGGTGCGCGGACGCAGGATCGGCATGATTTTCCAGGAGCCCGGCGCAAGCCTCAATCCGGTGATGACAGTCGGCGCACAAATTGCCGAGGTTCTGGAGCGCCATACGGCGTTGCGCGGGGGCGAGGTGAATGCGCGGGTCATCGAACTGGTGAATGCGGTCGGCATCCCGGATCCTGCCGGGCGTATCCACGAGTATCCGTTCCAGCTTTCCGGCGGCATGAAGCAGCGGGTGATGATCGCGATAGCGCTGGCCTGCGAGCCAAGCCTGCTGATCGCTGATGAGCCGACCACCGCGCTGGACGTCACCATCCAGGCGCAGGTGCTGGAACTGCTGCGGGGTTTGCAGCAGCGCATGGGCATGTCCATCCTGCTGATTACCCACGATCTGGGCGTGGTTGCGGAAATGGCGCACCACGTGGCCGTGATGTACGCCGGTGAAATCGTCGAGATGGCGCCGCGCGAGGCTTTCTTCCGTAATCCCTCGCATCCTTATTCGCGCAAGCTGTTCGCCTCGGTGCCCAACCGTCAGGCCAGGGACAAATCCCTGGCGGTGATCCGCGGCATGGTGCCGTCGCTTGCCGGCGAATTCCATGGCTGCCGCTTCGTCGATCGTTGCGACAACGCGTGGGAGCGTTGCCGTGAAACGATTCCGGCGTGGGCGCCGATCGCGCCGGGGCATGGAGCGAGGTGTCATCTTTACGGCGCGGATGCGCCGGTAGGCGAGAGGCGAGAGGCGAGAGGCGAGAGGGGTGAAGCAGAACGCGTGAAGGAGTTGGTATCTGGGACTCACGCCTCACGCCTTACGCCTGACGCCTCACTCCTTGAGGTCGACGACCTCAAGGTTTACTTCCCCATCCGCAAGGGGCTGTTCAAGCGCGTTGTTGGCCAGGTGAAAGCCGTGGACGGTGTGTCCCTTTCCATTCGAGCCGGGCGCACCCTTGCGCTGGTCGGCGAGTCCGGTTGCGGCAAGACCACTGTCGGCAAAGGCATCCTGCGGCTGTTACCCGTGTCCGGTGGAAGCGTGCGTTTCGGCGGTGTGGACCTCGCGTCGCTGCCCGCGAACGCGCTGCGCATGCGCCGCAGGCACTTGCAGATCATCTTCCAGGATCCTTACAGCTCGCTCAATCCACGCATGCGGGTCATGGACATCGTCGAAGAGGGGATGGCAGCTTTGGGCGTGGGCGGTGACGCGCGGGCGCGAGCGAACCGGATTGACGATCTTTTGGGGCAGGTCGGCCTTTCCCGGGAAATGAAATACCGCTACCCGCACGAGTTTTCCGGCGGCCAGCGCCAGCGCATCGCCATCGCGCGCGCGCTTGCGGTCGAGCCGCAACTGATCGTCTGCGACGAGCCGACGAGCGCGCTGGACGTATCGGTGCAGGCGCAGATCCTGAATTTGCTGAAGGACCTCCAGGATCGCCTTGGCATCGCCTACCTGTTCATCACGCACAACATGTCGGTGGTGGAGTATCTCGCAGACGAAGTGGCGGTGATGTACCTGGGGCGCATCGTCGAGCGGGGGACGGTGGATGATGTGCTCGGTAGCGCCAAGCACCCCTATACTCGGGCCCTGTTGTCGGCGGTGCCTTCTGTGGATCCGGCGACACGGCGCGAAATCATCCGGCTGCAGGGCGACCTGCCTTCACCGGTCAATCCTCCCGCAGGCTGTCACTTCCAGCCGCGCTGCCCGCTGGCGATGCCGGAATGCCGGCAGATCTACCCGGGAACGAGCACGCTCTCGACAACGCATACGACGCGCTGCCATCTTTACAAGTAGGGAAGGGAGAAAATCAGCGCCGCGCGGCGCGTGGATTGCTGTAGATGCTCAGGTGCTGGCCGGGGCGGATTTGATTGCTGCGCAGACGATTCCAGTCCTTGAGCGCGGCCACGGAGATACGGTTCGCCCGGGCGATTGAATACAGACTGTCGCCGCTTTTCACCCGGTACACCATCTGGTTCATGTAGTAGTCGTCGGGCGCCAGGAATTCGGGATTGTCCCAGGTATCGGTGAGATTTGAGGATTGCGTTTCCTCGTTCATCGGCACCAGCAGCGTGCGCCCGGCGGGAACCGTCAAATGGCGGTTGATGCCATTTATCTCCCGCAATCGCGCGGTACTGATTCCGAATTGCCCGGCCACCTGCTCCAGCATTTCGTGTTTCTTCACGGTGTAGGTCTGCCACGACACCAGCGGCTGGTCGTAGTCCTTCAGATTGGCGTTGAAAATGCCGGCTTTTTCAATCGGCAGCAGCAGCGTGCGCGATCCGTTCGATGTGATCACCGGTCGCGTATATCCGGGATTGAGCGACCTGAAGTCATCCTCGGACATTTCCGCGAGCCGCGCCGCGACCTGCATGTCGATGTGTTCCGGCCTCGGGACGGTAGTGAAGTAGGGTTGGTCGGGAATGTCTTCGAGAGCGAATCCGACGCCCTCGGGATTGGCGACGATGTTCTTTACCGCCTGCAGCTTGGGCAGGTAGTTGCGGGTTTCGCGGGGCATGCGCAGGCTGTGATAATCCGTGGGTTTGCGTTTTGCCCGGTTCTGGGCAATCGCTCGCGCGACGCCATTCTCGCCCCAGTTATAAGCGGCTAGCGCCAGGGGCCAGTCGTCGAACTGCGCGTGCAACTGCTGCAAGTAGTCGAGTGCCGCACGCGTGGCCGCAAGCACATCGCGCCGGCCGTCGTACCACCAATTTTGCTGCAGGCCGTAACGCCTCCCGGTCGAAGGAATGAACTGCCAGATTCCGGCTGCGTGCGCGCGTGAATAAGCCCCGGGGTTGTAGCCGCTCTCGATCATGGGCAGCAGCGCGATCTCCATGGGCATGCCGCGTTTTCCCACCTCCTCGACGATGTAATAGAGGTAGAGTCGGCTGCGTTCGATCATCCGCTGGGTGTAGTCCGGATGGTTCAGGAACCAGGCTTCGTGCCTTGCAACCAGTGCGCTTTCGACATCGGGCATGGCGAAACCGGAGCGCATGCGCTCCCAGAGGCTTGCCGCAGCCAGCGGCGCAGGCGCCGCCAATACAATGCTCCGTGCGTGGAGCCGCACATCTGATCGCAGGAATTCGGTGGTCGGTGCTGCCGGGACTTCTTCGTGGGTTGCCGGAGAGAAATTTGCCGGCGGTGCTTCCGATACAGAGGAGTTTCGCGGGGGGAGGTCGATGGCGAAGACAGGGAGTGTGACCAGGGCAGAGAACAGGCCGGCTAACAGCGCGCGTGGTATCGTCATCCCCATCCGTTCTTGATGGAATCAACGACGTATGCTAACGAACGCACCCCGGCAAAGCAAGATGAAATTCAGGTTCGAGGGCCGAGGTGCGAGGTTCGTCGCCTTCCGTGAGCTTTCGCGCGACGCCGGGAATGTTCTCCTGCGCCGGCCCGAATACCGGTACGTTATACTTCGACAGCAGATCGGCGTTGCCGCCGACATGATCTGCCTTGTGATGGATATTGAGGATCGTGGAAAGTTGCAGACTTTCGCCGCGAAGGTAATCGAACACGCGTCCGGCATCGCCGGAATCCACGACGTCGGCATTGGTGCCGCGTGCGCAAGCACCATATATAGTTATCCTTGAGCGCGCGGATTGGAGCGATTGTGGTCATTTCCATGGCTGTATCTTTCTTGGGCCCAAACTGAATGTCGATGCAGCCTGCATCGTCCAGCCTGTCCGCATGGCTGTCCACGCCGCTTGGCGCGTACTTGCTTGAAGCCGAGCTGCGCTATTTCGACCGGGAGCTGGCCGACTTGTTCGGATTCAACGCCTTCCAGCTCGGGCTGCCGGAGTTCGATTTCCTGCGCACCAACCGCATGCCGCATCGGTGGGTGACCGGAATGCAGGGGCCGGTGCGCTTGCAGTCCGATCTGTGCGCGCTGCCTATCCAGTCGGCGGTTGCCGACCTCGTGGTTCTGCCGCACGCGCTCGAATTCAGCAGCAATCCCCATCAGATGCTGCGCGAGGCTTCGCGCATCCTCATGCCCGAAGGGCACGTGGTCCTGTCCGGATTCAATCCCTGGAGCCTGTGGGGCGTGCGGCGCCTGTTTAACCGCAGGGAAGGCGTTTATCCCTGGTGCGGCCAGTTCATCAATCTGCCGCGGATCAAGGACTGGATGGCGCTGCTCGGCTTCGAGCTCGCGGGCGGGCGCATGTGTTGCTATGCGCCGCCTTTCGCCGCCGAGAAATGGTTTCACCGTTTCGATTCCATGGAAGCGGCGGGGGACCGTTGGTGGCCGTTCGCGGGCGGAATTTATTTCCTGCACGGCATCAAGCGCGTGCAGGGCATGCGCATCATCACGCCAAAATGGAAGTCTGCGGACGTGAAGAAGAAGGCGTTGGCTCCAGTGCCGCACAAGACCAACGGCCATGACGACGCGTTGGCAGCGCGAACCAATCACATGGCCGGCGACCCGCAATGAGCGAGGTCGTCGACATTTATACGGACGGCGCGTGCAAGGGAAATCCCGGCCCGGGTGGATGGGGCGTCTGGCTGAAGTGGGGCGATCACGAGAAGGAATTATTCGGCGGCGAGGCCGAGACCACCAACAACCGCATGGAACTGACCGCGGTGATCAAAGCGCTGGTATCGCTGAAGCGGGGCTGCAAAGTTCGACTGCACACCGATTCCCAATACGTGCACAGCGGCATCTCCACCTGGATTCACGACTGGAAGAAACGCGGCTGGCGTACCGCGGACAGGAAACCGGTCAAGAACATCGACCTCTGGAAAAGACTCGACGAGCTGGTCGGCAAGCACGACGTCGACTGGATCTGGGTGCGTGGCCATCGCGGCAATCCCGGCAACGAACGCGCCGATGAGCTCGCGAATCGCGGCGTCGCCTCTGAGCTACGCTGAGGTGCGAGGTGCGAGGTACGAGGTAGGAGGAAGTGCGTAATGGCATTCAAGGACCGGGAGCGATATCGTCATTCTGTTATCCAAAAATATTGCGCACTTTTCCTCCTTACAACCCTCGTCCCTCATCCCTCGCACCTCGCACCTCGTACCTGATTTCCTATGCGCCAAATCATCCTCGATACTGAAACCACGGGCCTGGATCCGTCACTCGGCCATCGCATCATCGAGATCGCAGCGGTGGAGATCGTCAATCGCCGTTTCACCGACCGGCACTACCACCAGTACGTGAATCCGGAGCGGGAGATCGAGGCCGGGGCGATCGAAGTTCACGGGATCACCGTTGAATTCCTTCAGGACAAGCCGAAGATGCGCGAGGTGGCGAAGGAATTTCTCGATTTTGTCTCGGGCGCCGAGCTCATCATCCACAACGCGCCTTTCGATGTAGGCTTTCTCGATCATGAGTTGGCGCTGCTAAATCTGAAACCGATCGGCGATTATTGCCCGCTGATCACCGACACGCTGAAAATGGCGAAGGGTTTGCATCCCGGGAAACGCAACTCGCTGGATGCGCTGAGCGAGCGCTACCAGATCGACAATTCGGCGCGCACCCTGCACGGCGCGCTGCTGGATGCGCGCCTGCTGGCCGAGGTCTATCTGGCGATGACCCGCGGCCAGGAAAGCCTGCTGATGGACATGGGCGAATCGTCCTCGCCGCTGCTGGATGGTGCGCTTTCCGACGAGAAATTGGAGTTGATCGTGCTGCGTCCCACGCCCGACGAACTTGCCGCCCACGCCGGGCAACTGGACGACATCGACAAGGCGTCCAAAGGGACTTGCCTGTGGAGGAAGCTGGACCAGACTGCGTGATCAGTCCAGCTTGCGATGTCCGTTCGCCCTACAACTGATCACGCACTCGCCGAATCCCTTGATCGCTGCTCTTCTCACTCCGCCCGTAGCGCCTCGAGTGGATCCAGCATCGCGGCCTTGTTCGCCGGCGCAACGCCGGCCGCGAGGCCGATTGCGATTGCGATAAACTCCGCAGCGAGCGCGTAGGTCCAGGGCGTATGCACGGGCAGTGCGCTGAACAGCGCGTGTAAAAGTTGCGCAATTCCGACGCCGAGCGCCAGACCCAGCGCCCCGCCCAGCCCCGACAGCATCATCGCCTCGCCGAGAAAGAGCCCGCGGATCTGCTGTCGGCGGGCGCCCAGCGCGCGCAGCAGGCCGATTTCCGAAGTGCGTTCCGACACGGCGATCGTCATGATCGTCAGGATACCCACGCCGCCCACCAGAAGCGAGACACCGCCCAGCGCCCCAACGGCGAATGTGAGCACGTCCAGTACGGAAGACAATACGTCTAGCATCTGCTGCTGCGGCGTGATGGTGAAGTCCTCGCGCCCATGGCGTGCCAGCAGCACTTTTCGAATTCCGCTTACGACCTTATCCACGCTGGCATCCGGCGCATGCACGACGTGGATCTCCATCAGGCCGTCGCGGTTGAACAATTCCAGCGCCCGCGCTGCGGGAATATAGACCGAGTCGTCGAGGTCCACACCCAGAATCTGCCCCTTAGATTCCATCACTCCGATTACGCGAAAGCGCCTGCCGCCAATGTCTATGCGGCTGCCGAGCGGATTTACTTCACCGAAGAGTTCTTGCCTGACCTTGGAGCCAAGCGTCACCAGAGCCCGCGCGCTGGTCGGATCATCCGGTGGAAGGAAACGGCCCGCTGCCACGTTGATATGCAGTGCCTTGTCGAAATCCGGTCCCACGCCGTACACCGTGACCCGGCGGCTGCGCCCGTTGGCAGTGACCTCGGAATTTCCCTGCAAGGTCGGGTCGGAATAGAGGACTTGCGGAATCCGCTTTAGCGCCTCGGCGTCTTCGATCGTGAGCGGACGGTCGCTGCCAAAAATGCCGACGGAGGTGCCACGCGTGGCAGTCTTGCCGGGGGCTACGCCGATGACGTTGGTGCCGAACTGGGTGAATTCGGAGAGGACGAACTGGTGAATGCCCTCGCCGATCGAAGTCAGCAGGATGACCGCCGCAATTCCGACCGCGATGCCGAGCGTGGTCAGGCCGCTTCGCAGGCGATGGGCGCGCAGCGATCCGGTGGTGAGCAGAATGAAGTCCCTGAGTTGCACCTTACCTCCGTGCCAGCGACGCGACCGGGTCGAGCCGTGCCGCGCGACGCGCTGGCATGACGCTGAAACCGATCCCGGTAGCCAATGCGGTGCCGAGCGCCGCCGCAACGGCCCACAGGGGAGCGCCGGCCGGCAATGCGGGGTAAATCTGGCCGATGAGCAGGCTGCCGGTTTCGCCGAGCAGGAGACCGGCGATTGCCCCGATCAGCGACAGCATTGCCGCCTCGGCAAAAAACAGATTCCGGATCTGAGCAGGGGCGGCACCGAGCGCCTTGAGCAGTCCGATTTCGCGCCTGCGCTGGGACACCGAGATCAACATCACGTTCATGATGAGGATGCCGGCAACCGCCAGGCTGATCGCGGCGATGCCTGCGACCGCAAAGGTCAGCGTCCGCAGTATCCGGTCGAAGGTGGCGAGCACCGCGTCCTGCGTCACGACGGTGACGTCTTCCTCGCCCTCGTGCCGCGACTTGACGATTGCGATGACGTCGGCCTTCGCCTTTTCCACCACCTCGCGGTCTTTTGCCTCCACCAGGATCCGCAGCAGGGAAAACGAATTGAACAGTTGCTGCGCGCTGGCCACCGGAATGACGACGAATTCGTCGGTATTGAACCCCAGCGACTGGCCTTGCATTGCGAGAACACCGATGACCCGGAAGCGGCGGTCGCCGATGCGCACAGACTGGCCGAGCGCGGGCGACGCGCCGAAGAGTTCGTCGCGCACTTTCCAGCCCAGCACGCACACCGGGACGGCGTTGCGCGCGTCTCCGGGAGGCAGGAAACTGCCCTGCGCAAGCGTCATCTTGCGCACCTCCAGCAGCGAAGCGGTCGAGCCGAGCACCGGCACCTCGCGGCTGAGGCGCCCGAAGGACAAAAGCGCCGTGCCGACGCTCAGCGGTGCCACGCGAGTGACGTAACGGCTGCGGGAGACGGCAAGCGCATCCTCGATGGTCAGATCGCGGGGCGAGCGTCCCACCAAGGTGTTGGCGAAGCCGCCGCCGGTTTCGGTCTTTCCCGGGAACACGATTACCAGATGGGTGCCGAGCGAGGAAAACTGGCCGACGACGTACTGGCGCGCGCCTTCGCCGAGCGAGGTCAGTATGACCACCGCTGCGACGCCGATCGCCATTGCCAGGACCATCAACAGCGTGCGGGTGCGGGTGCCCTTGAGGCTTGCCCAAGCGAATCCGGCAATGTCCGCGAATCTCATGGGGTCTGCATATCGCTTTCGATGGCCCCGTCGACCATGCGCAACCTGCGATGCGCGCGGTTGCCAAGTGCCGGATCATGCGTCACCACGAGCAGCGTGACTCCCTGCTCGTGCAGGCGCTCGAGGATCTCGACCACCTCCGTGCCCGAGGCGCGGTCGAGGTTGCCGGTCGGTTCATCCGCGAGCACTACCGCCGGATGCATTACCGTTGCGCGGGCGATAGCCACCCGCTGGCGCTGTCCGCCCGAAAGCTGGTCAGGGCGGTGGCGGGCCCGGTTGGCGAGGCCGTAGTTATCGAGCAGGGCCTTCGCGCGGCTGCGGCGTTCGGCGGCTGCAATTCCCGCCAGAACCATCGGCAGTTCGACGTTTTCCAGTGCGGTGAGCCGCGGCACCAGGTGGAAGAATTGAAATATGAAGCCGACCTTCTCGCGCCGCACCTGCGCCTGCTCCTCGTCGGAAAGTGCAGTTACTTCCCGGCCATCGAGACGGTAGAGGCCCGAGGTGGCGCGGTCCAGCAGGCCGATGATGTTAAGAAGCGTTGATTTGCCCGAGCCGGACGGGCCCATGATGCTCAGGTACTCGCCGGCGGCGATTTCGAGATTGATGTCGCGCAGCGCGCGCACCTGCTGATCGCCGACCTGAAACACGCGCTCGAGCAGAGCGAGCGAAATCATTTACCCTTGCCTGGCGCCGCCTGTTCGGGCTTGACCCTGACCCCGGCTTTCACGCCGGCGCGTTCGAGAGAGACCACGAATTTTTCATTCGCGGAGAGCCCGGAAACAACTTCCGTGAACTGCCAGTTGGAAAGCCCCGGCGTGATGGTGCGCTCCTCGGTCTTTCCGTCGGGCCGGTACACCAGCAGGCGATTTCCCTCCTGCAGCGCCTGGCTCGGAATGCGCAGCACGTCCGGCTTCGCGGCAAGCACGATTTCCACGTCGGCGCTGTAGCCCACCAGCAGCGTTTTAAATTGGGCAGGGTCGTCGAACTCCACTTCCACGTCCACGGTGCGGGCCTGTTTCTCGCGGTCTAGTACATAGGGTGCGATGCGGCGCACGTGAGCGGCAAATTTCTGCCCGGGTAACGCATCGATGCTGATGCGCCCCACCTGGCCTGATGAAATGCGCGGGGCATCCACTTCGTCCATCGGGGCGGTGACGTAAAGGCAGCTGTCGTCGATGAGGTCGATCGCAGGAGGGGTGGGAATGCCCGGCGGCGATGGGGTGGTGAATTCCCCCAGTTCGCCGGTGATGTCCGCGACCACGCCGGAAAAAGGGGCCGTGAGCACGGTTCGCGACTTTTCTGCGGTGGCTTCGGCAATCCGCGACTGGCTCTGGCGCACGTCGGCACGGCTTGCGTTGCATGCGGCCCTGCGGACTTTTGCATCCGACACAGCACGGTCCACTCGCTCGGCGCTGATGAATCCTTGCTCCTCGAGTTTTTTCGAGCGCTCGGCTTCTCGTTCGGCAACATCGGCGGTAAGGCAGGACTCTTCAGCGTGGCTGCGGGCCGAATCGAGCTGGTTGCGCGCGAGTTGCAACTGCGCGCTTAGATTTTCATTCCAGAGCTCCAGCAACACCTGGCCAGGGCGCACGCGTTCGCCCTTTTTGACGTTCAATCTCGCGATCTGTCCGCCGGTGGGCGGGGCGAGCTTGGCGCGGCGACACGCGGTGACCGTGCCGGCGCGCGTGTTCGTCACCGTGTTTTCGACCAGCCCGTGGTCGGCCTGCCCCAGTGAGACCGGGATCGGTTTCGGGCGCATCAAATACCAAACTGCGGCGCCGAGGGCTGCAACTATGAAAACAACCAGGATCAGGCGTGGCGCTAGTGTCATGTCATGCGGCGAGATGGGTGTTTGGTGGGTGGTACAGGGATCGAACCTGTGGCCCCTGCCGTGTGAAGGCAGTGCTCTACCGCTGAGCTAACCACCCGCGCGAGAGGGCGCAATTTAACCACGGCGTGCGGCTGCGGGTCAATTTGGCGGCCCGAAATTCGGCGCGGTCGGTCGCGTACAATACCGCCTTTTCCCGACGCTGTTTTCCGATGCTCCGCACCCGTTTCGCCCCCAGCCCGACCGGTTATCTGCACATCGGCGGCGCGCGCACCGCGCTGTTCTCCTGGGCGTACGCGCGCAAGACCGGCGGCAAGTTCATCCTGCGCATCGAGGACACCGACACGGAGCGCTCAACTGCGGCTTCCACGCAGGCGATCCTGGATGCGATGCAATGGCTGGGACTGGATTACGACGAAGGCCCGTTCTTCCAGATGCAGCGGCTCGACCGATACAAAGAGGTGGCGCAACAACTGGTGGAGCAAGGCAAGGCGTATTACTGCTATGCCAGCAAGCAAGAACTCGACGCGATGCGCGAGGAGCAGCGCAGGAAGGGACTGAAGCCGCGCTACGATGGCCGCTGGCGCCCCGAAAACGCCACGGGTAAGACACCCCCGGCAGGCGTGACGCCGGTGATCCGCTTCCGCAATCCCGATGAAGGCGAAGTGGCCTGGAACGATCTGGTGAAGGGGTCGATCTCGATCGGCAACCAGGAACTCGACGACCTGGTGATTCTGCGCGGCGACGGCGTGCCGACCTACAACTTCGGCGTGGTCGTGGACGACTGGGACATGAACATGAACCACGTCATCCGCGGCGACGATCACGTCAACAACACGCCGCGGCAGATCAACATCTTCAACGCGCTCGGTGCGCCGGTGCCGAAGTTCGGGCATATCCCGATGATCCTGGGTGCCGATGGCGAGCGGCTGTCAAAGCGTCATGGCGCGGTAAGCGTGATGCAGTACCGCGACGAAGGTTATCTGCCCGAGGCTTTGGTCAACTACCTGGCGCGCCTGGGCTGGGGACACGGCGACGCCGAGATGTTCACACGCGAGCAATTCGTCGAGTGGTTCTCTTTGGAGGCGGTGAGCCGCTCGCCGGCGAAGTTCAATCCCGAGAAGCTACAGTGGCTGAACAATCAGTACATGAAAGTTTCCGACGACGCTCGTCTGGCAAAGCTTGCCGAGCCATTCCTGAAAGCCGACGGCTGCGATGTTTCCAGCGGGCCGAGATTTGCGGATGTGGTTGCGCTTATGAAAGAGCGCGTCAATACCATCGAGGAGCTTGCCGACTCGGCGGTGTATTTCTACCGCCAGTTGCATCCCTCGGAAGAGCTGCGTGCGCAGCATTACACGGCGGACGTCCTGCCGGCAATGAAAGCGCTGCGCCAGAAACTGGCGTTGGTGGAGTGGAATCGGCAGGCGCTCAGCGCCTCGGTCAAGGAAATCGTGTCCGCGCACGGCCTGAAGATGCCCAAGCTGGCGATGCCGCTGCGGGTGATGCTGACCGGCACGCCGCACACGCCCTCCATCGATGCGGTGCTGGAACTGATCGGCCGCGAAGAGGTGCTCCGGCGCATGGATTCCGAGCTGTCGCGCTACGCTGGATAACCGGATTTCCCATTCTTTACAGAGGGAAACCCGGCCCGTATAATGCGCCCCTTTCGTGGGGGTATAGCTCAGCTGGGAGAGCGCTTGCATGGCATGCAAGAGGTCAGCGGTTCGATCCCGCTTACCTCCACCAACCAGAGACTGGAAACTAGAGACTAGATACTAGAAAGAGCCTGACGAAATTCAAGCGGTACCGATTCTCGAGGTTTTGTCTAGTTTCCAGTTTCTAGTTTCCAGACCCCATCGTCTAGAGGCCTAGGACATCGCCCTTTCACGGCGGTAACCGGGGTTCGAATCCCCGTGGGGTCGCCAAAACAGAAAACGCCACCTACACGGTGGCGTTTTTTGTTTTGGCTTTCCCATGGGTTTTATTCGAACCCCTCGGTTCGACAAGCCGACATCCGGCGAATGTCGGCTTGGACGCCACGCTTCAGCGTGGCGGTCCCTCGCGCGGCTGTACCGTTGCGAGGGATTCGCCGATCGCAGAGGCAATGCGATCGGCGAACAATCCCCGTGGGGACTCAGGAATCGGCAGGGCGTCAAGCCTTGCTTCGTGCATTGTGTGCGATGGCCGCCTCACTTCACTCGCCATGTTCCGTCGGTCGCACAGCCAGCCGCAGGCCGGCCGCGTTGAGGATGGCGGTCAGGCTTTTCAGTTCAGGATTGCCGCTCCTCGACAGCATTCGGTAGGTCGCCTCGCGACTGAGTTTTGATTTGCGGGCGACCTCGGCAATGCCTCCTTGCGCCTGCGCGACTTGGCGCAGCGCAAGCATCAAGACAGCCTGGTCGCCGTCTTCTATCGCGGCTTCGAGATAGGCTGCCGCCTCCCGCGGGTTCTTGAGTCGTTCAATGAGCCAATCCTCATAAAGAAGGCTAGGGACGGCGGACTTTCGGCTTGCGCGTCGAACCGGCTTTCGCCGCCCGTGCGATGTAGTCTTGGAGGTACGCCTTGGCATTTTCGATATCCTTCTGCTGAGTGGCTTTGTCTCCGCCGCAAAGGAGGAGGATCAAAACTTGTCCAACTCTGGCACAGTAGACCCGGTAGCCGGGTCCTCAATCAATTCTTAACTCAAGTACGCCTCCGCCAATTGCTTTGCAGTCACCGAAGTTGCCAAGGGCCAGACGCGCAACGCGCGCCTGAATTCGCGCACGAACCTGTCGGTCGAGAAGATGCTCCAGCCAATCGATAAACGGCCGATGCTCACCTGACCGGTAGTATTCAAGTTGGAACATATTGTAACTTATAAACTACACGCCAGGGTAGTTCGACCTATTCGCACTTAGCTTCTCCTCAGAATCCGCCCTGACCGCTTCCCACTCGGTTTCCCGTTTCGCCAGTCCACAAATGTCGGGTCGGACCAGCCAATGCCATGATTTGTTTGCGTAAGGCCGTACTATAGGCCCCGTTCGGGCGCTTAGACGCGCCTTCTTGGTAAAAAAATGCGCGCTTTCAGTGAGCAAAGCGATGGCGCGCGCCAACCGCCATTTGCTTCCCGGCCTTGTCTGGCACCTGACCCACTGCTGCCACAAACGCGATTTTCAAGCGAAACGATCTCATCGCGCGTCGTCCCTGCCGCTTCCCGCATCGGCACTTGAACATACCCAAAGTGGGTAGTAATATGCCCAGAATGGGTAGGGTCAAAAAAGTAAGTGCCGTACGCACGAAGAGACCGAGAAGCCTGGCGGACGCGCTGTTCTCGACGACGCAGCAGCGCGTGCTCGGGTTGCTGTTCGGTCAGCCGGATCGCAGCTTCTACGCGACCGAGCTGATCGGCCTGGCGGGGGGTGGCTCCGGTGCGGTCCAGCGGGAACTGGCGAGTCTTGAACAGAGCGGTCTGGTGACCGTTCGCCGGCTGGGCACGCAAAAGCACTACCAGGCGAACCCGGACTCACCACTTTTCACCGAGTTATGCGGCATCGCGCGCAAGACGGTCGGTCTGGCGGAGCCGTTGCGTGCGGCACTGGCGCCGCTGGCTTCCCGCATCGTCATGGCTTTCGTGTACGGCTCGGTGGCAAAACGACAGGACAGTGCATCCAGCGACATCGATCTGATGGTTGTGGGCGACGATTTGAGCTACGCGGATGTTTTTGAGGCCCTGGAGTCGATTGGCGCCAGGCTCGGTCGTGTGGTCAACCCCACCGTGTATAGCCGTCGAGAATTGGCCAAACGCGTCAAGGAAGGCAGGGCCTTCGTGAAGCGCGTGCTCGCACAGCCAAAGGTCTGGGTGATCGGGACGGAAGATGATCTCGCCGCTTGAGCGACTGGCCGGACCGGGCAAAGCGCTCGCGGCGGAGCCGCCGGATGCGAAAGAATTCGCCGGGCTCAAGCGCTCCGGGTTGACCCGCCTCAATGACGCCTGCAACACGGCAATCTCACTCGAAGGACGCTTCGACCTCGCCTACAATGCCGCGCACGCGCTGTGCCTGGCCGCATTGCGCCATCACGGATTCCGATCCAGCAGTCGCTATGTCGTATTCCAAGTTCTGCCGCATACGCTCGAACTGGGGCCGGAGGTCTGGCGGGTACTGGCGAAGTGCCACGAGATCCGCAACCTGGGCGAATACGAGGGCGACCTCGACGTTAACGAACGGATCGTCACGGATCTGATCTCAGCCTGTCGTGCCGTGGCTGCCAAACTTGACGTCTTGCAACCCTTGGCGTGAGGCAGGTCGCTACTCGTCATTCGCGAGGTCACCGAGTTCGGCATGGTGTAGATGTTGCGGGAACCGCGGGTAGTCCACGCGCGTGATCGCGGCGGCGAAGGTGTGTTTCCGTTACCCTCAGAACTGCAAACACGTCTTGGTCGCGCTCTAAAGCGTCCCGGTCCCTGTCCCTCACGAACCGCATGTCGCGATGACCTTCGGCACACTGTGCCGCTTTGCGACGATGGTATGTGTTGAAAGTTCGGCATATTCATGCGTCGGTTTTCAGACACCTGACCTCTTGCGCTCGGAAATAGGGCGTCCTCTATCGGCGTTCCCTCTGTCATTTTTCCGACACGTCCATCTGGCATAACCGTTGCGACATAGAGGATGCGCCGGCGGGACTCCGGAGACCTCGGTAATACTGCCGCCTATAGGCATGCGATCCCCGGACTCCCCCCGGCGCACCCCTTTGTTGGTACTACTTTCGCGAGGACGCAGCGATGGCCGAAGACTATGGAAAAACATCACGCGAATCACTGGAACAAGCCGCCGAAATATCGGAGATAGCGATCTTCTGGGGCGCTGTCATTGCAATAGTTGTGATTGTCATCGGAATGATCAAAGGCATTTTCGGGTAGTCAAGTGCAGTAAGGCATCAGGTCTTGTTTCTTGCAAGCATAGGACGTTGAAGGTCTGCTTTCGGGCAATGCAAAGGTCAGCTTCGGGTCGAAGGTGCCTTCGAAAGGCGCCTGCTGGTAAAGTCTGAACCGCGCGGGCGCGACGATCAATCCATTTGAATACTCTATTCTCCGCATGGAACAAGCCACCAAAGACTACGAGACCTGCAGCAAGGAAGGGAATGCGTCTGCGGAGGGGCGGGGAAGATGAAGAAAATCATCCTCACTGGCGTCGCCTGCGTGCTCCTGCCCTCATGCCAGTCGTTCGACAAGACGTTGAGCTCCGCCGACCGCGCCATCGCGGTGACCAAGACCCCGACCGCGAAGACCATCACCGACATCACGAAAGCTGACAGCCGGGACGCCGCCATTCGCGAGGGACTCAAGCGCCGGGCCGACGCGTACGAGCGCGATCCGCAGGTTCTGATCAGCGACCTGCGTCGCCTGAAGCGCGATTACGACATTCTGATGGCGGCCCTCACCGGTAATGTCAACCGCAACTGGGGGAAAAAGGAAACAAAGCTGCCCAGTCGCACCAGTTACGTCAAGTACACGCAGAATTACAAGAGCCGTGCAATCGTCGACTTCGATACCGGCGCGATCACCGTGGAAACGGTGGACGACAAGGACCCACGGGTCAGCCTCAGGAACGCCATCGTAACCACGCTGCTGACGCCGGATGATCCGCGGGCGGTCGATCTGTTTTCGGATAAATCCGTGACGCTCAGTAGCGTCAGGGAGCCGTATCTGCTGGGACTGGTGCAGGATCAGCGCGGCAAGTCCATCGCGACGCCAGCGCAGGCGGAGAGTTTCGCGGACTACCTGCTCGAGAAGCAGGCAGCGACCCGAAAAGTCGATGTGCAGGGGGGCGCGAAGGATGCCCTGTACGTCACTTTCGCGATGGTTGCGAACTTCCCGAACAAGCAGGCCGAGAAGTATCGGGGCGTCGTGAGCAAGTACGCCGCGGAGCACAAAGTGAGTCCGAGCCTGGTTTACGCGGTGATCCGCACCGAGAGCAATTTCAATCCTTTCGCCGTGAGTTCGGCGCCGGCATACGGAATGATGCAACTGGTGCCTTCGAGCGGCGGGCGGGAAGCCTACCGCGCCGTCAAGGGCCGCGACGAAATGCCGACGAAGGACTATCTGTTCGACGCGGAAAACAACATCGAACTCGGCACGGCTTATCTCGGTGTCCTGTCTTCAAAGCAGCTCGACTACGTGACCAATGGGACATCGCGCGAGTACTGCGTGGTTTCCGCGTACAACACCGGTCCTTCGAACGTGCTGAAAGCCTTCTCCAAGGACAAGGTCGCGGCCGTCAACACTATCAATGGCCTCGAGCCTCCCGGCGTCTACGAGAGGCTGCGCACCAACCTGCCCTATGAAGAGACCCGGCAATATCTGGTCCGGGTCGTGGGCTATCGCAAGCAGTTCCTGAGCTTCGGCAAGTAGTGCCGGCACGTCTTTGCCGAAACGGCAAATACAAAGGGCGCGACTCTCGTCACGCCCTTTGTGCTTTGCTTCGGCGCCCCAGTCCAGGTAACCCTCAAACATCGGGTTTAAGGTGGTCGCCACCTGTCCGCATCAGGCACACCCGAACGAAAAGGCGCGCACAACAGCGAATGTCTTGGGCAGCAACCGGATCGTCATGCCTTGGGCTTGAGAATCGACCCCGGTCCAGCGCGCAGAAGCCAATCCAGTGAGCGCCCAGCGTCCGTCAAAGTCAAGCGGTTTCTTCGCCTTTTCCAGAATCGTAACCGCCCGCATTTCACCGAGTGCACTCGGTGCACGGCAGCGCCGCTGTTTTTCATGCGCTTGCACCCGAACCGTCCAACCTCACAAACGAGAAGCCCCGCGAAAATCGAGGGGCTTCACCGGATTGCCACATGGGTGGCTCATTTCGTCGCGTCATGCGACGTGTACCGGCGAATTGGTGCCGGCGTCATGGTCGAGTCAGAGTGATTTTCGTCTATAGTGCCTCCATTCCACTGGATTACTACGACAACGGCCGCGCATCATGATCGCGCACTCTGGAGAATGCCTGGTTCCGCGAGTTGTGCCCACGAAACCGGGACCAAGAGCGACGACCATGCCCCATGCCGGGAAGCACAGGCAGGCCAAGCGCGACAACTTTTAAGTAAAGCTACACCAGGCCGTATCGATCTGCAACGGACGGAGTGCCGCTCATTTGACTGGCGTTGATCCAGATCAAACGGACAGCCTCCAGGAATATTGACCGTCACTCATGGTCGGTTCTATGCGAGGTGACTTTAGACGTCGCTTTCTGCGGCGAAAGCAGTGGTCTGGATGCAGTCGCTGATGAACGCGGCTTCGTGCTGCTCGGGTTTCATCGGCTTGTCGAAGACTCTTTTCACTCTCCGGCTGAGGAACTCCTCGTCCACGGCGTCCTGTACAAACCAGCGCAACTGCGGCGGGAACGCATGGATGAGCGACAGGTCTTCCTCGAGCTTGCCGACGAAGAACTCGCGGCTGGCGCCGGCATCGCGCGCGAGGGCGGCATTACGAATGAACTCGCCGCCTTCCGCGCATTCCGCGAGCGTGAGGGGGTGGGCCGTGGCCTGGGCGACCCAGATACTGGTCAGGGCAAACAGGCCGACTGCGGAAACATGACTTCGCATCATTGTCACCTCCAGTCGCCGCGCGCCATTCGAGAGCCTTGGGCAGGGTTTTGATCTTCCTGTGTTCTTGACCCTCTGGTCCGCGCGATTTCTGCCTATTTGTATTCTAAACGACGTTCTTCCTTCTGCCGCACTTTAATCGTGCTGCGCCGCAGCTTTACACGCCCTCCGAATGTGTGTCGAGATGGTGATTTCGTCCTCGTTCCCCGCAACGAAGCTCCATCGCGGGCTCGACTCAGGCCGGTGCTTTCTCCCCAGGTGCGAAATCCAGTTCGACTTTTGCGCCGCTGGGATCGAAACAGAACAATTGCCATACGCTCGAGTCCGGCTGTTTCCTCAGGTCGTACTTGATGCCGCTCGTTTTCAACTTCGCCGCAACATCGGCGAGATTCGAGGCGGAGAACGCCATGTGGTCGAGCACGCCGGCGGGATTTACCGGCAGCGGCCTGCCGGCGATGACATGCAGCACCGGCTGGTTGCCGGCGTACAGCCAGGTGCCGGGAAATCCCAGCGGCGGGCGATACCCTTCCTTCAACCCGAGAATGCCGACGTAGAAGTTGCGGGTGGCATCGATGTTGTCCGTGAGGACCGTGAAGTGATTCATTCCGTCAATGGCCATGGGAACTCCGTGAATGCCGTAAAGGCCGTGAATGTCGTGAATGCCGTAAAGGCCGTAAAGGCCGTGAATGTCGTGAATATCGTGATTCGTAAGATCAGAACCTCGATGCAAAGATTCTTTTCAATACCATCTTTTCAATACTGGTGGATTCAACATCTAACCGCACCATTTGCTCGACGGGTTCCGTTGAGGGGTACGCAAAGAGATTCAGGTGTCACTCGAGAAAAACAGTCTGTCATTTTCTTACGGTAGTCACGGCATTCACGGCCTTTACGGCATTCACGATATTCACGATAGTCACGACATTCACGGCCCTTGCGGCCTTTACGCCGTCGCTTTTTCTTTCGCCTCAGGCGTGAGTATGTGCTGCCGCTTGTCCAGCCACCAGCCGTACTGCACCGGCCACGATTTGTATTCTCCTTCCACGCCCAGTGCGACTTCACCGTGCAGCGCCCAGTTCGGGTTGTACAAGGCCTGGCGCCCCACTGCGATCAGATCGGCCTGGCCCGATTGCAGCACCTGCTCCGCCTGGTGCGCTTCGAGTATCAGGCCCACCGCCATGGTCGGCATGCATGTTTCCTTCCTGACGCGCTCCGCGAACGGTACCTGGAAGCCGGGGCTGCGTTTGACCCGCGCCGCGGTAGCCGAGCCCATCAACCCGCCCGAGGAACAGTCGAGCACATCCACACCGCGCGCCTTGAATTCCTTCGCCAGCGCCACGGTGTCGTCCAGCGTCCAGCCGCCTTCGATGCCGTCTACCGAGGATACGCGCACGAACAGCGGTTTGTCCTGCGGCCAGGCAGCGCGCAGGATTTCCACCAGTTCCAGGGAAAAACGCGTGCGACCCTTGAAGTCACCGCCGTACTGATCGTGGCGCTTGTTGGAAAGCGGGGAAAGGAACTCGTGGCCGAGATAGCCGTGCGCGGAATGCATCTCGAGCACATCGAAGCCCGCCGATAGCGCGCGCAACGCTGCCTTTTTCCAGGATTCCTGCACCTGGCGAATCTCATTCACCGTGAGCTCGTGCGGCGTGAGCCAGCCGCTGTCCATCGGAATCGGGCTGGGTGCGACCACCCGCCACGCGTCTTCGCCGCGCGCGCGGTCGGTTTCATTGATCGGCCCGTTGCCATCCCAGGGTCGTTGCATGGACGCCTTGCGACCGGCATGCGCGATCTGCATCGCCGCCACCGAACCCTGCGACTTGATGAAATCGGTGATGCGCTTCAATGGCGCGATGTGGGCGTCCGACCAGATGCCCAGGTCGCCATGGGTAATGCGGCCGTCGGCTTCAACGGCGGCGGCCTCGGCGAAGACGAGCCCGGCGCCGCCGATCGCAAACTTGGCGAGGTGCGCGAAGTGCCAGTCGTTGGCCAGTCCGTCCTTTGCCGAGTACTGGCACATCGGCGAGATGACCACGCGGTTCTTGAGCGTCACCCCGCGCAGCGATATCGGCGTGAACAAAAGCGGTCTTGATGCCATTCAGTTTCCTTTCGAACGGAGAATCGGGTGGACAGGATTCCGGTCTGCCGGATCGTCCTTCCGTGAAATCGAGAATCGATTCATTGCAGCTTCCTGGTGTTATACGCAGCGACAAAAATAGCGCCGGATACATTCCCTCCCCCTTGAAGGGGGAGGGCTAGGGTGGGGGTGAGGCGTGTATCGTGTGGCTGGCATTTCACCCCCATCCCAACCTTCCCCCATCAAGGGGGAAGGAGTATTT
>CAZYTR010000165.1:0-6153 GCA_964650365.1 uncultured Alcaligenaceae bacterium | reverse complement strand
CTCTCCATGAGGCTGAATACCGCTTCATACAGCGCCACGTCCACCACCTGCCCGCGGCCGCCGCTGATCTCGCGATGGCGCAGCGCCATCAGCGCGCCGATCACGCCATAGAGCGACGCGACCGCATCCCCCAGGCTGATGCCCACGCGCACCGGCGCCCGGTCCGGATACCCGGTGACATAGCGTAGCCCCCCCATCGCTTCTCCTATTGCGCCGAAGCCCGCGCGGCTGCGGTACGGGCCGGTCTGGCCATAGCCTGACAGGCGCACCATCACCAGGCCCGGGTTCAACTGCGAAAGCGCGTCCCACCCCAGCCCCCATTTCTCCAGAGCGCCCGGACGGAAGTTCTCGATCACGATGTCGGCCCCGGCGGCGAGCTTGCGCACGATCTCCTGGCCTTCCGGCTCCCTCATGTTCACCGTGACGGACTTCTTGTTGCGCGCCTGCAGGTACCACCACAGGGATGTGCCGTTGTGGAGCTTGCGCCACTGGCGCAGCGGATCTCCGCCGTCGGGCGATTCGATCTTGATCACCTGTGCGCCGAATTCGGCGAAAACGCGCGAACAAAACGGCCCGGCGATCAATGTGCCCAGTTCCAGTACCTTGATATCGGATAGCGGACCCATTAGGTGTGATTCGGTGATTGGGTGATTGAGTGAATAGCAGAAAGCGCAGCGCATCCGACGCCGGACGCGCTATTATCTGCAAAATTCCGACTACACGGGAACCGAAAAAATGAAACGCCTGCCGGCTCTGCTTGTCGCCCTGCTTTCCCTGACCCTGATCAGCGAGGTTTCCATGGCCGCCTGTCCCGATCTTCTCAACCATCAGATGAAAAATCTCGACGGCAAGCCGCTTGACCTGTGCGAGTTCTCGGGCAAGGTCGTGCTGGCAGTCAACACGGCCAGCTTTTGCGGCAACACGCCGCAATACAAGGGACTGGAAGCGCTCTACCAGAAGTACAAGGACAAGGGCCTGGTGGTGGTCGGCTTTCCGGCCAACGATTTCGGCTCACAGGAGCCGGGCACCTCGAAGGAGATCAAGGACTTCTGCGAGCTGACCTACGGCGTGAAGTTTCCGATGATGGAGAAGTCCAGCGTAGTCCCCGGGAAGGCCAACCCGGTGTTCGCCGAACTGACGCGGATGACCGGCGACGCCCCGGAATGGAATTTCCACAAATACCTGATCGCGCGCGACGGCAAGCGCGCCTTCAGCTTCGCCGCGCGCACCAAGCCCGAGAGCGGAGAGGTCGTCAAACAGATCGAAGCGCTACTCGCCGAGCAACCGTAACGCATCGCCCTGCCGAAAACCAAATCAACAATCTCAACGGGCTGCCCGCTTGCGGGGCGTCCCCGTTGAGCGCCGAGTCAGCGAAGATTGGGGTCAGGCCTGACCCCATGATCCTCAGTATCGGTGGTCATTTCGGCGCCAGGCCTGCTTTTAACTCCCACATCCTTTTTCTCGTTTTTGGTTTTCCTCCGCGTCCTCCGCGTCCTTTGCGGTGAGAGATTACGAGGCGAAGTCGCGCAGCACTGAGCCAGCGAGGGGCGCATCCTTGACGATGCCGTTCGCGTCGGCGACGAGTTTGCCGTTCACCCACACCCCGTGCACGCCGATGCCGGGCGTGTGAATCCGCGATCCGCCCGCGGGCAGGTCGTAGACGCGCCGGGACGGAGCCCGGCCTACCGTGCGAGGATCGAACAGCAGCAGATCCGCCCAGTTGCCCGCCGCGATCGCGGCGCGGCCGTGGATGCCGAACAATTGCGCCGGTTCCGAGGTGAGCTTCTTCACTGCAATCTCAAGCGGCATGAGCTTGCGTTCCCGGACCCAGTGGCCGAGTAGATGCAGCCCGAAGCCCGCATCGCACAGAAAGGTCAGATGTGCGCCGGCATCGGACAATGACACGATTGCGTTCGGGTCGTTGAGCATGCGGCCCACGGCGTCTTCGTCCGAATTGAGCAGCGTCGCGGTGAACAGCGTGTCGAGTTCTTCGGCAAGCGCGAGATCGAGCATGAAATCCACCGGATGCACCCCCTGCTTTTTCGCCAGGGCTTCGATCGATTGCCCCTCGCAGGCTGCGTGCGCCGGGTCCGCCACCTGTGCCACGAAAGCCTTTTCCCATTCCCCGGTGAACATGCGCCGCGAGCGCTTCGCCAACTCGTCTTTAAGGCGGCGGCGGAAGCCCGCATCGCCGAGCGCCTTCTTGACGTCAGGCTCGTCCATTTTCATGAGCGGCTGCCATGCCGCCAGTCCCTCGAACACGTAGGGTTCGTGCATGGTGAACTCGAAGTTGAGCGGGCACGCCGAAACCGCGCCGACCATGCGCTGTCCACGGCTGCGCGCCCGGGCGATGTGTTCCAGGTCTTCGAATGTCGCTTCGGGCGTGAGATTGGAGTGCAGTAGCGCGGCGACAAGATAGGGCCGGTCCGCCGCGGCGGCGAGCGACTCGATCCAAGGGATCGGCGTATCGGAGGCCTTGGTCATCATCAACAGGCCTTTCCGGCCTTCGCGCAGCGCGCCGGACAGCGCGAGGAATTCCTGCTCGTCGGCGAGGCGCGAGGGCATCGGGATGCCGGCCTCGCCGTTGTGCTGGTACGAGCGCGTCGTGGAGAAACCGCAGGCGCCGGCCTCCATCGCCTCGATCACGATGCGGCGCATCTGCGCGACTTCTTCCGCAGTCGCGGCTCGTTTCGCCGCGTCGCCGCGCAGGACGAAAGTACGCACGCCGGAATGGCCCACGAAGCAGGCGACGTTCGGCCCCACGCCCTTCTTCTCCAGCATCCCGACATATTCCGGGAACGATTCGAACCCCCATTCGATGCCGGCACGCAGTGCCTCCAGCGACATGCCTTCGACGTGCGTGAGGTTGCGCATGGTGAGGTCCCGGTCCGGCGGCCGGCACGGCGCGATGGTGAAGCCGCAGTTGCCCATGACTACCGTGGTGACGCCAAGCGCCGGAGAAGGATTGGCAAACGGATCCCAGGTGATCTGCGCGTC
Organism: uncultured Alcaligenaceae bacterium; assembly: GCA_964650365.1. GTDB lineage: Bacteria > Pseudomonadota > Gammaproteobacteria > Burkholderiales > JACQAP01 > JACQAP01. Next base: position 3,156 of record CAZYTR010000165.1, on the reverse strand, counting down.
ATAGTGGGTGTGGGTATCGATAATTCCCGGCATCAGCGCCAGCCCTTCGGCATTGACGCGTTCGCGCGCCTCGCCTTCGACCTTGCCCGCTTCGGCAATCCGGCCCTTTGCGACCGCAACGCTGCCGCGCCGCGGCGCACCACCCAGGCCGTCGTATATCGTCGCGTTCTCTATGATCAGGTCGTGCATTTTTTGTCCTGCCCTACGTACGCGGGTAGTGAATTTCCAGCACGTTGAGCGTGGTGGAACCGGCGGGGCGGTTCCAGGTAACGGTATCGCCCACTCTTGCACCCATCAAGGCCTTCGCCAACGGCGACTGCCAGCTGACGCGGCCATGGGCTGCGTCCGCCTCGTCCTCGCCGACAATCGCGATGGAATGCACGGCGCCGCGCTCGTCTTTGGTCTTGACGCTGGCGCCGAAGTGCACTTCGTCCCTGGGGTGCTTGGAAACGTCGACCAGGACGGCTGCTTCCAGCCGCGCCTGGTAGTAACGCAGGTCGCGCTCGATCTCCGCGAGCCGGGGCCGGTCGAAGTCCTCCTCCGCCCCCTTCAGACGCGCATGCTCGTCGTGCAGCTCTTCGACCTTGCCGCGCAGTTTCGCGAGGCCCGCCGCCGTCACGTAGTTCGGCTCGGAACTGACCGGACGCTCAGGCAATTCCTCGCTGGGCAAATCGTCGTTGTCGTCCTTTACGAAGGCGCGGCTCATCATCTTGCCTCTCATGGAATTGTACGGCTGGGCGCCGGAGGCTTGCCCGGCGCGAGGGAACTTTAACAGAACTTCCTTAAGGCAAATGGTATCAAGAATCGCACGGGCGGCGCTCGCTGTCTGCGTCCGCGCGCAGAACTATGGCGGCTGGAGCCGAAACCGACGCTCGATCAGATCGACGTCGTCGAAGTGGCGGCGCCCGACGAACGCCGTGGCATGGTGTCCCCACTGGCGCATGGCGCCGGCGCTCGGCACCCCCATCGGCCAGAAAAAGACGCGCTCGCCGCGTTCGGTACCCGGCATCAGGGCATCCGGCCCGAAGGCGCTGCGGCGTTTTCCCGCGCCGGCAGGCATCGAGCGCAGTTCGTCGTAATCGGCGATTTCGTAAGTCGGGCCAGCGCCACCGCCGTCGGCTGCGATGTCCACCAGGTAATGGGTGCGCGTTGCCAGGCGCAACACCGCGCGCGCACCGTCCGGAAACTGCGGTGCCCGATCCGGCACGAAGGCCCACTCGATCCTTTCTTCCGGCGGCGGCAAAGGTTCCACTCCCGGAACCGGGAAGAACATGTGAAAGCAGCCGCAGGGATGGATGGTGTCGTAAACGAGCGCATCGCCCTGCGCGGACAGCGTGACCCGCCAGAAGATGCCGTCGAGCCGGCCCGCCAGAAGATCCTGCGGCGTTGCGTGCGGGCGCTCGCTGAACCAGGCCAAATAGACAAGCTGCACCAGCGTTTCACCACCGATGCGGGCGAACGCAAGCTTTTGGTAGACCACCGGTCGCGAAGCATCCACCACCAGCCCCTCGTCCTCTCCCCAGGCGAGCGCGCCGATGCGATCGTAGTCGCCGCTGGTCTCGACCTCGATGACCGGCGCATATGCGGAGAACAGGGCCTGTTGTTGCTCGGCGGAAAGCTGCGGGATCCCCAAGAGATCGCGACGTGCGCCCGCAAGGATTGCCTTCGCGGTTTGCGTGTCGGCCGCCCCCGCCGGCACGTAACGCGAAAGCGTCGCCGGCTCGCGCAAGCCTTTCTTCGAGCGGCGCATCGTCTCGGCCGTTTCCTTTTGCCAGTCTTCGACGCCGTTCCAGAACGGAATCTGAGTGATGGCATACAAGCCCAACACCCGCTGCCAGGTTACATAGTCGTCCGGTACGCGCGCGCGCGCGGCCAGCAGCTTGCGCATTTCCGGCATGGCAAAGTCGTGCTCTGCCAGCGTTGCCGCGCAAGCCCGTATCCTTTCCCCGGCTTGTGCACGGTCCACACCCAGGTCCTCGAGCGAACCGGCTGGCAGGTTGCGCAGCTCCGCTGCGCGCGCTCCCGCCTCGAGCTCAAGCAATCGCCCCGTCCACGCCTGGAACAAGCCGTCACCGGCAAGCGCTTCGCTGCCGAATGAAGCATTGAAGCGATCGGCGCGCAGGTAGGGAAAACCGGGGATGCGATATTCGCCGCCATCGCGCACGCCGGCCTGGTCGATGCGCTGATCCATGCCGCGGTACCACGCGGCGCACTGCGCCACGGCCTCGTCTGCATCCGACAGGTTCGCGCGCATCGGATCCTGCAACGTCGCGCAGCCGGTCGCAAACGCCAGAGCAAAAAACGCGACCACGCAGGTTCTGCCGCGCAGCCGAGGCATTGGCTTCCGAATCCAGTTTCGAATCCGCATCATGCTGTACATCGTAACGGCCACAAACGCGCGTGTACAATCGCCCGGACAGTGCGTCGTCTGCGACCCGTATCGTGAATTCGCATCCGGACGCAGCGTCCGGACGTATATCGCGTACGCACAGGGTCCGGCGCCATCTGTGCATCGTGCCAGGTTTGGCGCGCTCACCCTACCGGGCGCCCAGCGAACAACAAAGGGGGTCTTGCGGTGACCAAGGGTAAATTCCTGCTGGTCGTAATGATCGCCGCGCTGATTGCAGCGTTCATCATTTTCGACTTCGGGCAGTACTTCAGCCTGCCTTACCTCAAGTCGCAACAGGCGGCCATTGAAGAATTGTATCGCGCCAATCCACTGCAGACGGTGGCAGCGTACTTCCTTATTTATGTCGTGGCGACCGGCCTGTCACTGCCCGGCGCAACCATCCTGACGCTTGCCGCGGGGGCCGTCTTCGGCCTGCTATGGGGCACGTTGATCGTCTCCTTCGCTTCCAGCATCGGCGCGACGCTCGCATTGCTCGTCTCGCGCTTCCTGCTGCGCGACTCGGTGCAGGCGAAGTTCGGCGACAAACTGAAGGCGATCAACGCCGGCATCGACAAGGACGGCGCGTTCTATCTGTTTACCTTGCGCCTGGTCCCGGCCTTTCCCTTCTTCGTCATCAACCTGGTGATGGGGCTCACCTCCATCAAGACCCGGACCTTCTACTGGGTAAGCCAGCTCGGGATGCTCGCGGGCACCATCGTGTACGTGAATGCCGGCACCCAGATCGCGCAGATCGAATCGGCGGCCGG
>CAZYTR010000164.1:0-5214 GCA_964650365.1 uncultured Alcaligenaceae bacterium | reverse complement strand
CGATTGCTTTTTCTCCGTCTTCGGCAGCAGGGACTCCAGCTCCGCGACGTCTATCTGCTCGGCGGCCAGGCGCACTTTCAGCAGCGGCCGCGTGCCTATTCCTGTTTGCAGTGCCTCGGCGGTGAGCGTGGTGCGCCCGAGCTGCAGGGAAAAATCGGCAACGCTCCACTGGCGGCTGCGCAAGGCGGCCTTGCCCGAGAGTGCGGCACGGGCCTCAGCTCCCGGCCGCAGGCCGAACCAGCTCGCCACTTCGCCGGCGCGCGGTGCGGAGATCGCGAAAGTCAATTCCGGTCCGCGATTCTCTGCGGGCAGCTGCAGCACGCCGTGGATATTCGCCCTGACGCCGCCGGAACGCGCGCTGAAGTCGATCGGTACGCGATCCTCCAGCATCAAAGGCTCGAGCGCGCCGCTGCGCAGTTGCGCTGTCATCGGGTTACCCAGAAGCGAGCCGCGCATTTCTCCCCTGAGCGCTTTGCCTGCAGGCAGGGCCACGGACAGTTTCTCGAGCGTGAAATCGACCGGCCGGCCGCCCGCGACGTTGCCGTAGGAAAGGCGCCCGCGTTCGATGTCGAGCCGGATATCGAGGCTGCGCACCAGTTCGTTTACCTGGTCGCCGTGGGCCGATAGCCGCAGATCGAAACGGCCGAGTTTCCCCTCGACCCCGCGCACACCCACCAGCAGTTCGGCAAGTCCGCCGAGCTCGGAGTCTCGGGTGCCGAGAGCGAGACGGAAGGTCGGCGGCGAGGCGGTGCCGTCCACCTGCGCGTTGCCCTCCAGCTTGACGCCGGTGATGGTGGCCTGCATCGGCGTTTGGAGTCGGCCGTTGTCGATTTTCACCTGCAAGGAAACGTCGCTCACGTTGCCGGGCAGGCTCGCCCAGCTCCCCACTCGCAGAGTGACGTCGGCATCCGCACGCGTAAGTTCGGTCAGCGTGAAGCTCGCCTGCGACAATCCCCGATAGACCTCGGCAAGGCTCTTCGGCGGCGTGGACGGCGTTTCTTCGGTTGGCCGATCGCTCAGGAAAGGACGCAGGTCCAGCACCGGAATGGTCAGCGCGCCGCTGATCTTCGGCCTGGTTGCCGAATAGTCGAAATCGAGGTCGCCGATCAGCGCGGTGCCGCCCATCGCTGCGCCGAGCTGCTTGAGCGAAACCTTGCCCGGCCCGAAGGCTATGGTGCCGGCGATGCCGCTGGCGCCCAGCGCGGGGAGTTTGATCTGGAAAAGGCGTTCGAATTCGCGCAGATTCTCGGTGCCGAGCCCGAAACGGATCTGGCCGCCGCGTGCCGACAGGGTGCCGTTCACCGTGAGCGTCGAACTCAGGAACGCGATCGTCAGGTCCACCGGCCAGGGTTTGGCGGGATCCGACAGATCCGCTGGCACGCCGCCGGTGAAGTCGAGCCGGTAGGGAAACTGCTTTTCCACCGCACCGTTCAAACTGACCTTGAGCGGCTGGCCCGAGGGCGATTGCGCGGATAACTTGTGAAGATCGAAGTAGTGGCTTGCCCCAAACCGGTCGACGTACTCGACATTCAGGTTCTCGAGCGTGACCTGCCTGATATCCAGCCTGGCAAGCGCACGGTCGGCGCTTACGGTGGTGGGAGTCCCGGGCTCCGAGGCGGGCTGCTGCGCCGGGCGCGCCCGGCGGAAGGTCCAGTTATTGGTTCCATCAGCGCGTCTTTGCAGGCGCACGCGCACGTCGCTTCCGGCGACTTCCTCGATCTTCAGGCGCCTTTGCAGCAGCGGCCAGAGGTCGAGAGCGAGGCGCACCTCGCCGAGGCTGGCGAATTCGCCTCCTTCAAAACCCGGCGCATTGGCGATGTGCAGTCCGCCGGCCCGCAACTTCGGCCGCGCCGAAATCTCGAGTTCCATCGGGCCGTCGAAGCGCACCGTGCGCCCGAGTGCATCGGCGAAGACCGCGGCGATCCGCCCGCGCAGCAGCGAGGCATCGACCGTTATGCCGATGAACGTGATGTAGGCAGAACCCAGTGCCCCGATGACGAACAGCGAGCCCGCGGTCCATAGCGTCCAGCGCAGCAGCCGGCGAAACGCAGCCATCAGAATGTTGGTCGGCATGGCGCGATTATCCAATAAGCCGGCCTCGGACGGCGGGGATGGCCACGAAAGCGCGATTTCCGTGGTTGTGCTGCAATCTGCTTGAATTCAAGAAGCCTTAACGCAGCACGTCGCCCGCTTCGGCCTCCTGAATCACCAGTTCAACGTCTTCGGGCAGCATCAGGCGCTGATCCTGCAGTTTCTTTGCCGCTTCGGCGACCTTGAGCACATAGCCTTCGTGCGTGCCGTACAGTTCCTCGAGCGATGGACGCGGGTCGCCTTTGGACTGCGCCTCAGCCCTGGTCTTTGGCAACGGAATCATCGAGCCGAGCAGGTCACACAGGTCGGGGCCGCCGAATTCCGCGGTGCGGGTGTTCCAGCCCAAAAGCGTCGCGGCCGGTGCTTCGACGAAGGGATGGCGGATTCCGGCAATGTCGTTGCCGGTCGCGTTCACTTGTGGCACCAGGATCCTATGGGTGGCTACGGTTTCTGGAATCAGCAGGTCGATCACGCCGGAATTGCCGCGCACCCGCGGCCCGAAATTGCGCTCGCCGGAGCCGTTGTAAAGGCCTTCGTAAGTCAGTCCGGGGATCTTCGGCAGCTTCAGTTCGGAAGCGTGCACTAGCGTGCCATCTGCCACTCTGGGTACGCGGGTGTCCGGCGGCGCCGTGTTTTTCTTCACCCAGTCGTCCAGCGCCACCACCAATGCGCGCAGCAGCACACCGGGATGCACGGGATTGCTGAGCTGCTCGCATTGGCGCTTGCCGATGCCGCGGTGCGCCGCGTCGGACTTGAAGCTGCCATGCTGCAGGCTGGAAAGCAGGTATCGGCGTACCCGCGGCGATTCGTTCAAGTCCATGGTCCTGCCTTCACTCGTGCCGGTGAGCGAGGCGCGGAACTGCCAGTACTCGTTCGAGGTGTCGGTGTGGATGATCTTCGGGTCGGTCAGCGGGCGTTTGAGAATGCCGTCCGGGGTGTCGGTGAGGGGGTTGAGGCGTATGGCGTACTGGCGCGGAAAGTTGGTGTCCGGAACATAACGCTCGCGGTGCTGCTGGGTGAACGGATTGGGCTGTGCGAACCGATAGTTCAGGAACAGCTTTTGCACCCCGGCGACGTGGATATGCATGCCGTCGCACACCTGCCGTTCTTGCTCGTCGACGTTGAAGCCGTGGTAGAGATAGTCGCGCAGGTACATTCCTGACGATGAAATGCCCTGGCACAGCGTGGTCTTGATGCCGAAAACGGGGTTCGGATTGCCGGCGTCGTCCTTTTCGTCGTTCTTCAGGAAGGAAACGAAGTCCCGGCTGGTGAGGTAGCCCAGCCCCATCACCGGCGAGCTGGTGGCGCGATACAGCAAATGGTAATTTCGGTCGTTGCGAAACCCGCTCTTCAGGCAGATGTGTTCGACGCTGGGTTTGCCGGGCCAGCCGTCCGGGCAATCGGCAAACGCCCATTCGTCGTCGCTCACCGGTTCTGCGCTTGGAATGCCGGGGCCACTGGGTCGCGGCGAATCGCCGGCGATAACATACAGTTGCGCCTGCGCCTCCTTCTTGACCGTGGACACGGCCGGGTACGACTTGAACGCCGAACTGCCGGACAGCGGCAGAGAAGTAGGTTTGCCGCCGTTGAAATTGCGATCGGAGAATTCGGTGAGGATGCGTTCGGTTATCGGCTTGCCGTTCTCCTGGGCGATCGGGAAATCGACCGTCATACGGTTGTCACCGGACGCGATGTCCGCACCCCAGCCGACCCAGGCCAGCACGTAACCGCGTTTCATCAGGAAGCCGTTGCCGAAATCCCGCGTCGCCATTGCATCGTTCATGTTGGCGTCCGATGCGGTGTCGTGCATGCGCCCGAAGGAAATCTTGCGCCCGCGGTTGTTCACTTCGAAGAACAACGTAGCCGTACTTCTTGCCATGTCTACCGGCTTGAGTATCACCATATCCGCGGAGAACTCGACCGCGTTTCTGCCGTTGAGCGGCACGCGGTCGATGTCGAACACCGCGGCGTTACGCTCGAGCGCAGGGTCAGCCTCGAACCAGGCGCGGCCCGTGAGCTTCTCGTAGGCGCCGGCGGTTCCGAAGGCCATGCCGTCCGCGACGATTTCGCGTTTGCTGATTTCCAGCCGCGTGAGCCTGGCTTCTGCGGTTGCGGTGAAAATAAGACAGGCGGCGAAGGTCAGCGCAAGGGGCGTGCGGAAGTGCTGCATGAACTCCTCTGAATTTTGTTCTGTTATGCCTGGCGCCGCGCGGCAAGGCCGGGCGGGGAGGTACAATATCGCACAAACCGGATTCGAGCGAGGTGCCGATGGGCGTCGTCAGGGAAGCGGTAGAAAACAGACTGCGCGTGGCGCGGGTGGCCTGCCCGCACGACTGCCCGGATGCATGCCTGATGCGGGTCACCGTGGACACTGCCACGGGCCGCGCCGTCAAGGTCGAAGGCGATCCGACGCATCCGGTCACGCGCGGTTACCTTTGCAACAAGGTCAATCACTACCTCGATCTGGTTTACAACAACCAGCGGGTACTCTTCCCGCACCGCAGGAGTGGACCCAAGGGGCCCGGGGCGAAGTTCGAGCGCATTACCTGGAATGAGGCGCTCACCGAGGTCGCCGCCAGGCTGAAGGCAGTCATCGCCAAGCATGGCGCGGAAGCCGTTCAACCTTTCTCGTACTCCGGCACGCTGGGCATGCTCGGGTTCCTCGGCATGGGCGAGCGCTTCTTCAACAAGATGGGCGCGGCGCGGTTGGAGCGCACCATCTGCACCGCTGCCGGCGCCGCGGCCGAAATGCACACTTTCGGGCGGGTGGGCGATGCCAACATCGAAGACCTGCCAAAGATGGACGTGGTGATCCTGTGGGGCACCAATCTGGTGTCCACCGGGGTGCACGCGATGCCCTTCGTCAATGCAGCGCGCGACAACGGCGCGAAAATCATCGCCATCGATCCGCGCGTGACGCGCACCACCGCCTTCGCAGACTGGCATATCCAGCCCCGGCCCGGCACCGACGCGGCACTGGCACTGGGCATGATGAAAATCATCGTCGATCGCGGGCTGCACGACCTGGATTTCCTGCGCAGCCACACTGTGGGGTGGGAAAAACTGCTGGAAGAACGCCTACCGGAGTATCCGCTCGATCGGGTGGAAGCAATCACCGGGATA
>CAZYTR010000163.1:0-6819 GCA_964650365.1 uncultured Alcaligenaceae bacterium | reverse complement strand
GCGCGCAAACAGTTCGAATATCCGATCCAGGTGATCGAAGGCCCGCTGATGGACGGCATGAACGTGGTCGGCGACCTGTTCGGCGCGGGCAAGATGTTTCTGCCGCAGGTGGTGAAAAGCGCGCGGGTGATGAAAGAGGCGGTCGCTCACCTGATTCCCTATATCGAGGCGGAAAAGGCGAGGTCCGGCACGAGCGGAAAGAGCAAAGGCAAAATCGTGATCGCCACGGTCAAAGGCGACGTGCACGACATCGGCAAGAACATCGTCTCCGTGGTGCTCCAGTGCAACAACTTCGACGTGGTCAACCTCGGCGTCATGGTGCCGGCGGAGAAGATACTCAAGGCGGCGCGCGATGAGAACGCCGACATCATCGGACTCTCGGGCCTGATTACGCCGTCTCTGGAGGAAATGGCGCACGTAGCCAAGGAGATGGAACGCCAGGGCTTCAAGGTGCCGCTGCTGATCGGCGGTGCGACCACGTCGCGGGTGCACACGGCGGTCAAAATCGAGCCGAATTATTCGGGCCCGACAGTATGGGTCCCGGACGCGTCACGCTCGGTCGGTGTGTGCACGAGCCTGATCTCCGCGGAGAACCGCGACGAGTACGTGCGCAAAGTCAAGGACGAGGCGGAGAAGACCCGCAGCCAGCACAAGGGCAAAAAAGGCCAGGGGCCGCACTACCCGATTACTGAAGCCCGCAAGCACGGCTTGAAGACCGACTGGAAAGCTTACGTTCCCCCCGCGCCAGCGTTTACCGGCCTGAAGGCGTTCCGCGACTATCCTCTCGATGAAATTGCGAGGCTGATCGACTGGACGCCGTTCTTTCTGACCTGGGAGCTGGCGGGGCGCTATCCGAAGATCCTGCAGGATCCGATCGTCGGCGAGGCGGCGCGCAACCTTTTCGAAGACGCGCAGAAGATGCTCGCGCGCATCATCTCCGAGAAATGGCTCGGCGCAGCCGCGGTGATCGGGTTGTTCCCGGCCAACCGGGTCGGCGACGACGTCGAAATCTATGCCGACGAGACGCGTGCCATGACTATCACGACATTTCACTTCCTGCGCCAGCAGATGGTGAAGCCGCTGGACAAACCCAACCAGTGCCTGGCCGATCTCATCGCAACAAGAGATTCGGCCGTGCGCGACTACCTCGGCGCCTTCGCGGTGACCGCGGGCATCGGCATCGACGAAAGAGTTGCGCAATTCGAGCAGAAGCACGACGACTATAACGCCATCATGCTCAAGGCTCTGGCAGACCGGCTGGCGGAGGGTTTCGCCGAGCTGATGCATCAACGCGTGCGCCGCGAATTCTGGGGTTACGCCGCCGCGGAGAACCTGGGCGTCGAAGACGTGATTGCCGAGAAGTACCGCGGCATCCGTCCTGCGCCGGGTTATCCGGCCTGCCCGGATCATACCGAGAAAGGCCCGTTGTTCGAACTGCTCGAGGCACCGGCAAACGCCGGCATCACGCTCACGGAGTCCTACGCGATGCTGCCGACTGCGGCGGTAAGCGGCTTTTATTTCTCGCACCCCGAATCGCAGTACTTCGCGGTTGCGAAGATCGATCGCGATCAGGTCGAGGACTACGCGCGACGAAAAGCCATGAGCGTGCAAGAGGCCGAGAGGTGGCTTGCACCCAATCTGTCCTATGAACCCGGCACGGTACTCGCCGCCTGACCGGTGGGGCGCGAACTTCGCGCCGGTGATCAGCGAAGTTCCCGGCCCGTGAAGGAGCGCCGTGACTGAAATCCTGGTGGTTTACCTGCATTTTGCGGCAATGATCCTGATCGCGGTCTTTCTCGCGATCGAGTATTTGATCTGCGTTCCCGGACTGGCGCAGGAACGAGCGAAGTTGCTTGCTCGCATTGATTTTTTCTACCTGATCGCGGCGGTGCTCGCCCTGGCTACCGGAGCAGCGCGACTCTTCTGGTTCGGCAAGGGCGCCGGTTTTTACCTCCACAACCCGGTTTTCTACATCAAGCTGGCGCTGTTCGTCGCCGTCGGATTGATTTCCGTTCCTCCCACGATGCAATATCTGCGCTGGATGCGCGTGCTGAAAGCCAGCGCAGGCGCGGTGGCTGCGGACTTCGAAGTGCTGCGCACGCGCCGCTACGTGCTCGCCGAACTCGTCCTGTTCGCCTTCATTCCGTTGCTGGCGGTGCTGATGGCGCGCGGCATCGGTATCCAAGCCAATTGAAGGGTGTCCGGGTGTTGACACCTTGCGGTGAGAATGTGGCCCTGGCTATTCACGTTGTCCTGCAACCGGCGGGATTCGATTGTCGCGAGCGCTTTTTGCGCAGCCGCCCACCCTCGAAACCGCAATGAAAGCCGACGAAATCTGTTTTCTGCCTGCCCACGAACTGGTCCGGTGCATTCGTGCGCGCGATCTGTCCGCGCTGGAGGTCATGGACGCGCACCTGGCGCAGACGGAAAGAGTGAATCCGGCGGTCAACGCGATCGTCACTTACCTTCCGGAACTGGCGCGCAGCGGCGCGCGAGCGGTGGATGCGGCGCTTGCCCGTGGCGACGATCCCGGGCCGCTTGCGGGGCTGCCGGTGGCGCACAAGGACCTCGCGGCGACCAAGGGCATTCGCACTACTTTTGGCTCGCCGATCTATCGCGACTTCGTGCCCGAGGTGGACGCGATCATCGTCGAACGGCTGAAGCGGGCAGGCGCGCTGACATTCGGCAAGACCAACACGCCGGAGTTCGGCGCGGGTTCGCAGACATTCAATCCGGTGTTCGGCGCCACCAGGAATCCCTATGACCTTTCCAAGACCTGCGGTGGCAGCAGCGGCGGTGCGGCCGTGGCTTTGGCCTGCGGGATGGCTCCGATCGCGGATGGCTCGGACCTGGGTGGATCGCTGCGCAATCCCGCGAGCTTCTGCAACGTCGTCGGCATGCGCCCCTCGGCCGGGCGGGTGCCGCATTGGCCAAGCTTCTCCGCCTGGTTCCCGCTGTCGGTGGTCGGGCCGATGGCGCGCACGGTGCAGGACGCGGCGCTGATGCTTTCAGCCATCGCGGGTCCGGATCCGCGCTCGCCGATCTCGCTGCAGGAACCGGGGTTGTCGTTTGCGCGGCCGCTGGCGCGCGACTTCAAGGGCACCCGCGTTGCCTGGAGCGCAGACCTCGGTGGTCTGCCGGTGGAGCCGGAAGTCATGCGGGTCATGCAAGCCCAGCGCGATACCTTCTCAAGCCTGGGTTGCATAGTCGAGGACGCGACGCCGGACCTGCGCGATGCGGACGAGATCTTCAAAGTGATGCGTGCCTGGAATTTCGAGCTTTCTTACGGCCAACTGCTGAAATCCAAGCGCAGCCTGATGAAGGACACGGTGATCTGGAACATCGAGGAAGGTGCGCGCCTGACCGGCCCGCAGGTCGGGGCGGCGGAAGCCAAGCGCACGCAATTGTTCCAGCGCATGCGCGAGTTCATGGACGATTACGACTTTCTGGTCGCGCCGGTGGCGCAGGTTCTGCCGTTCGACGTCAACGTGCCCTACGTGACCGAAATCAACGGCATCAGGATGGAAAGCTACATCGACTGGATGCGCACGTGCTATTACATTACCGTGGCCGGCTCGCCGGCGATATCGGTCCCGTGCGGCTTCAGCCGCACCGGCCTGCCGGTCGGCCTGCAGATCGTCGGCCGCTATCGGGACGATTTTGGCGTGTTGCAGATTGCCCACGCGTTCGAACAGGCGACCGGCTTCTGGAAACGCAAGCCAGCGGCCGCGCAATCCTGAATGATGTTCTTTCCGAATTGCCAGCGATAATAGGAAGGCCGGGACGAAGCTGACTGTGTTGCATTCGCGGCTGCGCCCCGAAGCGCACCAAGAGTACATACAATGGGCGGCCAGGATGGACGAACGGGCGCGAGAGATGCCCGCTCTGCATTCACAGCGAAACCAATGAAAAGGGAGGAAATCATGAAACGGTTATTGGCCCTGTTCTTTGTTTGTGCACTTCCGGGTATCGGTTCCGCCGGGATGGCGCGGGCCGAAGAATGCGCCGGCGCGGTGACGGCGGCTGAGGCCCTGGCGGCGGAGGATGACCGCTACGAGGCGCAGACCACCAACGACTTCGCCGCCATGGAAAAGCTGTTCGGAGCCGACCTGGTGTATATCCACTCTTCTTCCGTAGTGGACAACAAGGCGACGTACATCGAAACCATGCGTTCCGGCACGGTCAAGTTCCGGACCATGCGGCGCAGCGGGGTGACGGTTCGCACCTACGGCTGCATCGCCATCCTCTCCGGCCAGGCCAACTTCGACGTCACGGTCAAAGGCCAGGATCTGTCCGTGGAACTGCGATTCCACACGGTCTGGGCGAAGCGCGACGGCGGACTGCAGTTCGTGTCCTGGCAGGCCACCCGCGTACCTGCCCCACAGTAAACCCGCTTCACGCCCTCCGATGCGCGCGGCGCAATGCCACGCGCTCTAGCCTGAGCTGACAAAAGATGCCGCGAGTCGCGGAAAGGAAACGAACGCCAAGCGTTCAGGAAGCCCTCGATCAGGTAAAGGTGCTCCTGCAGAAACACCGGATCGTGGAGAGCATGGTCCACAAGCAGGACATGCCTCGCCATGAGCTGGTGGAGTCCCTCGTCCACAAGCAGAACCTCGCGGAGCTGCAGAATAAGCTCGACAAGCTCCACCCTGCCGACGTCGCCTACGTCCTCGAAGCGCTGCCGCTGGAAGAGCGCCTGGTGGTATGGGACCTGGTCAAGGCCGAGCGCGATGGCGAAATCCTGCTGGAGGTCTCCGACGCGGTGCGGGAAACCCTCATCGCCAACATGGACTCGCAGGAGCTGGTGGCTGCGGCCGAGCAACTCGATACCGACGAGATTGCCGACCTGGTCCAGGACCTGCCGAAGGACGTGGTCGCCGGCGTCTTCCAGTCGCTGTCGGTCGAGGAGCGCGAGCAGTTGCGTTCCGCAATGTCCTACCCGGAAGACTCGGTGGGCGCGCTCATGGACTTCGATATGGTGTCGGTGCGCGACGATGTCACGCTGGAGGTAGTGCTGCGTTATCTGCGGCGCATGGATGAACTTCCGGACCATACCGACCAGTTGTTCGTGGTGGATCGCGATGAAGCGATCAAGGGCGTACTGCCGATCAACCGCCTGATCGTCACCGATCCGGAGGTCCTGGTGGCGTCGGTGATGAACTCCGAGTTCATTTCTTTCTCGCCGGACGACAAGGCGCAGAAGGCCGCGCAGGCCTTCGAGCGTTACGACCTGGTGTCTGCACCCGTGGTGGACCAGAAGAACCGGCTGGCCGGGCGCGTGACGGTGGACGCGGCGGTGGACTTCATCCGCGAGGAGTCCGAGTCCGAACTCCTTGGCATGGCCGGTCTGCGCGAAGAGGAGGACATTTTCGCGTCGGTGTGGAAAAGCGCCAAGAACCGCTGGCTGTGGCTGGCGGTGAATCTGTGCACGGCATTCTTCGCCTCGCGCGTGATCGGCGTGTTCGAGGGCACCATCGAGAAGCTGGTTGCGGTTGCAACGCTTATGCCGATTGTCGCGGGCATAGCCGGCAATTCCGGCAACCAGACTACTACGCTCATCATCCGCGCACTCGCATTGGGACAGGTGACCCCCGAGAACGCGCGCCGGATGATCCTCAAGGAACTTGCGATCAGCCTGCTGAACGGCCTGGTCTGGGGAGGCGTGGCGGGATTGTTCGCGTGGTGGCTATACGACAATATTGGCTTGGGCGTGGTGATGATGGGCGCGATGCTCCTGAACCTTCTGGTCGGCGCGCTGGTCGGAATACTCGTTCCGATGGCGATGCAAAGGATGGGCCGGGACCCGGCGATCGGTTCCAGCGTGCTGCTCACGTTTACCACCGACAGCATGGGATTTTTTATTTTCCTTGGTCTGGCAACCGTCTTCCTCCTTTAGCCGGGCACGCGGAAAACCTCGGGACATCCAGGGAGGGTCTTCGTCCGTACCATGGCAGGGCAGATTCCGCTTTCGGGGGCGGAACCCGGGCCCGCGCAAATCCCCGGGACGTTGTAAGCTGCAAACTGCCCGCGCGAAAAGGGGCGGAAATATCCAAGGAGCACCAATATGTTGATCCGGCGACCGTACGACATCAAACCTTCCGAAATTACGAACCGGGCACACTATCGGGACCGGCGTGAATTCATCCGCGCGGCCGCCGCGCTCGGCGCAGCGGGGGGATTGGCCGCAGCCGGACTGCTCGCGCCGGGCGAAGCGCGTTCGGCGGCAAAGCTTGCCGATCTCAGGAAGAGCCCTTTCTCCACCGATGAACCTCTGACGGCGTTCGAATCGGTCACCAGCTACAACAATTACTACGAGTTCGGCACCGACAAGGAAGACCCGGCGGCGCGAGCCGGAAAACTGAAGACCCGCCCGTGGACGGTGAAAGTCGAAGGCGAGGTGAAGAAACCGAAGACTTTCGACATCGAGGAACTGCTCAAACTTGCCCCGCTGGAAGAGCGCATCTACCGCATGCGTTGCGTGGAGGGCTGGTCGATGGTGATCCCGTGGGTCGGGTATCCGCTCTCCGAATTGATCAAGCGCGTCGAGCCTACCGGCAATGCCAAGTACATGGAGTTTCACACGCTGCTCGACCCCGAACAGATGCCGGGGCAGAAGATGCCGGTCCTCGACTGGCCCTACGTCGAGGGCCTGCGCCTGGACGAAGCCATGCATCCGCTGACGCTGCTGACGGTGGGACTTTACGGACAGGCGCTGCCCAACCAGAACGGTTCGCCGGTGCGCACGGTGGTGCCGTGGAAGTACGGCTTCAAGAGCGCGAAGTCGATCGTGCGCATCCGCTTTACCGAGCAGCAACCGAA
>CAZYTR010000162.1:0-4242 GCA_964650365.1 uncultured Alcaligenaceae bacterium | reverse complement strand
TCGCGGTCGCCCCGACATCCACCGCCCCAGCACGCTAATCGTGTACGGGGTGCGAAGCCTCGGAGAATTTCCATGAAGGCACAAAAACGGCCGTGGGTCTTCGGACTTGCGTCACTCCTGTTGGTCCTTGCGCAAGTCGCTGCGGTTCAGGGGCAGACGACTCCAGCTCCGGCGGCAGCAGCGACCTTCACCAAGGAACAACTCGAACAGATTGTGGCGCCGATGGCGCTGTATCCGGACCCGATTGTGTCGCAGATGCTGATGGCTTCGACCTATCCGCTCGAGATCGTCGAGGCCGCACGCTGGTCGAAAGCGAACCCGGGGCTCAAGGACAAGGCGCTCGAGGAGGCGCTCAAGACGCGAAACTGGGACGCTAGCGTAAAGTCGCTGTGCGGCTTTCCGGACGTGCTGAAGCAGATGGACGAGAACCTGGACTGGACCCAGGACCTCGGTGACGCCTTCCTGGCCCAGAAGACCGAGCTGATGGACACGATCCAGCGCATGCGCGGCAAGGCCTATGACGCCGGACAACTGAAGACCACCGAGCAGCAGGTCGTCACGCAGCAGCCGGACAGGATCATCGTGGTCGAACCCGCCAACCCCGAGATCATTTACGTTCCGACTTACTCGTCGACCGTGGTCTACGGTTCGTGGTCTTACCCGTACTATTACTACCCGCCGATGTATGTCGCGCCGCCCTACGGCTACGGCGCCATGGCGTTCACCGCCGGCGTGGTCTGGGGCGCGGCGATCTGGGGCGGGTGCAACTGGGGTTGGGGCGGCAGTGATATCGATATCGACATCAACCGGCAGAACAATTTCATTCGCAACACAAACATCGACGGCGGCAGAAACAACATCGGTAACAATGCCGGGGGCAAGCAGTCGTGGAACCACGATGCCTCGCACCGTGGCGGCGTCAACTACCGCGATAACAAGACCGCGCAGCAGTACGGAGCGAATTCCGGGACGAACCGAGTTTCGCGCGACCAGGCGCGCGGCTACGACCGCGGCGGCGCAAGCAACATGTCCGCAGGCCAGCGCGGCCCCAGCGCATCGACCAGCGCGGCTGGAAGCAGGGACTTGAATTCTTCCCGCGGCAGCGGAAGCAGCAGCGCCTATAGCGGCTCGCGCAACTCGAGTATGGATCGTTCTTCGAGCAGCCGTGGCGGCATGAGCCGCGGCGGTGGCGGCATGAGCCGCGGTGGCGGCGGGCGCCGGCGATAGGGATCAGGGAGAAAAACAATGAATACAGCTAATCAGCTGCGCAATTTCCGCCTGACTCTTGTCGGGCTCGTGGTACTGGCCGCGCTGGCGGCATGCTCGTCTGCGCCGGCCGGCACTTACTCAACTCCGGAAGAGGCCGTTCAGGCGCTCGGGGATCTCGCAGGATCGGGCGACACCAGGAAATCCGAGGAGATGTTTGGCGCCGATGGAGTCGATTTACTGAAATCGGGCGATGAGGCCGCCGACCGTGAGGACGCGTTGCGCGTCAAGGCAATGATTCTCGAGAAAGTCGCGTTCGAGGATCTCAACGCGACGACCAAGGCCGCCGTGATCGGGAATGAGGGATGGTCATTCCCGCTGCCATTGGTTCTGGAGGAGGGGCGCTGGCGCTTCGACGCCGCTATCGGACGGGACGAGTTGCTGAATCGGCGTATCGGCCGGAATGAACTGGATGCGCTCGCAAGTCTTCACGCCTTCGTGGACGCTCAGCGCGAGTACTTCGCACGGGGATGGGGCGGCAAGCCGCCGGCCTACGCACGCCGCGTCCGCAGCAGCGAGGGTGCGCACGACGGCCTCTACTGGCCGGTGGCGGAGGGTGAGGAAGAAAGCCCGCTCGGGCCGCTCTATGCCGAAGCTGCGGATGAACAAATGAAGGATGCCGGCCCACAGCCCTTCCATGGCTACTATTTCCGCATCATCGAGGGCCAGGGCAAGAACGCGCCCGGGGGCGAGCGCAGCTATCTGGACAAGAAAGGCCGTTTGACGCGGGGATTTGCGGCCGTCGCGAGGCCCGCGAAGTACGGCAACTCCGGAATCATGAGCTTCCAGGTCAACCAGCAGGGGATCGTCTTCCAGAAGGATCTGGGGGCCGGGACCGATGCGGTGGTCGCAGCGATCAGCGCTTACGATCCTGATGAGAGTTGGACCCCGACCGGTGATTGAGCGTGTACGGCATACGGCCGGCGCCGGCCAGTTTCGTAGCAATTTCTTGGGATTTGTCGATCTTCGTCGAAAAATGTCCAGGTGCTTGCTGCCCACTGCCGGCGCGATTCCGCGATGTCCTTGAAACGACGATCGGACATCATTCGAGGCCGCTGATTCAGGTCCGCAACTTCGAAGTGACTACCTCATGAAGCAAGCAATGAAATTCCGGTCCAGTACGGTTTTTGGTGGGCTGGCCCTGCTGGGTCTCGGCCTCACCACGATGACGCCGGCCCTCACGGCGTCGAAGTAACCCAACATCATCGTCAACTGGGGCGACGACATCGGCACCTGGAACATCAGCCACAACAACCGCGGCGAAGCTTTTGGCGTGTGGCGCGAGCCGTTCGTGGAACTGCGCGTTCCGCTGCTCTTCAACCTGCGCCGCGATCCTTTCGAGCGGGCGCAGCGGCCGAAAGAATGATCTAAGATCATTCGCTGCGAGTGCCTTCCCACAACGAGGCTTTCCGCTGACACCTGCGACGCAATGCGCTACGGCAGCCAAATCCCCAAGGAATTGCCATGAATCGAACCATACAATCGCTCCTCATGCTCGCCGGTTGCGCTGTGGCGTCCGGCGGCTGGGCCACGGAGCCCGGCAACCATGAGGGGGCCACCAAGGAAGACGTTGCGAACATAACCAAACCGCATTTCTCGCCCTATGCCGGACGAAATTATCCGACCCGCGTGCTGTGGGGTGACACGCACCTGCACACGGCGGTCTCAGTCGATGCGGGCACCATGAACCGCGTCGGGCAGGAGGATGCCTTCCGTTTCGCGCGCGGCGAGGAAATCGCCACCACCTACGGACTGCGCGCCAAGCTCTCGCGGCCGCTCGACTTCCTGGTGATCTCCGATCACGCGGAGATGTATGGCTTGATGCCGCAGTTGCTCAGCGGCGATCCCGAGATCCTCGCCACGGAGAAAGGCAGGAAGTGGTATGACGCCCTGAAGAGCGGCGACCAGGACACGATCTTTGCGACGGCCATGGAGATCGTGGCCTCGCTGTCCACCAAAGTGGCGCCCATCCAGAACGACAAGGCCGTGCGCAACGCCTGGCAGGCATACACGGCGCTGGCCGACAAGTACAACGAGCCCGGCCGCTTCAGCGCGATCATTGGCTTTGAATACACCACGAGGGGCGGCAACAATCTCCACCGCAACGTGCTGTTCCGGGGCAATTCCAGCGTGGCGAACCAGACCCTGCCCTATTCCCAGTTCGACAGCCAGAATCCGGAAGACCTTTGGGCTTATCTGGCGGATTTCGAAAAACGGACCGGCGGCGAAGTGCTGGCCATTCCGCACAACGGCAATCTGAGCAACGGCCGCATGTTCTCGGTAGAGACCTTTGACGGCAAGCCCTATACGAAAGAACTGGCGACCCTGCGCGCGCGCTTTGAGCCGATCATCGAAGCCACCCAGATCAAGGGCGACAGCGAAGCGCATCCTGCACTCTCGCCGAATGACGAGTTTGCAGACTATGAGAAATGGGACAAAGCCAACCTCAACGGCACCGAGGTGAAGAAGCCCGGGATGTTCCAATACGAATACTCGCGCGAAGCCCTCAAGACCGGCTTGTTGCTGGAGCGAAAACTCGGTGTGAACCCCTTCAAGTTCGGCATGATCGGCAGCACGGACGCGCACACCTCAATGGCGGCAGTCGAGGAGGAGAATTTCTTCGGCAAGCACTCGGGCGTGGAGCCCGGGCCGCATCGCTGGGAGCATGTCGTCATCGCGTCGCCGGATCCTAAATATACCGTCTTGGGCTGGCAGCAGGCCGCCGCCGGTTATGCCGGGGTCTGGGCGACGGAGAACACGCGCGAAGCGATCTTCGACGCCATGAAGCGCAAGGAGACATACGCGACCACCGGCCCGCGCATGGTGGTCCGCTTCTTCGGTGGCTGGGACTTCACCGCCGACGATGCCCAGTCGCGGCTCCCCGCCGGGGTCGGCTACGCCAAGGGCGTGCCGATGGGCGGCGATTTGCGCAAAGCTGCGAGCGGCAAGGCTCCGAATTTCCTCGTCGCTGCGATG
>CAZYTR010000161.1:0-7523 GCA_964650365.1 uncultured Alcaligenaceae bacterium | reverse complement strand
CAGAAATCAGCAACCCCGGGCGATGCGCAGGGACTTATATCCCGTGCCTTGACCTCAACCATTCCAACCGCCCGGTGCGGACCCGCATGCCGGGTGGTGTGGGAGGGGTGCGCTCACGTTGAGCGCCCCCTATCCCGATTTGCTTGTAAGGAAATGGCGTTTCAGGTCGCCTGCTTGAGTTGTTCCAGAATTGCCGGGTTCTCCAGCGTCGATACATCCTGCGTGATTTCCTCGCCCCTGGCGAGCGCGCGCAGCAGGCGGCGCATGATCTTGCCGGAGCGGGTTTTCGGCAGGTTGTCGCCGAAGCGGATTTCATCGGGTTTGGCGATCGGTCCGATTTCCTGCGCAACCCAGTTGCGCAGTTCCTGCGCGATCTTTTTGGCGGCATCTCCCTGCGGACGCGCGCCCTTCAGAACCACGTACGCGACCACCGCCTCGCCCTTGATGTCGTGCGGCTTGCCCACCACCGCCGCTTCCGCCACCAGTGAGTTGGCGACCAGCGCCGATTCGATTTCCATCGTGCCCAATCGATGGCCGGAGACGTTGAGCACGTCGTCGATGCGGCCCATGATCCAGAAGTAACCATCCCGGTCGCAGTTGGCGCCGTCGCCTGCCAGGTAGTACTTGCCTTTGAAGTCGTCGGGGTAATAGCTCTTCCTGTAGCGCTCCGGGTCGCCCCAGATGGTGCGGATCATCGCGGGCCAGGGTTTCTTGATGACCAGAATGCCGCCTTTGCCTTTCTCCACTTCATGACCGGTCTCGTCCACGACGGCAGCCATGATTCCGGGAAGCGGCATGGTGCACGAACCCGGTTTGAGCGGCGTTACGCCCGGCAGCGGCGTGATCATTTGCGCGCCGGTCTCGGTCTGCCACCAGGTATCCACGATCGGGCAGCGGCCGTTGCCGACCGTGGTGTGGTACCACATCCACGCTTCGGGATTGATCGGTTCGCCCACGGTGCCCAGCAATCGCAGGCTGGACAGGTTGTACTTCTTCGGCTGATCGGCGCCGGCCTTG
This sequence comes from uncultured Alcaligenaceae bacterium, assembly GCA_964650365.1. GTDB lineage: Bacteria > Pseudomonadota > Gammaproteobacteria > Burkholderiales > JACQAP01 > JACQAP01. Next base: position 6,506 of record CAZYTR010000161.1, on the reverse strand, counting down.
ATCAGCGAGCGGATCGCCGTCGGCGCAGTGTAGAACACGCTCACGCCGTGATCCTGGATGACTTTCCAGAAGCGTCCAGCGTCGGGATAGATGGGCACGCCTTCGAACACGACCTCGGTTGCGCCGACTGCCAGCGGACCGTAGGCGATGTACGTGTGGCCGGTCACCCAACCCACGTCGGCGGTACACCAGAACACATCCGATTGCTTGTAATCGAAAGTCCATTTCATCGTCAGCATGGCCTGCAGCAGGTAGCCGCCGCTGGAATGCTGCACACCCTTGGGCTTGCCGGTGGAGCCCGAGGTGTAAAGGATGAACAATGGATGCTCGGCATTGACCCACACCGGCTCGCAGACGTCCGGCTGGTTCTGCACCAGTTCGTGCCACCAGACATCGCGCGGCGCGCGCAGTTGAATCGGGCTGCCGGTGCGTTTGTAGATGACCACGTGCCCGATGCCGTCACAGCCTCCCATTGCAATGGCATCGTCCACTGCTGCCTTCAGCGGGATTTCCTTGCCGCCGCGCATCTGTCCGTCGGCGGTGATGACCGCGACCGCTCTGGCATCGATGATGCGCTCCTGCAGGCTCTTGGCCGAAAAGCCGCCGAATACCACCGAATGAGTGGCGCCGATGCGCGCGCAGGCCTGCATCGCGATCACCGCTTCGATCGACATCGGCATGTAGACGATGACACGGTCGCCGGTCTTGATTCCGAGCGACTTGAGGCCGTTGGCGAACTGGCAGACGCGGTGGTAAAGCTGCTTGTATGTGATTTTGGTGACTGCGCCGTCATCGGCTTCGAAGATGATGGCGACTTTGTTCGGCTGGCTGTTGAGATGGCGGTCCAGGCAGTTGTACGAGATGTTCAACTCGCCGTCGTGAAACCACTTGAAGAACGGCGCTTTGCTCTGATCCAGGACCTTGGAGAACGGTTTGTGCCAGATCACGTGCTCGCGGGCCAGCCGTGCCCAGAAGCCCTCGTAATCGCGTTCCGCCTCGGCGCACAACGCCTGATAAGCGGCCATTCCGGAAACATTGGCCTGCTTGACGAAGTCAGCAGGTGGCGGGAAAACGCGGTGTTCCTGCAGGATCGATTCGATCGTACTCATTCCATCCTCCTCCTCGTCTTTCCTGATAGTCGTCTTTGCACCGGATTATAGCTATACGCAGCGACAAAAATAGCGTCGGAGACATTCCCTGCTCCTGGAAGGGGGAGGGCTAGGGTGGGGGTGCGGAGTTTATCGTGTGGCTGGCATTTCACCCCCATCCCAACCTTCCCCCATCAAGGGGGAAGGAGTATTTAATGCGGCACTATTTATGTCGCAATGTACAAAACTTCCGGTGCCCAGTCCTGCGTGGCGCGCTGGGCGCATGTGGGGAGCTGGCAAGCGCCGCCTCGCGTTCGTGGTTTCGGCGCTGACCATCGCGTATACTGACCGCATCAACACGCCTTACGCAGCGGCGCACTGAGCGCACCATCGATCCGCCGAGCCGCCCCGGATTCACCCATGATCGTCATACGCCAGGAAGACCTGATCGAAAGCGTCGCCGACGCGCTGCAGTACATCTCCTACTACCATCCGATGGACTACATCAAGTCCCTGGCGGATGCGTATCGGCGTGAAGAGTCGCCGGCGGCCCGCGACGCGATCGCGCAAATTCTGACCAACTCCCGCATGTGCGCCGAGGGAAAGCGGCCGATCTGCCAGGACACCGGCATCGTGGTTGCGTTCCTGAGAGTCGGCATGAACGTGCGCTGGGACGGTGCCAGCATGGGTGTTGCCGACATGGTCAACGAAGGCGTGCGCCGCGCCTACCTGCACCCGGACAACAAGCTGCGTCCTTCCATCCTCGCCGATCCGGCGGGCGCCCGGAAAAACACGCGCGACAACACGCCGGCGGTGATTCACATGGAACTCGTTCCGGGTGATTCCGTGGATGTCCGAATCGCAGCCAAGGGCGGCGGTTCCGAGAACAAATCGACGTTCGTCATGCTCAACCCGTCCGACAACATCGTCGACTGGGTACTGAAGACCGTGCCGGCCATGGGTGCCGGATGGTGCCCGCCGGGCATGCTCGGGCTGGGTATCGGCGGCAGCGCAGAGAAGGCGATGGTGCTGGCCAAGGAAGCGCTGATGCAGCCGATCGACATGCACGAGTTGAAACGGCGCGGGCCGAACAACCGCATCGAGGAACTGCGCATCGAAATTTGCGACAAGGTCAATGCGCTTGGCATTGGCGCGCAGGGACTCGGCGGCCTGACCACCGTGCTCGACGTCAAGATTCTCGATTACCCGACGCACGCGGCGTCGCTGCCGGTGGCGATGATCCCGAACTGTGCGGCGACCCGGCACGCGCACTTCACGCTCGACGGCAGCGGCCCGGCACGGCTGGACCCGCCCAGCCTCGATGAGTGGCCGGCCCTGGAATGGGCGCCGGCGCCGGCCTCGCGCAAGGTCGACCTTGCCAAAGTTACGCGCGAGCAGATCGCGGCCTGGAAGCCGGGCGAGACCCTGCTGCTCAATGGCAGGATCCTTACCGGTCGCGACGCCGCGCACAAGCGCATCGAGCAATTGTTCTCCAGGGGCGAAGCGCTTCCCGCAGGCGTGGACTTTCGCAACCGCTTCATCTACTACGTCGGCCCGGTGGACCCGGTGCGCGATGAAGCCGTCGGTCCGGCCGGTCCGACGACGGCCACCCGCATGGACAAGTTCACCGCTATGATGCTGGCGAAAACCGGGCTGCTCGGCATGATCGGCAAAGGCGAGCGCGGCCCAGCGGCGATCGAAGCCATTCGCAAGCACAAGGCGGTGTACCTGATAGCGGTGGGTGGAGCGGCCTACCTGGTCTCTAAAGCCATCAAGTCCTCGCGCGTGGTCGCGTTCGCGGATCTCGGCATGGAAGCCATCTACGAGTTCGAGGTGAAGGACATGCCGGTCACCGTTGCGGTGGACGTCAACGGCACTTCGGTGCACCAGACCGGTCCGCGCGAGTGGCAGTCGAAGATCGGCAAGATTCCAGTTACAACGGCGTGAGGAGTGAAGGGTGAGGAGTGAGGTGAGTGCGTCGGCCGCTGCGCGGCCCGGTTTTACCTCGTGCCTCGGCCCTCGTGCCTCGCACCTCGCAGTTCAATGGCGGGCCTCCCCGCATCGCATGGTAGTGAACCTGGTCAGGTCCGGAAGGAAGCAGCCAAAGCTATTCTTTGCGAGTGACGGGGTAAGGCTCGCCACCCCTATACAACGTGAGGCGTAAGGCGACAGGCGTGAGGCGTGAACGAATTGATCTCTCGATAAGCTTCGCCGCAGCGACCATTCATAGACAAATTCGCGGTCCAAAGACAACGTGACGCTTGCACTAGCGCGTAAATGGCGCCCCAGGAATTTCGCTGAACTGATCGGCCAGGACCATGTGGTCCGCGCCATCAGCAATGCGCTCACGCAGAATCGCCTGCATCACGCGTACCTGCTCGCGGGCACCCGCGGCGTGGGCAAGACCACGCTGGCGCGGATCATCGCCAAGGCGCTGAATTGTGAAACCGGAGTTTCCGCGAATCCCTGCGGCAAGTGCGGCGCCTGCACCGAGATCGATTCCGGTCGCTTCGTGGACCTGATCGAACTCGACGCCGCCTCCAACACGCAAGTTGACAACATGCGCGAGCTGCTCGAGAACGCGCTCTACGCCCCGACTTCCGGCCGCTTCAAGGTGTACATCATCGACGAAGTGCACATGCTCTCACGCAGCGCGTTCAACGCGATGCTCAAGACCCTTGAAGAGCCGCCGGCCCACATCAAGTTCATACTCGCGACCACCGAACCGCAGAAAGTCCCGGTCACGGTGCTGTCGCGCTGTCTGCAATTCAATCTCAAGCAGATCCCTCCGGGCCAGATCCGCGGCCAACTCGAAAACGTGCTTGGCAAGGAAGGCGTGCCATTCGAGACTCAGGCGCTCAATCTGCTGGCGCGCGCCGCCGAGGGCAGCATGCGCGACGCATTGTCGCTGCTGGACCAGGCGATCGCGCATGGCGCGGGCAAGGTCGAGGAGGCCTCGGTCAGGGAGATGCTGGGTGCGGTGGACCGGAGTTACCTGTTCAGCCTGCTCAAGTCGCTCGCGAGCGGCCAGGGTCCGGCATTGCTTGCCGAGGCCGAGCGCATGGCGGCGAGGAGCCTATCGTTCGACGCGGCGCTGCAGGAACTGGCGACCCTGCTGCACCGGGTTGCGCTGGCGCAGACATTGCCTGAAGCGCTGGCGGAGGATGAACCCGAGCGTGACGCGTTGCTCGGACTGGCTGGCGCCTTCAGCGAAGAGGATGTACAACTCCTGTACCAGATCGCGATCCACGGGCGGCGCGACCTTGGGCTCGCCCCGGATGAATTTGCCGGCTTCACCATGACGCTGATGCGCATGCTGGCATTCCTGCCGGTAGAGCCCGAGCAATCCGCATCGACGGCCAGGCCGGGCGGGGTTCGCACTGCGCCAAAGCCGGCAACGTCCTCCGGGACTGCGGCCGAACAGGGCGCACTGTATGCCACCGTCAAAAGTGCCATCAACACCGAGCAGGAACTCGCCGACTGGCGCACGCTGGTCGGGCGCATCAAGGTCGGCGGTATGGCACGCATGCTGGCCGACAACTGCGAGTTTCGTTCGCTCGACGGCGACCGCCTTGAACTTGCGGTTCCGGAGGAGCACAAACATCTGCTGGAAAAGGTGTACACAGACAAGTTGCAGGCGGCGCTCGCGGAATATTTCGGCCGCAAACTGCGGCTGCGGATCTCGACCGGCGGCACCGGCAATACGCCCGCCGAAATCGAGGACCAGGAGCGGCAGGCGAAACTCGCCAAGGCGATCGAGTCCATCGATGCCGATCCCTTTGTCCGCGACCTGGTGGAGAATTTCGATGCGCGGGTGAAGGATTCTTCGATCAAACCGGTTCAGTAAGGAAGGACAACATGATGAAAGGCCAACTCGCAGGGCTCATGAAGCAAGCCCAGCAGATGCAAGAGAACCTGAAGAAGGCGCAGGAAGAAATCGCCGGCATGGAGATCGAAGGCCAGGCCGGCGCGGGCATGGTAAAAGTAGTGATGACCGGGCGGCACGACGTCAAGCGCGTGTCCATCGACCCGAGCCTGATGAGCGACGACAAGGAAATGCTCGAAGACCTGATCGCCGCGGCGGTCAACGACGCGGTGCGCCGCCTGGAGGCCGCGACCCAGGAGAAAATGGGCGGCCTTGCGGGCGGCCTGGGACTCCCACCGGGAATGAAACTGCCGTTCTGAAAACGGGAGACGTGTGACAAGTGACGCGTGACAAGTGGTTGCCTGCGGTTGCGCATGATTCGTCACCCGGTCACCCGACACTCATCACTGCCTTCATGAAATCACCGTCCAGTCTGGAAGAGCTGATCGAAGCGCTGCGTTGCCTGCCCGGCGTCGGCCCGAAGTCGGCGCAGCGCATGGCATTCCATCTTCTGCAGCGCGACCATCCGGGTGCGCTGCGGCTCGGCAAGGCGCTCGGGCAGGCGCTTTCCAAGGTGCAGCATTGCGAGAAGTGCAACAATTTCACCGAGCAGGCGGTCTGTGAGCTGTGCAGTTCACCCCGGCGCGATCAGACGCTACTGTGCGTGGTGGAAACGCCTGCGGATCTGCTGATGATGGAACAGGCGCAGGCGTACAACGGCCTGTATTTCGTCCTGATGGGCAGGCTCTCGCCGCTGGACGGAATCGGCCCGAAGGACATTCATCTCGACCGTCTCTTGAAGCGCGCGCTCGACGGCACGGTAAAGGAGACCATTCTTGCCACCAATTTCACCGTCGAAGGAGAAGCCACGGCGCATTACGCCGGGGAACTGCTGGCTGCGCGGGGAATGAAAGTCACGCGCATCGCCCGCGGGCTTCCGGTGGGCGGGGAACTCGAACACGTGGACAGCGGCACGCTGGCCCAGGCGGTGATCGAACGGAGGCCTGCCTGATGGCCGGTCCCTCCACTGAGCCGGCCAAGCGCCGGTCCTCGTCCAGGCACTTGCCCAAGAGTACGCCGGCTCTGGCGCGGGGCTCGCGCAGAAATTCCGCAACGAGGTTGAAGCGCATGCCTGAGCCGGCCGCGCCGGCGTCATCGGTAGTAGCGCGTTCGCAGAAACTGCAGAAGGTGCTGGCGCAGGCCGGCCTGGGTTCCCGGCGGGCGATGGAAGAGATCATCAAGGCCGGAAAAGTGAAAGTGAACGGCACGCCGGCCACCTTGGGCGCGCGGGTGACCACCGACGATCTGATCCAAGTGGGGCGCCGCCAGATCAAGTTCAAAGTCACCACGCGCCTGCCGCGCGTCATCCTCTACCACAAACCGGAAGGCGAAATCGTCACGCGCGATGATCCGAAAGGCCGGCCCAGCGTGTTCGAAAAACTGCCGGTCATCCGCAGCGCCAAATGGCTGGCGGTCGGCCGGCTCGACTACAACACCGGCGGCTTGCTGATCTTCACGACTTCAGGTGAACTGGCGAACCGCCTGATGCATCC
>CAZYTR010000160.1:0-29560 GCA_964650365.1 uncultured Alcaligenaceae bacterium | reverse complement strand
CCCGAACGGCGGCGCGGTCGCGCTCGGCCACCCTGTGGGCGCCACCGGCTGTCTGATTTCGGTAAAGGCGCTCTACGAACTGCAGCGCATCGGCGGCCGTTATGCGCTGGTGACCATGTGCATCGGGGGAGGACAGGGAATCGCTGCGATCTACGAGCGCCTTTGACGCTCTTCGATCGCAGCAGGTACGAGGTTCGAGGTACGAGGGCCGAGGTCTGAGTAAGGTCCAAGGATTTTCTACTCGAACCTCGAACCTCGTACCTCGTACATGGTTACTTCAGCCTCTCGCCTACCACATTCCTTTCTCCATCCCGAAGCCGCGCCAGTTCGTCCAGACACAAATGCACGAACGCCAGCGCCGCGAACACCGGACCGATGAGGTTGAAGGGTGGGATGAAGAAGAGAACGCCGGTTATCAGGCCAAGCAGGAACAACTTTCCCCTGGCCCCGGCGAAGATGCGTTGCATCTCCTCGCGATCGGCGTGTTCCGACAGCGCGTCGTAGCGGAACAGCCGCTGGTTCAGGTATGCGGACAACAACAGCGGCAACAGCGCCGCGATCGGGCCCAGCAGCCACAGCGGAATCGTCACCACCCACAGCACGAGGAACAGGCCGATTGCTACAAAGGCGTTCCAGACGCTGCCGAGAACCGTGCCGCCACGTCGCCGCTCCAGCTGCGGATAGTTGCGCCGGGCAACGTGACCGACCAGCACCGGCATGGCGAATACCGCGGCGATCAAAAGCGCCGTGATGATGATCGCGGGCGTGAGCAGGATCACGATAACGACCACGGCGATTACTCCCGCCGCCTGGGTGAGATCCCAGCGCGCGGTCCAGGAATACGCCGTGTGGTCCATCACCAAAGCCTGGATACCCGAGGTCCAGGTTTCCCAATACGCCCACGCCACCCCTAGCCAGACTGCCGCCGCGACCACCATCGGAATCAGCAGAATCAGCAGAATGACGGGGTGCACAAGAGAGCCCACGGCCCGTCCAAATGCCCTGAAAACTGCGTCCATAGGGGCTCCTCGTCAATCTATTATGTTGTTTAAGTAATTGTAATTTGACATATTTATGACGCATTGAAGAGCTTGGAAAGAAAAACCTCGAATTCATGTTGACTTCCAATTCAGGATCAATAGAATGGTCAAGTTTTTGCGATGCAGCAAACCCCAAAACGGCGTCGCAAAACCTGAGCAGCAAGGATCCTAAATCGTCCAACCTATTTCACAGGAGAGTCCATGTACAACGTACCCGAACAGCTAGTCGCCACGAATAAGGAAAATCTTGAAACTGCAATTGCATTCGCCGGGATCGCCGCGAGCGGTGCGGAGAAGCTGATCGAGCTGCAACTGCGGACCGCCAAGAACGTCTTCGCCGATGCAGTCAAGAATGCCAAAGTGCTCACCGGTGTCAAAGATGTGCAGGAACTGACCGAGATTCAGACCGCGATTGCCCAGCCGGTCGCCGACAAGGTCGCCACATACGGCCGCAGCGTATACGCCGTGATTGCCGAAACCCAGGCCGAATTGAACAAGTTCTTCGAAGAGCGCATTGCCGAAGCCAACAAGAACTTCGTGACGGTGCTGGATAAGGCCGTCAAGAGCGCGCCGGCCGGCTCCGATGTTGCCGTGGCCGCCGTGAAGTCCGCGATGGCTGCCGCGAACCAGGCTTACGATGCCTTTTCCAGGGCTACCAAACAGGTCGCCGAAGCGACCGAAGCCACGATGACCGCCGCGACCAACACCGTCGCGACCAGGAAAAAAGCCGCTTAAGCCACACCGGTTTCCCTTGAAGGGCCTCGGGACTTCTCCCGAGGCCCTTTTTGTTTTGGCCGTTCGGCATTCCCCGGCCGTCCTATAGAATCCTGGTATGCCAATGCTTTGCGCCCTCGCGCGTCACGTGTCACTCGTCACGCGTCACGGCTCCTAAAATGCCCCGCCTGCGCGAGAGTCCCGCCTGGAAAGCACTCGAGGCCCATGCTCTCGAGATGCGTGAGGCGCGCATTGCCGATCTGTTCGCCCAGGATCCGGCGCGCGCGCAGGAGTTTTCGGTTGCAGCCTGCGGATTGCTGCTCGATTACTCGAAAAACCCTTTGTCGAGGCAGACGCGCCGCCTGCTGTTAACGCTGGCCGAGGAGGTCGGCCTTCCCGCGCAGATTAGGGCGATGTTCGAAGGCAAACGCGTCAACTTCACCGAGAAACGCGCGGTGCTGCACACGGCATTGCGCAACCGATCCGACCGTCCGGTGTTGCTCGACGGCAAGGACGTGATGCCCGAGGTGCGGGAGGCGCTGTCGCGCCTGCGGGATTTTTCGGAGCGGGTGCGGGGCGGCATCGCCCGGGGCTACACCGGCCGGCCTTTTTCCGACGTCGTCAATATGGGCATCGGTGGCTCGGATCTGGGCCCGCTGATGGTCTGTTCGGCGCTTCGCCCCTATTGCTCTCCCGAATTACGCGTGCATTTCGTATCCAATGTGGACGGCGCCCATCTGGCTGCAACGCTGTCCGGACTGGACGCCGAAACGACCCTGTTCGTGGTCTCTTCGAAGACCTTTACCACACAGGAAACCCTTACCAACGCGCGCTCAGCGCGTGAGTGGCTGCTTACGATACTGCACCCCTCCGGGGCCACGGAGGCTGCTGTCCAGCAGCATTTCGCAGCGGTCTCCACCAACCTCGAAGCTACCGCAAAATTTGGCATAGTCCAGGAGCGGGTGTTCGGGTTCTGGGATTGGGTAGGGGGCCGCTATTCGCTGTGGTCGGCCATCGGCCTGCCGATCGCTTTGGCGGTCGGTTTCGACCGCTTCGACGAACTGCTCGCCGGCGCCGGCGAGATGGATGAGCACTTCCGCACGGCACCTCCGGAACGCAACATGCCGGCGATCGCTGCGCTCACGGGCATCTGGCATATCAATTTCCTCGGCCACCCGACCCACGCGGTGTTGCCCTATGCGCAGGACCTTGCGTACTTCCCCGCCTACCTGCAACAGCTCGACATGGAGAGTAACGGCAAGCGCGTGGACCGCTCCGGAGCGACAGTCGATTACGCCACTGGTCCGGTGATTTGGGGCGCGCCCGGGACCAACGGCCAGCACGCCTTCTTTCAGCACCTGCACCAAGGCACCCAGGTCACGCCGGCCGATTTTATCGTCGCGGCGAACAGTGCAGAACGCCGGCCGGAACATCACGAGATCCTGCTGGCCAACTGCATTGCCCAGAGCGAGGCGCTGCTGCGGGGAAAGAATGCCGATCAAGTCCGTGCCGAACTCAAGGCGCGCGGCATCGAGGATGACGAAGCCGAACGCCTGGTTCCGCATCGCACCTTCCCTGGCAATCGTCCCAGCAATACCATCGTGCTGCGTCAACTGGATCCACGCTCGCTGGGCGCGCTGATTGCGCTGTACGAACACAAAGTGTTCACGCAAGGCGCGATCTGGAACATCAATTCCTTCGATCAGTGGGGCGTGGAACTCGGCAAGCAGCTCGCCAACGGTGTGCTCGAAGACCTCAAAGCGAGGAATGCCAGCGGCGGGCACGATGCCTCTACCGCGCGGCTGATCGATTACGTACTCGGAAACAAGGAGGACAAATGAACGACGAAAATTTCAATATGAGCATCCGCAAGTTTCTGAAGATGGCCGGCGTGGGCTCGCAGCGCGAGATCGAGCAGGCAGTGTCGAAGGCACTCGCCTCCGGCAGGCTGAAGGGCGTCGAGAAACTGCCGGCAACTATCAAGCTCACCATTCCCGCGATCGGGCTGAACGTGGACTTCGACGGGGAAATCACCCTCGAATAATGGGCGAGCAGGAATGGAGACTCGGCAAAATGCAGCCGGCCGAAGGCCGGCCTTAGGAGCGTTGACGCAGAGGTCGCAGAGAAAACGCAATAGAGGACACAGAGGGAACCTGGCAATGAACCAGGGTCATTGGTATGCAGAGCGCAACCGCATCCACTGAAATACTCAGTTCTTCCTTTCGTTCTCTCCTGTTTTTCCTCCGCGACCTCTGCGTCAACGCTTTTGATGTCGGCCCATGGCCGGCTAATGATCAGAGCCTTAGCAAATTATCGCGGTAATACTTCAACTCCTCGATCGATTCGTAGATGTCGGCCATCGCTTCGTGCTTTCCATGCTTGGTCAGGCCCGTCATGATTCCCGGCTTCCAGCGCTTTGCCAGCTCCTTGAGCGTGGAAACATCCAGGTTGCGGTAGTGGAAGAAAGCTTCGAGCCTGGGCATGTACCGGGCAAGGAAACGGCGGTCCTGGCAGATCGAATTGCCGCACATCGGCGAAGTATTCTCGGGCAGGTACTGGGTAAGAAATGCGATCAGTTCGGCCTGCACTTCCGCCTCACCCTGCCTGGATGCCTTCACTTTGTCGATCAATCCGGTTCTTTTGTGCGTTGACTTGTTCCACGAATCCATGCGATCGAGCACCTCGTCCGGTTGATGCACGATCTTCAACGGCGCCTCGGCCACAGTGAGAAGTTGCGGGTCGGTGACCACGATCGCTATCTCCAGAACGCGGTCGGCTTCCGGGTTCAGGCCGCTCATTTCCATGTCGATCCAGATCAAATAATTGGGATCCTGTGCCATAATCTGCGCTAGGTTTTTTCCGAATTGTCCTGACGATATTTTCGCATAGCTTGCACTGGATCCCTAATCGAAAGCCGTGATGTCCATTTTCTCCGTTCTGTTTCTCGCGGCGTTGTTGATTGCCACCGGCATGCGTCTGTGGTTGGCAACGCGCCACATTCAGCATATACGGGCGCACCGCAATGCGGTTCCCGCCGCGTTTGCCCAGGAAATCAGCCTCGATGCGCACCAGAAAGCCGCTGACTACAGCAGCGCCAAGACCCGGCTGAACATCGTCGCGATCGTCTTCGAGGCTGCGGTTTTGCTGGCGCTCGCCTACGGCGGCGGATTACAGGCGATCGACGATCTGGCCGTCTCGTTTTTTCCTGAGGGCATCGCGCGCGGAGTCGCGTTCGTAGCGATCCTGGCAGTGATCATGTCGGTGATCGAGTTGCCGTTCGGTCTGTATCGGACATTCGGCATCGAGAGCCGCTTCGGCTTCAACAAGATGACGCTTGCCATGTTTTTTGTGGATATGGCGAAGCATGCCGCGATCGGCGGCGTCCTCGGCCTGCCGCTGCTGTTTGCGGTGCTGTGGCTGATGGCGGAGATGGGCGAAATGTGGTGGCTGTACGTCTGGATCGTGTGGGTGGTTTTCAACACACTGGTGCTGGCCCTCTATCCGACTTTCATCGCGCCCCTGTTCAACAAGTTTTCACCGATGCAGGAAGGCGAAACGAAGCAGCGCATCGAAAACCTGATCAGCCGCTGCGGCTTCACCTCCAAGGGCCTGTTCGTGATGGACGGCAGCAAGCGCAGCAGCCATGGCAACGCCTACTTCACCGGATTCGGCAAGTCCAAACGCATCGTGTTCTTCGACACGCTGCTCTCGCGTCTGGAGGTCCCTGAAATCGAAGCGGTGCTTGCTCACGAGCTTGGACACTTCCGCCGCCGTCATGTGTTCAAGCGTATGGCGTGGACGTTCGCCGCGAGCCTCGGCTTCCTATGGCTGCTTGGCGCACTCAAGGACCAAGCCTGGTTCTACCAGGGGCTCAACGTCGCCTACCCGGCCACCGACGCGATGGCGCTGACGCTTTTCTTCCTGGTGGTGCCAGTTTTCACGTTTCTTCTGCAGCCGCTGCTGGCGATGTACTCGCGCAAGCACGAATTCGAAGCGGATAAGTACGCAGCGCAGTTCACGCCCGCGCGCGACCTGATCCGCGCGCTGGTGAAACTATACAAGGACAACGCCTCGACGCTTACCCCGGACCCGCTGCACTCGGTGTTCTACGACTCGCACCCGCCGGCCTCGACTCGCATCGCCCGGCTGGAGCAGCTGGCAAAGGCATAACTACGACAACGAACCACGGAGGACACGGAGGAAAACCAAAAACGAGGAAAAACGAATGGGGGAGAGAAGCGAAGTGAACGTACGTGATCCTCTGCCGCCAATTTCGACTTTTCTGGAGCATCCGCCAATTGGAGTTTTTTACCCTCGTTTGCTTTTTTTGTGCTCTTGCTCTTCCTCCGTGTCCTCCGTGTCCTCCGTGGTTCATTTTCTTGATCGAGGAGTGAAAGTATGAGCGAGATATCTGAAGGACTGGCAAGGAAGAAATGCAAGCCCTGCGAAGGCGGGGTGGCGCCGATGACGCAAACCCAGATCGGGCACATGCTCAAAGGACTGACAGGCTGGGAATACAGCAACGGGATGGTCCAGAAGACATTCAAGTTCAAGAATTATTACGAGACCATGGCATTCGTGAACGCCATCGCCTGGATCTCCCATCGCGAAGATCATCATCCCGACATCACGGTAGGCTACAACCAGGCTACCGTTGCCTACATGACGCACGCGATCAAGGGCATATCCGAGAATGACTTTATTTGCGCAGCCAAGTTGGATGCGCTGTTCGACCTGTAAAGCGCTCGCCGCTTGTTCAAGACCAACGCCAATCGCAGAGGACGCGGAGGAAAGGCAAGAGCGAGAACAGACTGGGGTCAAAGTCATTCATTTGCGAATGATCCGCCACGTTGAATTGTGCCAATAGAGGTTCACTATCATTCATCCCGTTTTCAATTCCAATTTTGTTTTTCCTCAGCGTCCTCTGCGTCCTCTGCGATTGGCGTTGGTCCACTGCGGTTGGCGTTGTTCCTGAATAAAAGTTGAGCAAGAGCCAGCTGCTCCTGCATGGCCTGGTGGTCGGGAATTTCGGCCGGCAATATCATGTCGAGCTGGCCGGTTCCGAGATCCTGACCTGCGTTCCGCGCGGCAAGCGCAGCACGCTGGCCTGCGGCGACCGTGTGGAGATCGCGCGCACTGCGCCCGGCCAGGGCGTGGTCGAGACAGTGGACCCGCGGTCCACGCTGCTGTACCGCTCCGACCAGTTTCGCCAGAAACTCGTCGCCGCGAATGTCACCCAGATCGTCATCGTCCTGGCGGTCGTCCCGAGCTTCTACGAGGAGTTGCTGAATCGCTGCCTGGTGGCGGCGGAGCACCAGCGGCTCTCCTGCCTGATCGTTCTGAACAAATTCGACCTGGCGAATGAGGACTCCACCGAATTGGACCGGCTCGGGCTTTACGTTGGTCTCGGTTATCGCGTCACGCCGTTGTCGGCCAAACGCGATGTCTCCCCGCTGCGCCCGGCGCTCGTGGGGCACACCAGCGTCCTGGTAGGGCAGTCGGGGATGGGCAAGTCGACGATCATCAACGCGCTGATTCCAGGAACCGGCGCGGCAACCTCGGATGTATCCGTCGCGCTTGATTCCGGAAGACATACCACCACGCACGCGCGCCTGTATCACCTCGACGCGAAGTCGCACCTGATCGATTCTCCGGGCATGCAGGAGTTCGGGCTCCATCACTTGACGGAGCAGGACGTTGCCGGGGCCTTCCGTGAATTCCGGCCGCTGAATGGCCGCTGCCGTTTCCACAACTGCCGGCACCTGGTGGAGCCGGGCTGTGCCATCGCGCAAGCGGTGGAGCAAGGAAACGTCGACATGCGACGGCTGGACGCCTACCGCAAGCTGGTAAGAGAAAACGAGTCAGGCAAGAGATTCTGAGGCGGCAAACGGCCTAGGGAAGCTCTGCATAGGTCCCGCATGCGCGACCGAGGCGATTCGGGTCGAGGGCAGGACAGCGCTTCCCTAGCTGCCGACCCAGCTCGCAACGGTAACCAGCCCGATTACGATCAGCCATATCACCAGTGCACGCCAGGTCAGTCCCACCGCGCTGGTCATGGCGTTCATATCGGCTTCGTCGCCGAGACCCAGTTCGGGACGGAAGCTCACGGTACCGTGATGGTGCAAAGTTTCGCCGAGCCGCACGCCGAGCGCGCCCGCGCCGCTTGCCAGAACGACGCCCAGTTCCGGATGCATCCACCCCCTTGCCTGCGTACGCCAGCAGTAAACCGCGTCCTCGAAGTCACCGGCGATCGCAAAGCCCATCGCGGTCAGCCGCGTCGGGATCCAGTCGATGTAGTAGAACACTTTCCGCGCAAACTGCCCGAACTCGCCGTAGTCCTCCTCAGAGCGGCTTCCCCATTTCTGCTCCAGCAGTCCGGCCAGCCGGTACAGCACCGCGCCACTCGGCCCAGGCAGGATGATGACCCAGAAGATCACACCGAAAACATGCCGATGCACCCCAATCAGGCCTTCCTCGATTGCGACCTTGGCGATCTCCGTGCCGTTATATTCGGTTGCCGATTCGCCGCGCCATTCGGTGAGGAGTTGGCGCGCCTTGTCCAGATCGCCGACCCGCAGTGCCTCGACGATCTCGGTGAACGCGTGGCTGAACTGGCGCAGGCCCATGGTCAGATAGAGCACCGCGACGTACCATGCCCAGCCGAAAACGACATGAACTTCGCACAGTAAGTTGTAAACCGCGACGCAGACGATCACCCACGGCAGCACTGCCAGACACCAGGCAATCACGCCCTGGCGCTGCTCGCCGGCGTTGAAATGGCTGCCCAGCGAGTTCACATAGCGCGTGAACCAGCGGTATACCGTACAGCGCGGATTGAGCGGCCAGACCTGTTCGATCAACAGCGCGGCAACAAGGGACAAGAACGACATGGCGAAATATTAACACCCCCCTCTGCCTGCCCCTCTCCCCTGGCAGGACACATGTACCCGGAGAGGTATAGGGGCAGGCAGAGGGGAGGTCGTTTATGGCAGTCGCGCCTCCAGCCATGATTCCACGTCACGCAAAACCTGCTGGTGTTCCGGCTCGTTGTAGACCTCGTGATACAAGCCTTCGTATACCTTGAGCGTCTTGTCGGTGGAGCCGACCAGATCATGCAGCATCCGGGCGCCGGCCGGATCGACGAGTTTGTCCGCGCCGCCCTGGAGAATAAGGACCGGCAACCGGATTCGGTTCGCCTCGGCTGTTATGCGCTGCATCGCCTTGAGCAATTCGGCGCCCAGCCGTGCCGTGGCTTTGCCCTTGAACACCATCGGGTCGTCGAGGTAAGCCGCCACCACTGCGGGGTCGCGGCTGACACCGCGCGCATCCAGCCCAAGAATACCGATCCCGGGAAACAGCGCGGACAGGATCTTGCCTGCGAACATGATCGCCGGCGAAATGTTATCGGGAATCTTGACGGCGGGTCCGGAGAGGATGGCCCCTTGCAGGCTATCCTGGTGATCCAGCAGGTACGTCGCCCCGATCAGCCCGCCGAGGCTGTGGCCGACCAGAAAAATCGGCGCGTCAGCTTGCCATTCGCGGATCATGCCGAAGTACGCCCACAAGGGTTCCACGAAATCGCTGAAGCGCTCGACGTATGCTCGGGCGCCGTCCGACTTGCCGTGGCCGACGAGATCCATGCCGTAAACCGCGTAGCCGTTCGGAACGAGGCGCCCAATCAGGTTCGCGTAGCGCCCGCTGTGCTCCGCCAGGCCGTGGACGAGCATCAATACTGCTTTTGGCGGACTTTCCGGTAACCAGCACTGATAGTAATTATTGCTACCGCGAACGCCCCGGAAAAACCCTTCCCGTTGTTTCATTCATCGTCTCTCGCGCTCGTCGTCGATCTGCGCCGGCTTCAGGCACACGGAAACAGGCGTTACGACACCAGCCGTGCATCCAGCGTGATTTTTGCGTTCAGCACCTTCGACACCGGACAACCGGACTTCGCATTGTTGGCCGCTTTCTCGAACGCGTCCTTGCTCGCGCCCGGTACTTTCGCGACCAGATCCAGGTGTACGGCGGTAATCGAGAAGCCGCCATCCACATTTTCGAGCGATACCACGGCCGTCGTCCTGATGCTCTCGGGGACCAGTTTGGCTTCGCCCAACTGCGCAGATAGCGCCATCGAGAAACATCCCGCATGGGCTGCCGCGATAAGTTCTTCCGGATTCGTGCCGGGTCCGCTTTCGAAGCGCGACTTGAACCCGTATCGCGCGTCGGAAAAAACGCCGCTCTCGGTCGAGATCGTGCCCTTGCCGTCCTTAAGCCCGCCCTTCCACTCAGCAGTTGCCTTGCGTTTCATATGCGCTCCTTTGAAGAGTATCTATTCATGCTGATTCACCCCTTGCTCGACTTGCCCTTCCGCTGCGTCGCAGTTGCGCGTGGCATCGTAGCATCGTCGCCGCCCGCTCGACATTCAGTAGCTGGTGACCGCAACTTTCCGCACAAACGCGCGCTTTTCAATCTCGGCCAAGATGAAGTGCGCAACATCGGCTCGCGAAATCCTGGGAAGGCCGTGCAGTTCGAGCCGATCTCCCACACGGTAGGCCCCGGTCATCGGCCCGTCTGTCAGGAGCACCGGGTAGACGAAAGTCCAGTCAAGATTACTACGCCGCACGTAGTCCTCCGCGGCTTTCTTGTCGGCGAAGATATCGCTCAGCAAAACGCTGTACATAATGCGGGGAATCAGCGGTGCGTCACGGCGGGATTCGCCGACTCCAAACGCGGAAACCAGGATGAGGCGGCGCACTCCGGCCCGCTCCATCGCCGGCACGATTGCCTGCATGCTGCGTTCTATCAGGTGATCGGACTTGAACGCGCTCCGTCGTCCCAGGGCGCTGATCACTACGTTCTGGCCGCTCACGGCCTCGATAATTTTGGGCGTATCTCGGGTGGCGTCCCCATAGACGACGCGCAGGCGTTTGTCGGCAATTGGCTGTGTCGCCCGGTTGCGCACGAAGATGGTAACCGTGTGGCCCTGGCCGAGGGCCTGCTTCACCACCTGCTGCCCGGTCGGACCGGTTGCTCCAAAAACAAGTATGTCCATGTTCCCATTTCCCCTCTCCCCCTCTCCCCCGACGGGAGCAGGCTAGGCAGAGGCGGTTATGAACTTCAGAATTTCGTCCTTCCTCGCCATCGTATCCTTGTACCCCAGGGCGATCAGCGCGCGGCAATACGCCGGCTCGAACAGCAGGTAACTGGTCAGTGTCGCGCCGCCGGTTCTGGTCGCGCCCAGCCCGCGCAACAGGAAACGGATCGAACGCGGCAGTTCGTGCAGATGACGCGCCGCCAACCTGTCTATTTCCTCGCTCGGGGAAATCACCAGCACGTCTACTTCGCGCAGCTGTAAATCGTTCCTGGATCGAACCTCCGATGAAATCAGCCGTATTGTCCGGTTGATGCGCTGCAGGCGCTCGATATCCACTTCGAGGCTATCGAGAAAAATGCTGTTGAGGGCATGGCCGGCGATCTGGGCCAGCGACGGATAGGCAATGGTCTTGACGCGCTCCGTCGCATCGCCCGGCTGCCGGCTTACACCGATGACGATGACCCGGTCGGCGCCCAGGTGCAGCGCCGGGCTGATCGGCGCAATCTGGCGCATGCTACCGTCGCCGAAAAACTCGCGGCGCAAAGGCACGGCCGGAAAAATGAACGGCAAAGCGCTTGAGGCCATGAGATGGTCGATGTCGATCATCTCCGGCACGCCGATCCGGCGTGCCCTGCGCCAACCCGCTTGTCCGGGCACGCCCTGGAAGAAAGTTACCGACTCGCCCGTGGTGTATCCCGATGTCGTGACCGACAGGGCGTACAACGCGCCGGCCTCGATGCTCCTGCGGATTGCGGGAAAGTCCAGGTGGCGGCGCAGCAGTTGCCCGAGCGGCGCATTGTCCAGCAACGAGGTGGGATTGTTCTTGCCCAGGCCTCCGAGCAGCAACGCGGCAAGCCATTTGCTGCCGGTACCGATTAGGCCGAATACGTCGGAACGATAGACTTG
Organism: uncultured Alcaligenaceae bacterium; assembly: GCA_964650365.1. GTDB lineage: Bacteria > Pseudomonadota > Gammaproteobacteria > Burkholderiales > JACQAP01 > JACQAP01. Next base: position 17,809 of record CAZYTR010000160.1, on the reverse strand, counting down.
GTCGGCGTGAAAATACTTCCAGATCAGCATCAGCCGGCGCACTGCCCGGTGGAAATCGGTGGCACCGGCTGCCATCGCCGCCGCATTGATCGCGCCTGCTGAAGTACCGCAGATGATCTGAAACGGATTGGGTGTCCCGCGCGGCAACATGTGCGACACCGCGCGCAGGAAGCCGACCTGGTAAGCCGCTCGCGCGCCGCCCCCGGTCAGGATCAGACCGATCTTGGCTTTCGCGCCGGATGTGGTTTCGACCATATTGATTTGGCCGGCCCGCTGCCGGTTCGAGACGCTCCTGCCGCTAGCGCTCCTGCTTCTTCGCCTCGTTGCGCGCCGCTTCGACCGTTGGGCGGACCAGCTCGAGCGCGTCGCGCAGCGAGTCCTCTGAGAGTTGGTTGAGTGCATGCGCGAGGATGTCCGCAACCGCGTAGGTACTCTCGGGCAGAGACTCGCTGTCAAGTTTGGCAACAAACACCGCCGCCGCGCCGGTGGCGCGCAACAGGCTTTGCCGTTCGTTCATGAGCATTTCTATCTCGGAGCGCAGCATCTGGATCTCCTGCGCGTGGTGGTCGCTGGTCATGGCACTTTCCCCTTGTCCTTAACCCCATGATGCCACAAGACTTTTCGGAGAGCCAGAAATCGCTGCGGACAACTCTTGAACGCTAGCACGCGGGACGCTATAAACCGGCTGAACATATCGTCGTGCACGATCGTGCAATGGCGGCGGCGCAAGCGCAAACGCGGCTGGACCGGAGCCGGCTACCGTCAAATACCCGGCGGCGCCTGATCAATGTCCTGGAACGACGATCTCGATATGATGGCGGCTCACGTTGAGAAAGGGCGTGTTCATGACATGCCGGCCCGCGATCTCCCAGATTTCCCCATCGGTGACGGCAATGAATTCTTTCGACTCGACGAGGTAGTCGGTTACCCGCGCTCCCAGCGTCAATTCGATGTGCCCCTTGATCCGGTAGGTTCCGGTCAGGATGGTCACTTTGGTCTTGTTCTCGCCAGCCATAGATACCCTCCTTGGTCAGTCTGCAATTTTCGGTCACGGTAACGTACATGAGCCTCGAATCTTTACGCAAGTATGCCCGTTTGGCAACGCTGCCTGTTGCCCATCCTCATTCGACTACAATCCATGCGCCTCGAGGAATTCCGATGCTCATCATGCTGCGACAAACATCATTCGTCATTCTCCTCGCCTTGTTGTCCCTCGCCGCGCATGGTTACGAACCCGGCGAGGCGGACGGCATCAATGCAAGCTGGTTCACTTTCGCCTGGCCGCTGGGTGAGCACGCGCTGAAACCTCGTGGCGCCAGCACGCGCGGCGCCCCGGTCGTTCTCGACACCGCGCCCGGCGAAGCCTGGGGACGGTTGCGCGAGTCCGGCCTGAGCGCGCCGGAGCGCGACCGCCGCGCGATCCTGGCGATGGCCGGCCCGTATCGTGTCAGTTTCGATTTTCTGGAAGTGCTGCGATTCGATCCTGCCTTGAAGCCGGACGCACCCTATCAGAGCTGGGGCACCGAATACGTCTTCGTGTCCGAGGAGCGCGATGACTACATCGCCCTGCAGCACGTCCTCGTGATGCGGGTGAAAATGGAAGACGGCAGCATCAGCAGGCCGATCGTCGTACGCCACTGGCGCCAGGAATGGCGTTACCAATCTGACGTGCTGCTTGCCTACGAAGGTGCCAATACCTGGGTGCGGCGGGCGGTGCCTGCACAGGAGCGTGAAGGCGCCTGGGTGCAGAGTGTGTACCAGGTCGACGATTCCCCGCGCTACGCGGCACGCGGACGCTGGCAGCACAACGACAGCTATTCCACCTGGATCAGCGACGAGACATGGCGGCCGCTGCCGCGCCGTGAGTGGAGCGTGCGCAAGGACTATCAGGTACTGGTGGGGACGAACCGCCACACCATCACGCCGGGGGGCTGGGTGCAGGAGGAGAACAACCTCAAGTTCGTGCTCGACGCCAGCGGCGAAGCGCGTGCGCAAATGCCTTACCTGGCACGCGAATACGGATTCGCACGCTATCAGCACATCAGGGATTTTGACTTCGGCGAGGGGGAGAAATATTTCGCGCGCACGGAGCCTTTCTGGGCCGAAGTGCGCGGCGCCTGGCGCGAGATCGCGCAGCGCGAAGGGCGCTTTACGCTCCAGGCGCCGGTCGACCAGGGCCGCCTTTTCGAGCCGTTTTTCGAGTACGCGCAGAACCTTGCCGACGGCAAGCGCTTCGATCGCGCTGACGCGCGTGCCTTCATCGAGCGTACCCTGCGCGATAGCTATCTCGCCAAGGCCAGGAACTGAATCGTTGCGTCAAGGTTTCCCCGTTATTTTTTTAGCTCCTTCTCCGCGCGTCGCGGGGAGAAGGCGGGGGATGAGGCGCTGCGGCCGCGGCCACGGTCCAGCCAATTGAGTCGGGAGGTCTGGACTTGACGGTCTTGCGGGTGCATGCTCTTGCCTGTCCGGCGACGGGCCGCTTGCCTATGACGACGCCATCAATGCGGCCGTGAAGTTGCCTGCGCAGTGCCGCCGGGCGGGAGACAACAGACAAATCCAACAATGTAAGGGGAAAAATAATGAGTGCTGCCGGATCTGCTGCAAACCCGCGCTGGTGGGTGCCGGGCGATTGGAACGGGTTCTTCGGTCTTTTCACCAACGTCCTGCTCAATGTCATCGTCCTGACCACGCTGTGCCTGTACGTGGTGCAACTTCCGCCCGACACGGTCTTCGGGCGCGTGCTGCCGGCGCTGGGCATCGCGCTACCGATCGGCAACCTGTTCTACGCCTACCTCGCATGGCAACTGGCGAAGAAGGAGGGCCGCACCGACGTCACGGCCATGCCTTACGGGCCGAGCGTTCCGCACATGTTCATCGTGGTGCTGGTAGTCATGTTGCCCACCTATCTCGCCACCAAGGACGCGATGCTTGCCTATGCGGCGGGGCTGGCGTGGGCCTTCATCATCGGCGTAATCGTTCTGCTGGGCTGCTTCGTCGGGCCATGGATCCGCAAGATGACGCCGCGCGCGGCGATGCTCGGCACGCTGGCCGGCATCTCCATCGCCTTCATCTCGATGCGCCCGGCGTTCCAGATGTGGGAAGTGCCATGGATCGGCTTCATCTGTTTCGCAATCGTGCTGATCGCGTGGACCGCGAACATCCGCCTGCCGGGCGGAATTCCCGGCGGCCTCGCGGCGGTGATTGTCGGCGTTGCGATCGGCTGGCTCGCGGCCTTGTTCGGCTGGAGCGACTACATGAAAGGCGACCAGGTCGGCAAAGCCTTCGAGCAATTCGGCCTGCATCTGCCGTGGTTCTCCGCAGACGTGTTCCGCGGCCTGGCGGGAATCGCGCCACTGCTGGCCACAGCCATTCCGCTGGGAATCTACAACTTTACCGAGGCGATGAACAACGTGGAGAGTGCCTCTGCGGCAGGGGACAACTACAACCTGCGCAAGATCCTCGCGGCGGACGGCATCGGGGCGATTGTCGGTTCGATGCTGGGCAGTCCGTTCCCGCCGGCGGTCTATATCGGCCATCCAGGCTGGAAATCGGTCGGCGGCCGCATCGGCTACTCGCTCGCCACCGGTGTAGCGATTGCGCTGGTGTGTTTCTTCGGCCTCACCGCGCTGCTGCTGAACTTGATTCCGCTGGTGGCAATATTGCCGATCCTGCTCTACATCGGCCTGGTTATCGGTGCACAAGCGTTTCAGGCGAGCCCTTCCAATCATGCGCCGGCGGTGGTGCTGGCGATCATTCCGAACATCGCTGAGTGGGCCAAGATCAACATCGACGGCGCGCTCGGCGCTGCCGGCACCAGCGCCGACAAAGTCGGCATGGCCGCCCTCGGCCAGGTCGGCGTGGTCTATCAGGGCCTGGCGGTGCTTGGCAGCGGGTCGGTGCTGGCGGGCATGGTGCTGGGTGCGATGGCGGCGTTCATCATCGACCGCAAGCTTAGCCAAGCCGCAGTGACGGCATTCATCGGCGCGGCACTGGCCTTTGTCGGCCTGATACACGGGCCGGCTCTGGGCTGGATGGTCTCGCCGCTGGTGTCGCTCGGTTACGTGATGTTCGGCGCGCTCTGTCTGGCAATGTCGCGCCAGACCTCGGCTGCATAGAGCAAAAGCAGCGCAGCCGCGCGATCCGGCGCTCAGGCAGGCACGATGTGCGTGCCTGTGGCGCCGGATAACGCGCGCCCGAGATTGGGCGGGTTGGTGATCAGCGCGCGTGTGCCGCCGCCCTCCAGAAATGAAATGATCGCCTCGATCTTAGGGCCCATGCTTCCCTTTGGGAACTGGCCTTCTGCAAGATACTTGCGCGCTTCCGCCAGCGTGATGCGTTCGAGCCAGCGTTGCGTCGGCTTGCCGAAGTCGACCGCCACTTTCTCCACGCCGGTGGACACCACGAACAGTTCGGCGCCGAGATCTCGTGCCAGAAGGCTGGATGCGAAGTCCTTGTCGATAACAGCCTCGAGCCCTTGCAGGTCGCCCTGCGCATCGCGCAGCACTGGAATTCCACCGCCGCCGCACGCGATCACGATATAGCCCAGGTCGATCAGCGCCTCGATGATGTCGCGCTCGATGATCTGCTGCGCCATCGGCGAGGCGACCACGCGCCGCCAGCCGCGGCCGGCGTCTTCCCTCACGACCCAGCCGAAATCGTTCGCGAGCGAGTTGGCCACATCCTCGGTCATGTGCGCGCCGATCGGCTTGGTCGGATTGCGGAATGCGGGATCCTTTGGATCCACCAGCACCTGGGTAACCACGGCCACGACTTTGCGCTTGAGCTTGCGGCGCTGGAACTCGTTGTACAGCGCGCGCTGGAACATATAGCCGATCGCGCCCTGCGTGTCGGCGTCGGCATAGTCCACCGGCACCTCGGGCACCACGCCCTTCGCGATTCCAGAACGGCGCAGGATGAAGCCCACCTGCGGGCCGTTGCCATGCGTGAGGACCACGGTCCAGCCGGCCTCGACCATGTCGGCGACGTAATGCGACGTCGTCGTCGCCGCCTTCACCTGGTCGGGGATCGACTGGTGCTGGTCGTCCACGATCAGCGAATTGCCGCCGACAGCAACGACCGCTGTTTGCTTGCGCTTGGCCATCGCGATTTCCTTTATGCGGGTGTGGAGCGGATGCTGCCGGGCATGCCGACGCCGACCCGCGACGCCAGCGCGATGATGGCCTGGGTGAAGCACTCGAGCGGCGCGCGCGTGATGCCGGCGCCGATCTGGCCGACTCCCGCCTCCTTGTGCGCTATGCCGGTGTTGATGATCGGCGTGATATTGGTGTCGAGCACGCGGCGGGCATCGATGCCGGCGGGCGTGCCGCTGAAATTCATCGCCGGCAGCGTGAATGCGCTGTTGCGTCCCAACGTGATGTGCCGCATTTCGCGCGTATTGGCTATGGCGTCCTCCGGGGTACCGCCGACGAACTGCACGATTGCCGGCGCCGTCGCCATCGCAAAGCCGCCAAGGCCGGCAGTCTCGGTTATAGAGCTGTCGCCCATGTCGGGCGCCGCGTGCTCCGGTCCGTAACTCGGAAAGTACAGTCCGCCAACCACCGGGGACGGCGCCTCGAACCATTGTTCGCCGGTCCCCGAAAGGCGGATGCCAAAGCGCACGCCGTTGCGCGACATGGCGGTGACCAGGCTGCTGCCCGGCACGCCATGCGCCGCATCGAGCATGGTCTTGCACGCCGCCATCGAAAGGTTCAGGAAGAAGTGATCGTTGCCGGCGATGAACGTCACCGCATCGGCGATCGCTTTCGCATCGAAGCCGGAGTGCAACGCCGCGGGGACGATCTTCTTCAGGAATAACGACGACGCGGCCGCGTTGCGGTTGTGGACCTCGTCACCCATCTGCAGCGCCTGCGCGATCAGCGGCTTGAGTTCCATCGGGCCGAGCTTCGCGAGCGCCGCACCGAGCGCGGGCGCAAGCACCTGCGCGATCCACTGCAGGCGCTTGATCACTTCCGCAGAATTGGCGCCGAAACGCAGCACCTTGCCGAGCCCTTCGTTGAGGTTGGAGAACGCGCGATTCCCGCCCGCCGCATTCTCGACGATCCATACCGGCATCGACGGGCTGATGACTCCGGCCATCGGCCCCACCGCGGCGTGATGGTGCGCGGGCTCGAACGCGATGCCGCCGCTGCCCGCCAGGCGCCAGGCCGCGTCAGCGTCCGCGGCCCAGCCTTCGTAAAGGATCGCGCCGATCACCGCCCCCTGCATCGGCCCGCACATTTCCTCCCAGGCAATCGGCGGTCCGGCGTGCAGGATCATGCGATCGCCCATTTCCGGCAAGTGCTCGCGCGCAACACCGACCCCGGTAAGCACCGGCTGCGCGGCGAGGAAGGCGGCATAGGCTTTCTCGTTGGCAGTCTCCAGCAACGGATGGTTCAGCAACTGCGCCAGGCACCAGCCGGCCGCGCGATTGCCCCCGGCGGGTGGAGTCCAATCCAGTTGCACCGCCTTGCCCCCCGCCGCCACGATGGAATCGGCGAACGACTGCAATCCGATGTTGATCAGCGGCTGGTTTTCCTGGAACAGCTTGTTCATTGCGTTCTGGGCTTGCACTAAGTTTTGCGCATGCGCTGCGCCTGCGACGGGGCGAGCGTGGAGGCGATGCCGGCCGCGAGACGCACGGCCTGGGCGTTGCTTTCGGCGAACAGCATGCCGGCATCGGAAAGCGCGCGCGCCTGCCGGGCAAAATCCTGCGGATCAGCGGCGGTGCCGCAGATCTGGCCGACGAAGGCGATGGCCCTTCCCTGCGCAGATGCGGTCGCGCGCGCGCGATGGATCGCCGGCACCAGTTCGCTGGACGGATCCATGTGGCTGCCGTATCCCAGCACCACGTCGAGCAGGATCACGGCGGTCTCCGGGTCCTCGGCCTCTTTGCCGATGCGCTCGATGCGCAGGCGATAATCGATCATCGGGTGCGGGCGCCCGCGCGTGAAGACGTCATCTCCGAGGTCGACCAGCGTGTGCTGCCGGCTTTGCCAGACATCGGCAAGTTCCGTGGTTCCGCGCGTCGGCGTATTCGAATGCACGTCGCCCAGCAGTTCGCCGAGCAGCAGCGTGGCTTCGTAGCAAAACGTGCCGCCGCTGTAGAGCCCGCGCACATAGCGCTGCGTGTCGGCGAAGCGCGGCACCCCGGACGGCGCGGACTGCGGTTCGGCGTAACTGTCACGCGGTTTCTCGCCCTTGACGATGGCCACCGCCGCGCGCGCCGCATCTTCCAGCGTTTTCACGGCGTGCACGCCTTTGCGCCCGACCTGCTTTGGATCGGTGCCGAGGAAGTTCACTACCACCGGCTTGCCGGCCTTGGCGGCCTCGGCGAGCACGCGCTCGGCCACTTCGGGAGCGGGCGGTTTCGATATCAGCACGATGACCTGGGTCGAGGGGTCCGCGGCCAGATCCTTCAGTCCCTTGAGCATCGAGATCGCGCCAATATCGCTGTGCAGATCGCGCCCGCCGGTGCCGATCGCCTGAGAGATTCCCGAGCCAAGCCGGTCCACCAGCACGGTGACCTGCTGCAACCCCGTGCCCGAGGCGCCAACCACGCCTACCGGACCGCGCTTCACCACGTTGGCAAAGGCGAGCGGCGTTCCATTGATGATCGCTGTGCCGCAGTCCGGTCCCATGACAATGAGATCGGCATCGCGCGCGAACCGCTTGAGCAGGAGTTCCTCCTCCTCGGAGACGTTGTTGCTGAACAACATCACGTTGAGCCCGAGGCGCAACGCCTTCATCGCTTCGGCCGCCGCGTAGTCCCCCGGCGTGGATATGAGCGCCATGTTGGCTTCAGGAGTGGTCTTCAGCGCCATCTGGATGCTGCGCGGGCGCAGTACCGCCCGCGCTTCACCGACGTTGTCCTCGGTCTGCCGTGTGAGGCTCTTGATCGCCTCCTCGATGGCGGCGGGCAACGCCGACTTCTCTCCCTGCACCACGATCAGCAAGTCGCTCGCACCCGCGCCCTTCGCGTCCACGCGCAGTCCCGCTTCCGCAAGCAATGCCAGGTTGTTCTCGGTGGCCATTACGGCGGAGGCCTGCTCCACGCCCGGGAGCTTGCCCAGCATCGCGGACAGTTGCATCAGCGAAACGGAGTCCCGGTATTCCCGGGGCACGATTTTCACCAGCGTGGCCGACAAGTCCGGTTCTCCCTGATCAGCTGGCGATCGCTGCCGCGCGCGCGGCACCGCGATCTCCGAAATGACGTTCGGTGGCGCCGGCCCGGATCGGCCTGGCAACCAGCGTCGGCGAATATCCGAACAGCAGCCCGCACAGCGCGTCCGCACCCGAACTGTGTCCGACTTTCAGCGCCCGCAGGCTGGCGCCGGCGACGCCGCCGCCATCGCCAACGCAACGCACGACTTCAGTCAGGCGCTCCGCGAAATGGCCTTGAAGTGCGTCGAGCAGCATCTGGCGGCTGATCGCGTTGGTATGCAGCGACAATTCTCCGCCCGTCACCGCGAGCGCACGTAGCAGCGAAGTGATGCCGGGTTCACGGTACGAACGGCTCCACAGTGCTGCGAGGTAACCGACTATGAAGTCATCTCCCGCCGGGGTGAGCCCGGCGCCGAGGCCCACCAATGCGCTCAAGGCCGAAACAACTTCGGCGGCATCTTTCGTTTCGGTCGCGTGCGCCAGAATCGGCAGTGTTTGCCCGATCCGCGCGGCCAGCGCGCGCTCGAGCGCAGAGCGGGGGTTACCTGAGCAGAAAAGCGCCGGCGCAAACCCCTGATCCGGCGCGTGCTCGCGCAGCGTCTCGCACAATTCGCGCAGCGTTCCTTGCCCCTGCGCGCCGCACAGGCCGGGCGACGCGGCGGCGACTGTTCCGTTCCAGAGTGCGGCACGGGAGAGATTCACCACCAAATCCGCAGCCGGAACGCGCAACGTCGCGCCTTCGAGGATCGCCGCCTGCCCCTGGCGCAGCGGCGCGAACGACAGGGCGCAGCGGATTCCGTGCGGGAGATTGCCGGAGCCGGCTGCAAGCAACGTGACCAGTTCGCCCGAATCCGTTTCGATATTGCAGGCACGCAGAAACACGCTGTGTACCCGCGCACGGGCGTGCGGCGGCACGCGCGCCCCGACGCTGTCTGCGAACAAGACCATCCCCCCGTCTGTCACAAGACCGCCCGAACAGCGCCCAAAAACCGAGTGGTTGACCTCACGCACCGAGCGCGGCCAGCGCCCGGCGGGAGTCCGACACCCAGCCGAATATGCCACCCTGGGCCTTGATCATGGCGAGCGCGGCTTTCTGGAACTCCGGGAAATAAGACCCGACGCAATCAGACAGCACTACGCATTCGTAACCGCGGTCATTGGCCTCGCGCACGCTGGTGTTGACGCAGACTTCGGTGGTGACGCCGCATACGATCAGCGTCTTGATGCCGCGATCGTGCAGGATGAGATCCAGGTCGGTGGCATGGAACGCGCCTTTGCCGGGCTTGTCGATCACTGGTTCCCCCGGTGCGGGATACAGTTCCGGCACGATGTCGTGGCCGATTTCTCCGCGCACCAGTATGCGCCCCATCGGCCCGGCATCGCCGATGCGTATTTTTCCCCTACCCCGCACCAGCTTGGTCGGTGGGCAGTCGGTCAGGTCCGGCCGATGGCCCTCGCGAGTGTGGATGACCAGCATCCCCTTCTTGCGCGCCGCCTCCAGCACCCGCTTGATCGGCGCGATGGTCGCCAGCAACGGCGTCACGTCGTTGCCCAGTGCCTCGCCGAATCCGCCCGGCATGACGAAATCGCGCTGCATGTCGATGATCAGCAGCGCCGTGGACTTCGGATCGAATTCCAGTTCGTACGGTTCAGCCTCGATCGCCTTGGTTGCCATTTTTTTTCCCTCCTCAATGTACCGTTTGCCTGGCCCCGCGTCACCGGTGAGCCCGACGGGAGAACCGCGCCGCGCCCGCTTTTCACTGCCTTGGTATACTCAATGGTATACAAGATGCAACACGGGGGAAAGCAGTGTCCATGATCATACCTTCGCTGCTCGCCGATTACCGGTCGGGCAAGCGTACTCCCAGCGCAGTGGTGGAATCACTGCAATCCGGGAACGATGAAGCCTATGCCTGCGCCTGGATCTGCAGGGTCGGGCCCGACGCGCTCAAACTCCGCGCCCGCCAACTCGAACAATTGCTGCGCGACGACCCGCGCGCAATCGACCGCCTGCCGCTGTATGGGGTCCCGTTCGCGGTCAAGGACAACATCGATGTTGCCGGGCTTCCGACCACCGCGGCCTGTCCCGCCTTTTCCTATATTCCAGAGCGCTCCGCTGCAGCGGTGGAGAAACTCGAGGCAGCGGGCGCCATCGTGATCGGCAAAACCAATCTGGACCAGTTCGCCACCGGATTGGTGGGTACGCGCTCGCCCTATGGCTCAGTACCCAACGCGTTCCGGCCCGAGTATATCTCCGGCGGCTCCAGTTCGGGCTCCGCGGTCACTGTGGCCCGCGGCCAGGTGAGCTTTTCGCTCGGGACCGACACTGCAGGGTCGGGCCGGGTACCGGCCGGATTCAACAACATCGTCGGTCTCAAACCCAGCCGCGGCCTGATCAGCGCGCGCGGTGTGGTACCAGCCTGCCAGTCGCTGGACTGCGTATCGGTCTTCGCGCTCACCGTGCCCGACGCGGTCGCGGTACTCGATGCAGCACGCGGCCCCGATTTGGACGATCCTTGGTCGCGCGCCCTGAATCTGTCCGTCCCGTCGCTGCCCGAGCGCTTCAATTTCGCACTGCCAGAACCGCTTGAGTTCCATGGCGACGACCACGCCAGGCACGCGTTCCACGACGCAGTCGACAAGCTCGAAGGCCTCGGCGGCAGGCCGATCGGTGTCGATTTCTCGGTGTTCCTGGAAGCGGCTGCGCTGCTCTACGAAGGTCCCTGGGTGGCGGAGCGGCTTGCAGCGATCCGCCCGTTCTTTGAAAGCCATCCCGGCCAGGTGCATCCGGTGGTGCGCAAGATCATCGAGGGGGCATCCAAGTACTCAGCCGCGGACCTCTTCTCCGGGTTGACCAAGCTGGAGGCGCTGAAGAAGCGCGCCGCAGGACTCTGGGACCGAGCGGACGTGCTGGTGGTACCGACCGCACCGACCATCTACACCATCAAGGAAGTACTTGCGGAACCGTTTCTCAACAACCGCAGGCTCGGGCACTACACCAATTTCGTGAACCTCATGGACCTCGCCGCATTCGCGGTTCCAGCCTCGATGCGGCCGGACGGCCTGCCTTTCGGCATCACTCTGATCGCGCCGGCAGGATCCGATCTCATGCTCGCGGATCTGGCGCAGCGCTTCCATCATCTCACCGGGCTCAATCTCGGCGCACTGGACGAAGTGTTGCCGCCGCCCGCGCCGATCACCACCGGCGACGGTAGCGTGCGCGTGGCGGTGGTCGGGGCGCACCTGTCGGGACTGCCGCTTAATCATCAATTGACCGAGCGCGGCGGGCGGTTGGAAAGACCGGCGCGCACCACCGCGCACTACCGTCTGTTCGCGCTGCCCGGCACTGTGCCGCCAAAACCAGGCCTGATTCGCGATGCCGCGAATGGCAGCGTCATAGACGTAGAGGTATGGAGGCTGCCCGTAGCGGAGTATGGCTCGTTCGTAGCGGCGATTCCGTCGCCGCTGGGAATTGGCCGCGTCGAACTCGATGACGGCGAGTGGGTTCAGTGTTTCCTGTGCGAAAGTTGGGCGGTGAACGGCGCCGAGGAGATCTCGCACCTCGGCGGCTGGCGCGCGTATCTCGCCAGCAAGGCCGCGCGTTGAAGCGGACTGGCAATCGCGGCCGGTCGGCGGCCGCCGGACCTGCCGCCGGGAAGCGCAAGAAGGTGTCGTCTGACAAGAAACGCAAACCGTCCCTCGCCGAGTCCGTGTACCTGGGCATCAAGCAGGACATCTTCGATTTCCGCCTGCTCCCCGGGGATCGTTTTACCGAGAACGAAGTCGCCGGGCGGCTCGAGGTCAGCCGCACCCCGACGCGCGAAGCGCTCCACCGCCTGGAGCGCGAGGGCTACCTGCAAGTGCACTTTCGCAGCGGCTGGAGTGTTCGTGAACTCGACTTCAAGAAGTTCGACGATCTGTACGACCTGCGCATCGCGCTCGAAACGGCGGCCGTCAAGCAGCTCTGCGATCAGGCCGCGCGCCCCGGCATCGAGGAATTGAAATCAGTCTGGCTGACGCCGGCGGACGCAAGGCTCGACGACGGGGAGCAGGTGTGCGCGCTCGACGAAGCGTTTCACTGCACACTGGTCGTCGCGACAGGCAATCGCGAGATGGCTCGCTGCCATCAGGAGGTGACCGAACGCATCCACTTGCTCCGCCGGCTCGATTTCACCGAAGCCGGCCGCATCGTGGCCACTTACCAGGAGCATGCGCAGATTCTTCGCGCCGTGCTGCGGCAGGACACCGCTCGCGCAATCAGATTACTTCAGATCCATATCGAGACCAGCAAGACCGAAGTCCGCAAAATCAGCTTGCACAAGCTGTTGTCGGCAAGACGTTCCTAGTGGCATGTATCAGTCAGCTCGGCAGAAACGCGCCCTCCCTCTCCCTCCCCCGCAAGCGGGGGAGGGTTGGGGTGGGGGGATGCGCGCCGGCACGGGATGAATTGCCGGGAAGGGGAATCAGTGCAGCCGGACGACGTTGGATGGGACGATTGCCGCGACCGGAAGATTCAGCGCCAGCAGCTCCCGGCCCAGCAGCGTGATGCTGCCCTTGATGCGGTTGTCGCCGGTGTCACTGAATTCGAACTCGTACACCCGCCTCACGCGCAGCCGGCCCTCGTCGTCGCGGCCGAGCCGCATCTGTTTCAGCATCACCGTCCAATCGAGCAACTGCACGCCTTCCGCGGCGCAGGCGCGACGGCCGGCGTCGAGCGCCGCTTCGCGCGCGCGCATGCTGTCGGTCCAGAACCACGCGCCGCCAACGAAAATCAACAGGGTCAGGAGTTCGATCATCGCAAATCCGTGAATGTCGTGAATATCGTGAATGTCGTGAATACCGTGATTCGAAGTACTCAGATCAAGAAGTCTGATAGAAACCAAATCACTCGAAATCGGTCGTCAATTCGTATTGGATCGCCATCTGTAGTTACGACATTCACGACATTCACGACATTCACGACATTCACGATATTCACGATATTCACGATATTCACGACATTCACGGTATTCACGGTTCATGATCTGCCGGTAAGAATCTGATAGAGCGTGTACAGCATCCCGGCGGTAGCGCCCCAGATATAGCGATCGCCGTAAGCCATCGAATAGAAGTGGCGGGTGCGCCCGTTGATTACGTCGCTGTGGCGCCGATGGTTTACCGGGTCGAGAAAGAATTCCAGTGGCACTTCGAATACGTCGGCCACTTCGAAAGGATCGGGACTCAGGTCGAACGGAGGCTCCACCCAACCGACGATCGGCGTCACGCGGAATCCGGTCAGGATATCGTAGTCCGGCAGACGCCCGATGATCTCGACGCGCTGCCGGCTCAGTCCGGTCTCCTCCTCGGCTTCGCGCAATGCCGTGGCGATCCGGTCGGGATCGCCTTCATCCACGCGGCCGCCGGGGAAGCTGATCTGCCCGCCATGGTCGTGCAGATGCGCGGTGCGCTGGGTGAACAGCAGAGTCGGCCCGGCCGGCTGGTTCACCACCGGCACCAGCACCGCAGCCGGAACCGGCTCGCGCTCGGCGGGATGGGTGTAACGGGGGAAATTGGCATCCTCCGGCAGCATGCCCTGCCGGCGAAGACGTTCCGCCAGCCAATCTCGGGTAAAGGGCGGCGGCCTAAAGTCGTCAGAAGAAGACAACGGTCTGCAATGCGCTGGTAGTCAAGGACGCTATTTTATCCTTCTCGCAAAGGTATAGAATCTGCGGGCGTCCCGGAACGGCGGTAATCGACCGCGGTCAAACGGGTCAACCAGGAACTTCCGAATCACGACACGAGGAGACAACGATGAAACTGCGCACTCTGATTGCTGCCGTAATGTTCGCATTGGCGGGCAGCGCGTTTGCGATGCACTGCCCGATGGACATGAAGAAAATCGACGAAGCATTGGCGAACAAACCGAACATCTCCGCCGACAAGCTCGCGGAAGTGAAGAAGCTGCGGGCCGAAGGCGAGACCTTGCACAAGTCCGGCAAGCACCAGGAGTCGGTGGACACCCTGGGCAAGGCGATGGCGATTCTGGGAATTCAATAACCAGGCGCATGCGCACCAACCCCGCTCCGCGGCGACGCGCAGCGGGGTTTTTGTTTTCTGTCGTCGCAGTCCCTAAAAGGAAAATCAAAAGCGTTCGACGCAAAGTGCGCAAAGACGAAAGAAAGGCGCAAAGGACATTCGATGAACGTAAGAGGGCGAACGAAGTAAAGTTAACGTCGCGGGCCAGTCACAATTGACCACATTCCCGTGTTGGCACCTGAACCGCAGTAGTTGAGAATTGATCGGACACACAGTGTCTGAACGATTTGGCCGTAGATCGTATACATACGAAGAGTTGCAAACGAACCCTTGCTGCCTGTCGCGCTCTAAGTAATCGGACCGTCGCGGCCTTCGCTGTACGGCCAAGAGCGGCCCGTCACCGTATCACCTCATCTGCGCGGAGGAGAATCGATTGCGGGATCGTCAGCCCCAAGGTCTTGGCGGTCCTCAGATTGAAGACGAGCCTGAAGGGCGCGGTCTCGACGGGCAGCCAGTGTCGCCAATGACGCGTAGTAGGTTCCGACCGGTCATTCAAAGGCCGGCACGATCAAGGCGCCAAAGTCAGGATATATAGCCAAGGGCCATCAACCGATAGCCAGCATCAAATGCCCCACACGCTTAGATGCCGGTTTCACTTTTATTTCGATGTCATAGCCGAGCCGAGTCAGGCAATCCATTAGCTTCCGCTCGGATAGATTGGAGAAGTCGCCGCGCATCATGTCGGATACCTTTGGTTGCGTGATACCCATGCGCTTTGCCGCTTCTTGCTGAGTCAAGCCAAGCTTTCGTACCGCCCGCGTGATTTCGATCACGAAGCCGGACTTGATCTTGAGCTTCTCGGCATTCGGCAGGCCTAAGTCGGCATAGACGTTGCCGGAACTAGCTTCGACTTCGATGCCGTCAATGATGCGCTTTGCCATTTCGTAGCTCCTTTACAAGCGCCTCGGCAACTTTTAGCCTGGCGCGAATGATGTTCATATCCTCTTTTGGTGTTGTGATCCCGCTCTTACTCTTCTTCTGAAAGCAATGCAGAACGAACACAGCCTCGTCGAACTTTACGGTATAGACAGCACGATACGTGCCGCCGGCATCGTCTTCGACTACCTCAATGACGCCAGCACCACCAAACCCTTTGAGCGTCTTCGCTGCGTCGTGCTGACCACCTCTCTGTGCAAAGTCCAAGGCGTGACCGAAGAACTTCCGGACCTTGGTAGGAAGCGCCATCAAATCCTTTTTAGCGCTCCCAATCCATCCCAGCGGCTTTTCTTTGTCGGGCATGCCTTGATTATATATGAACAGGTATATTGCGCAAGCGCCGCCCATTCAGGCCAGGCAATGCAGTATGTCGAATGACCGGTAAGTGGCTAGGAGCGGTCGATCGGCGTGGTTCTGAAGTCACGGCTTCAATGACTGCAGTTGCCCGGTTTCAGCGATTTATATACAAATTTAGAGCCAACCTGGTCGGATACTGCCCGTCAGCTCAATTTTCACCTACTACACGCCACTCATCAGCCACGACAAATTTCCGCTTTTTGCCGAGTCCTGATTTTCTCTGCGCCCTTTCTTGCCGTTCCTCTGTGTCCTCTGCGTCAACGCTTCTGATGCCGGCCATCGGCCGGCTGTCATTGCGCGAAGCTAGGTCACGGCACCGCCGCACGATGAACCAGACCCGGCGGTGCAGCCGTAGCAGTGATTCGCGGTGACAATCCGTCTGCCGTTCAATTTCGCAGTGTCGAAGTCGCGAAGATGCCTCGGCGCTCCGTTGCCCAGCGGCAAATCCAGCATCTGGTTGAAGTCGCAGTCGTAGAGCGTGCCCTCCCAGCCGACCGACAGCGTGTAGCGGCACATCAGGCCCGCGGCCGCCGCGGGATTGAACGCGTTTGCCAGCCGCTCCATGTAGCCCTCGTAGTTGCCGCTCTCGATGAGGAATTCGAGAAAGCGGCTGATCGGCATGTTGGTGATCGTGTACAAATGATTGAAAGTAACGCCGTGTCGCCGCAACAGCTCGCGACGGAACTGCGCCTCGGCGGCGTCCTGCTTCGCCGGCAGAAAAGCGCCGACCGGGTTTTGCACCAGATTCAACACGAGGCCGCTGCCTTCCACGCCGTAACCCAGGCGGTTCAGCATCTGCATGGCCAGGATGGATTTCTCGAACACTCCGTCCCCGCGCTGGGCATCGGTTTGCGACGACTGGAAATACGGCAGCGAGGCCATCACTTCCACGCGATTGCTCGCCAGGAACTCGGCGAGGTCCGCCTGCGGCTTCAGCAGCAGGACGGTGAGATTGCAGCGGTCGATGACGTGGCGCCCCAATGCGCGCGCCTGCTCGACCAGCCAGCGGAAGTTAGGATTGAGCTCCGGCGCCCCACCGGTGAAATCGACGGTGGGAATGTCAGTCTGCGACAGCACCCTGATGCACAGCTCGGCAGTTTCGCGCGTCATCTGCTCGGTGCGCTCGGGCCCGGCATCGACGTGGCAATGCCGGCAGGTTTGATTGCAGAACTTTCCGACGTTGATCTGAAAAACCGTGATCCCGGTGGCGTGAAGCGGCGGAATTCCCGCTGTAGCCAGCTTTTCCTCGAACGGCAGACAGGTCTTCGGCACGGCGAGCCGATTCAACTGCTCCTGGCTCGAAGCCAGCGGGTCCCTCCGGGAAACGAGTGTGAGCCCCATGTCCACAGTCTCACATCGACAATTTGTCGACCACGTTGCGCATCTGCACGCCATGCACCAGCGACGAGCCCCCACGAATGGCGCATGCAACATGCACTGCCTCGGTCATCTCCTCTACATTCGAACCTTTCTCCAGGCAGGCCTCGGTATAGGCGTCAATGCAGTAGGGGCATTGCACCGCATGGGCCACGCCCAGCGCGATCAACGCCTTCTCCCGCTCGGACAACGCGCCCTCGGCGAACACCGCACCGTAGTAACCAATGAATTTTTCCCACAACTCCTTGTTGCCCTTGCCCATCTCGGCGAACTTGGACAAATCGTGCGGGTGGTAATAGGTATCCATGCAAATTCTCCTTGATGGGCTTGTACAGCGGAAATGATACGCAGCCAGTCGCGGCTTGGATGAGTCTCGGGGAAGCTTGCAGACAGGTCAAGTCAGTGGTGCGGGGTGCGAGGTGGGAGGTGCGAGGTGTGAGGTACGAGGTACAAGGCGCTAGGCACGAGGCGCTAGGCGCTAGGAAGAGTGTTGCCGACCTTACCTTTCTCCTAGCACTGCGCACCGCGCACTGAGCACCGCCTTTCTCTGCGTCAACGCTCATCTCGCCGGCCAACGGCCGGCTGCAATAACCACTCAAGCCTCAACCTCAACGCAAAGGCGCAAAGAACGCAAAGGAACGCAGAGAAAACAGGAGATGATCCCAATACAGAGGTACACGTTCTAGTGACCCGGGACCCTTACTCTGATTTGTAGTAGTCAGGACTCGATCAGACAGGCAGTGTCTGAACGGCAACTTCCGACCCGAAGCGGTCATTGACATGGTCGGAAACCGGACAGGCCCCCTGCGACCAGGCTGTGTGAAAACGGACCGACCCTATATCCCTTGGTCATCGCTGCACTGGGAGTTGCGATGAGGCGTTTCATTGAAGGCGATGACCAAAG